>CAVOBC010000531.1:0-2549 GCA_963693635.1 Gammaproteobacteria bacterium | reverse complement strand
CCACGAGTCAGAAGCAGACATTAGAAATTACCTCCATAATGTCCGCATTCGGGTTGAGGGCGGACTAACTTTAGGTGGTATTCAATTGATACGGCACTCTGCGAAGTATGGTAGCCCTCGCAAGTTCGGCACGATTCTGTGCACGCGACTAATTTACAATTTCTCGTAGGGCACCGAGAAACAAATCTCCAAAATCCTTCAGCTTCTTCGGCCCCACACCGTTCACGAGTGCCAGGGTATCGAGGTTATTCGGTTTCATCACGCACATGTCGTGCAGGGTGGCATCTGAGAAGATCACATAGGCGGGAACCTTCCGTTGCTGGGCAAGCTCACGCCGTATCCCTTTCAGGCGAGCGAGAAGTTCGGCATCGGCATCGTCGAGGGCGACGACGACGGCGCGGGACTTTCTCGATCCTGCCGCTTTCGTCTTTGGGATATCCCGGTATTCAAATCCTGTTTCACCTTTCAGCAGTGGTTCGGCCTTTTCGGCCAGCTGGAGCCCGCCATACCCTTCCACATCGATGGATAGAAAGCCTGAGGCCACGACCTGCCGGATAAACGCGGTCCAGAAATTCTTCGGACGCTCCTTGCCTGCGCCATAGACTGGTAAGGAATTGTGACCGCGCGCAAGAATTTTTTCCGAAACCGAGCCGCGTAACACATCTACAATGTGGGCCGCACCGAAAACCTGTCCCGTGCTGCCAACGGCGGTTAGCAGCATCTGGGCTTCCTTGGTTCCGTCGATCAGCGTTGGCGGATCAATACAAATATCGCAGTTGCCGCAGGGCTGTGTGTTCTCGCCGAAATATGTGAGCAGTGCCACCCGGCGGCATGTCGTGGCCTCGCCATAGGCCAACAGGGAATCTAGCCGTTTGTGCTCCCGGCGCTTGTGATCCTCATTCCCTTCATCCTGGACGATAAACTGGCGCCGCATCCGAATATCGTCGAGCCCGTAAAGCATATGAACCTCGGCAGGCTTCCCGTCGCGTCCGGCCCGGCCGATTTCTTGATAATAGGCTTCCACGCTCCCCGGCAGGTTCAAATGGAAGACGTAGCGGATATCCGGCTTGTCGATCCCCATGCCGAACGCGATCGTGGCGACCATGATGACCCCGTCCTCGGCCATAAAAGTTTCCTGATTTTCCCGTCGTACATCCTGGGGCAATCCGGCGTGATAGGGCAGCGCCTTGTAGCCTTTCACGCGCAGCAGCCTGGCGGTTTCATCGGTCAGCTTGCGTGACAGACAATAGACGATTCCCGAGCCATCCCGCCGGGGCTCCAGAAAATCAAGCAACTGTTTGTGCCGGTCGGTCTTCGGGGTGACGGCCAATTGGAGGTTGGGGCGGTCGAAGCCGCGCACCACGATGTCGCCCTTGCCGCCAAACAGTTTGCTAGCGATGTCCTGCCGGGTTGCCGTGTCCGCCGTAGCGGTGAAAGCACTGAGGGTCGCATTTGGAAAATGCCCCCGTAGGCCCGAAAGCGCTTCGTATTCGGGACGGAAGCTAAATCCCCATTTTGAGATGCAATGGGCCTCGTCGACGACGAACATCGCCGGGTCGAGAGCCTGGAGCGCGACCAGCATGCGCTCGGTCATAAGGCGTTCGGGGGAAAGATAAAGTAGCTTGATCGAGCCGTCCTGGACCTGACGCCAATCAGCCACATTGTCTTCGCGAGATCGGTTGGAGTGGATACAGACTGCGTCCACACCATTGGCGCGCAGTCCGGCGACTTGATCATCCATCAGCGCTACCAGGGGTGAAATCACCACGGTCAGGTGTTTGGCGATCAGGGCGGGAAGCTGATAGCAGATCGACTTGCCCGCGCCGGTCGGCATCACCGAAAGCGTGTGTGTGCCGTCGATCAGCCGGTCGACGATCTCACGCTGGCCGGGCCGGAAGGCGGGGAAACCGAATACGGATTGCAGAATTTGTTCGGGTGCGGCGCTCATAATGGTGGGTTGGATTCGTTCCTACGCAGTCTAGATGCAGTGTAAGTCACAAAAGGCGTACCGCAGGCCGCCTTCTCCGTATTACGTGTTTTGTAGCATGTTTAAGTTCAGTTCAATAATATCGGATGTCAGCCGTTAGTTTCTTCAATAAGGCCTATCACCAAGTACTGCGACGCGTTCCATCGTGCGGCGGTTGGGGTAGTAGTCATTGGCGGCGTAATGCTGGGTTGAAGGGATGTCCCATAGCACGATGGTGCCGGGCTTCCAGCGTAGTCGGAATTGGTCCTCAGGTACATGCGCCTGCTCGTAAAGCAGCCGTAGCAGCGCGTCACTTTAATCTGCCTTGAGCCCCTTGATCCGTTGTTTAACTTGTGGATTAACGAACACCGCCTTTTTGACGCTAATTGGGCGAGTTCGCACAACTGGATGGGTCGGGTTCGGTTAGGGCTCTTCCATTTCTCGGAGGCGTTTTAGATCAGCATCGCTCTTGGTAAAAAGTGCCAGGAGGCCCTGACTATCAATGCGTCGAGCCTAAAGTTTAGCTGTCCGCAGGAAGAAGCGCTCTTAAAGAAATTCGAGGATGGGACCACGCTTGATCTGG
>CAVOBC010000530.1:0-2553 GCA_963693635.1 Gammaproteobacteria bacterium | reverse complement strand
TTTTAGGACAAGCGCAAAGGTGGATTAATGTGGTACAAAAAGTGGTACATGTCCTCGATTTGTCTTGGGACATAAACGCAAATATCCTTGATATAACAATAGGTTAAGGATTTTATGGAGGCGGATTTCCGCACCGCCACCTGCGAGTTTCAACGCAGCTTGCTCCATGCACATCTGATTCGCGCCGGCTGGAACGTTTCCCGCACCGCGACCAATCTGCAACTCTGACGTGGTCACCTGCATGCGTTGATCGCAAGCCTTGACATCAACCGGCCGTCATCAGCCCGCGACGATCGGGTGGTTGAGTTCCCGGCGCGTAGTGCGACCCCCTGACCCGGAACCCTGGCGCTGACGGCACTCCGACCCCGGACCAGATTCACATTGTCAGCAGGGGATGCCCGGGCAATGATAGGCTGACGGGATGACTCTCTATGAAGGCCCCGTCATGTCCGACGCCAGCGATTACTACGGCTTCACCCTGCCAGAAGAACTCGTGCTCCTTCGTGAGCAAATTCGCCGCTTCATGCGTGAAGAGGTCAAACCGATCGAAGATAAACTGCCTCACGACGCGACCGGTTGTTCGGTGGAAGACCGTGCCCACCTGCGCGCGATCGCAGAGGAAATGGGGCTCACACGTCTCTCGGTGCCAGAAGAATATGGCGGCAACCCCGTGAGTGCGATGACTCGGGTGGTCATCGCCGAGGAGTCTGCCAAGTGTCGTCTCGGTGGTTACGCGCCAGCGCTCGGCGCGTTTGGCGGCGGTCCACCCAACATCATCTGGAGCGGCACCCGCATCCAGCGCGAAAAATACGGCGTGCCTTGTGTCGAAGGGCGGGCGAGTGCTTTTGTCGCGATCACTGAGCCGACCGGCGGATCTGACCCCAGAAACAACATCACCACGCGCGCGACTCACGAGGGTGACAAGTGGATCCTTAACGGGCGCAAGATGTGGATCACCGCCGCCGGCCATTGCACCTTTGGCATCGTCTTTGCACGCACCGATGACGGCGCGGAAGGCGAACCACCCAAAATCACAGCCTTCATCGTCGAACCAACATTCAAGGGCATTTCCTTCAACGAGATCAAGGTAATCCGCGCCCTGTCACCATGGGAGATTGTGCTCGACAACTGCGAGGTACCGGAGGAAAACGTTCTTGGCACGGTTGGACAAGGCTTCAGTGTTGCACAATCCTGGCTCGTGGATGCGCGCGTTCCGTACGCGGCCGGGTGCATTGGCATGGCCCAGGAAGCGCTCGACATGGCCTGCGGTTGGGTCCGCCAGCGACCGACCCGTGACGGCATGCTCATGGACAAGCAGGCCATCCAATGGATGATCGCCGACTCCGAGGTTGAGTTGAAAGCTGCGCGCCTGCTCGTCTATGAGGCTGCGTCGCGCATCGATGCCGGCGAACCAGGCAAGGTTGATGCGTCAATAGTCAAACTGTATGGCACGGAAACCGCCGGGCGGGTCATCGACCGCGCGATACAGATGTTCGGCGGCATGGGCGTCGCCCAGGAGATGCCACTTGAGCGCTGGTATCGCGAATTGCGCGTCAAACGTATCGGTGAGGGCCCATCGGAAGTCCACCGCATGGTGATTGCGCGGGACAAACTGCGCAACACCACCGGCGGCGTCTATTTCACGTGAACCTGCGCGTCACGACTGCGGCAAAAACGGTCATCGGCGGGCAGCTTTATCCCGCGCCTTCCTGATCCTCTCATCCGTCTGGTTGAAGAGAGGTACGTGCGGGCCTTGTCTTCCTCATTAGCGAGATTCTTGCCGTAACTCTTGAAGTGATCGGCGTTGCCCATCTTCAGCCCGTAGGTCAAAACCAATCCAGCACCCTGCGATCAGGCAGGAGAGTCGGCACCCGGCGCCACAAGGAGACGTATGACAGCAGCCTATGAAGCGATGACAGATCTCGTCTTTCACACGGCAAACGATACAGATCTGCTACTAGATCTCTATCTGCCGACGAGTGGCCGCACGGATCCCACACCGGTGGTCGTTTACATCTTCGGCGGTGCCTGGCGCGTCGGTGACCGCCACCAGGTTTTGAAGCAGCCGTGGCTATGTCTGACGGGACACGGTCTCGCTGTTGCCTCAATCACCTATCGTCTATCGGACCAAGCCTTGTTTCCAGCGCAGATTCACGACGTCAAATACGCGCTCGCGTGGCTGCGACGTCACGCCCCACAATACCGGCTGGACCCGGATCGTATTGCCGTTCTGGGCCCCTCCGCAGGGGGGCATCTCGCCGCGCTTGCTGGAACGACGTCCGCAACCGACGGTTTGTTGCCCGATGGACTAACGGCAAACGATTGTCGGGTACGCGCAGTGGTCGATCTATTCGGGCCGACCGACTTCCTGCAAATGGACAGCCATTCAATCAGCAGCGAGTTAGATCACGACGCTCCGGACTCGCCGGAGTCCCAACTGATAGGCACAGCCATCCAATCGCGCCCGGACCTCGTCGCGCGCGCCAATCCGATCACCTATGTCGACGGCGATGAACCGCCCATGCTGTTGATTCACGGTGCAAGCGACCCGCT
>CAVOBC010000529.1:0-2557 GCA_963693635.1 Gammaproteobacteria bacterium | reverse complement strand
GGGTCTCTGTTAGCCACGTTGTCATCTTAGCCCATGACCATGCCAGTGAAAGTATAGTCGAGCTTCGGAGATGGAATCGTAACTTATCTGAATGGTGTCGAGAAGTGGTTTTTTCTGGCTTGTGGCTATTTTGGCCCGGCCTCGTGCGGAATCTGATCAGTGGCCTGAACGTTCGACCGAACGGTGCGCTGCCGCCCCTCAGGCGCATTCTTCGCTCCGTCACCGCCGCGCCTAACCCCCAACCTCGCCTTCCTCTTCATTTGCTGCCGCAACAGTTGGGGCGCGGAACTCCGCTTCCCAGACATCTGTTGCGGAGGTTAGCTCGGCGAGGTGGTCTTCGGCCGCTGCGCTCGGGTCGAAACGGACCCTGTAATGAAGCGTGAGGATGGGCAACGCCTCAATGTGGTCGATGCGCCGCAGCCAGTGGCTCATCGCCTCGCCCGTGTGCCGCGTGAGGCCCACCGCCGTCAGTGCTGCCTCTATCCGGTAAAAAGGTGAGTGATGGCCCGCACTCGCCAACGCCTGATCGGAGGTCGCCTGGTCGACGTGCACCTGATCTGATCTGGCGATGCGGAATGCGAGGTAAAGGCTAAGCAGTACGCCGATCAGGTATAAAAATGGTTCATAGTCTTCCATGCGCTGGCGCTCCCACCACATGCCGGTCAGAAAGAGACCGTTCGAGATGAGATCACCGAGTGGGGTCAGGGTGCCAGCGGCCGCGGCCTCCGAGTCCAGCCACACCGAAGGCGTCGTGTCTACGGCCTGCCAGCGACCGTCGAGCCAGGCGATAGCCCACGCATGTGCGTGCCGTTGACGCACGACGTACATGCCGAGCGACGGGCTGAATTCTTCCACAGCATAGCCGACGACATACCGGGCGGGTACGCCGAGCTTGCGCAGGAGCAGGACAGTACTGCTCGCAAAGTACTCACAATGTCCCGCACGCGAATCGAAGAGGAAGTCGGCGAGGGGCGTGTCGGTCTTGTGCGGCCTGAAAAGTGAGTACCGGAAGTCGTTGAAATGGCGCCGGACTCGCGTCAGGGGGTCCGGCCCGGTCGCCACGGTGACGCCATCGAGCATGCCGACAAACTCTTCGGGAATGTAGAGATCGCTTGGCTGCGGTCCCTGACCGACGGAGCCGGCGAAGTCATAGCGCACGCGATAGCCGGGACTCGGTACAAGGCCGGCGCCCTGAACCGTGCCGAACCGGCTTTGTTTCAGTTCGACGGCGGGCAAATTGTCGACCGCGGTAACGCTCGGTGGCACCGGGATAATATCCTGCGGGGTATCGAACTCGCGGAAGATCTGCATGCTGTGTTCGACCTGACGTGGTGGCGCGAGCGACCAGAGGAAATCGCCGACCGGTGCCACCGTGCGAAATCCGGCATTCAGAACCATCCAGTCGGTGCCGACCGGCAAATCGTAGGCGGCTTCACGCAGCAACCTCGGGACCTGACTGGTGCCCTCGGCCGCGACCCTAAACATGATCCTGTCCGAAAGTTTCATTCTCCCGACCGCGCCGAGGCCGGTGCGGGTCTTGAGTGGATCCGTGCGCTGTGAGAGGTAATTGGCCAGCCAATGTGCCGTTCTCTCCTTGAGCGCGAGATGCGCCTCCCGCAGAACGAGCGCGCCGCCGTAGCTGCCAAGAAAAGCGGCACAAAGCAGAAGCGCCCAAAGCGATGTCGCGTACCGATCAGGCCGCAATGGAAACAGGGCGACTGCAGTGACGGCGGCGATGAGCGGCAGGAAGTAGAGGCTTGCGTCAGGCGACGTGCCAATGGCGATGAAGCAAAGCCCAAGGTGCAGGTAATCGAGGTCCCAGGACTGGGTCACGGGGGCCTTTTGCTTGCGCAGGGAGTAAAACAGCACGTCGAGACTCATTCGCGAATTCAGGCTCAAGGCATGCACGATCAGCAAGGGGTAGAAGAGGATCGGAAGCCACTGCAGCATCGTAATGATGAAATGGGTTTCGCGGGCATTCACGAGCAGGTAGACGACCATTGCTACGAACGCGATGCGAGTCAGGTCGGCGACGCGATAGAAGTCGGATTTGTCGAGGTCCCAGCGCAATGTCGTCAGGTGCCGCGCTTCGAGCACGATTGCGAGCGGTAGCGCCGCCAGAATCAGGTCGGAGTGCAGACCCCACAGCAGAATCATGGCGCCATGGATGAAGCGTGGCTTGGTGGGCCGGCTTTCTGCGCGCGTGACGTCCATGCCCGCGGAGTTGTCCGGTTGGGGTGATGCGTTCACAGGACAGCCAGGCCCGCTTCTATATTGCCGACGGTGAGTCCGTGCACGCCTGCCGGAACGTCGGGTTGCTCGAGGCCGACAACAAGACAGACGACCGGAACCGACATCTGCTCAAGGCGTTGCATCAGCGCTTGCCGCTCATCGTCCCACTTCGCCAGCACAAGGATGCAGCCACAGATGCGGGGTGCGTGGGCGATCACGACCCGAGCCGTGTCATCAAAGGGCGCATTGTTCGCCCGAATTGTCGCGAGCGCGGCAAGTTGTTGACTCGCATCCGAAAAGCCCCGCCCGGTGGTCACGAATTGTG
>CAVOBC010000528.1:0-2567 GCA_963693635.1 Gammaproteobacteria bacterium | reverse complement strand
CAAAACGACCGGCATTCACGACTATTGCTCAGACTACGAACACTCAGACTACGAACACTCAGACTACGAACACTCAGACTACGAACACTCAGACTACGAACACTCAGACTACGAACACTCAAACTACGAGCACTTAAATGGCGGCAGTCGCCTCAGTGGCACAGCCGCCTGGTCAAGACCCGGAGAAACCAATGCCCCATAGCATCAGCCTGACCGTTAATGGCAAAGAAATTTCGCGGGAGGTGGCACCCAGTACCCTTCTCGTTGACTTTCTAAGAGATCAGATTGATCTCACCGGTACCCACGTCGGATGTGACACCAGCCAATGTGGTGCGTGCACGGTTCATCTGAACGGCGACGCTGTCAAATCCTGTACCTTGCTGGCCGTGCAGGTTGACGGTCAGGCAGTGACTACGATTGAGGGCATTGGCAGCGCCAACGATCTGCATCCGATGCAAAAGGCCTTTCGCGAGTGTCATGGCCTGCAGTGCGGGTTCTGCACGCCCGGCATGATCATGTCGGCGATTGATCTGGTTGAGAAAGCCAGGGAAGTCACTGAGCAGTCCGTCCGGGAGGGCCTCGAGGGCAACATCTGTCGGTGCACGGGCTACCAGAATATCGTGGCCGCCGTCGAATCGGCGGCCCAGTCGATGGAGTCGGGGGCAGACTCATGAGCGAAGCAGCCCGGGCAGATGGCATCGGCGCGAGAGTTCTGCGAAAAGAGGACATCCGCTTCATCACAGGCAAAGGACAATATACAGACGATATCAACGTCCGCGGACAGCATTATGCGGTGTTTGTTCGCTCCTATGTGGCGCGTGCGCGGATAGCGGGCATCGACACCGCTTCGGCAGAAGCAGCGGCGGGTGTGGTTGCCGTTCTGACCGGCGTGGACGTTGCTGCAGATGGACTGGGGTCTCTGCCGTGTGGATGGATGGTCCACTCGAAAGACGGCAGCGAAATGAAAGGTCCGGCGCACCCGGTGATGGCCGCGACCGAGGTCAACTACGTGGGTGAACCGGTTGCCATCGTGATCGCGGAAACCTATGTTGCAGCAAAAGATGCCGCTGAATTGGTGGAGGTGGACTACGATGAACTGACGCCGGTCGCGCAGGTGGGTGCAGCGCAGGACGGTGATCAGATCTATGCGGATATCCCGCGCAACACCTGCTACGAGTGGGAACTCGGCGACAGCGACGCGACCGCGGCCGCATTCGTTGGTGCGGCCCACGTGACCGAGTTGAGTCTGACAAATAATCGGCTTATTCCGAACGCGATGGAACCTCGCGCTGCCATTGGTGACTACAACCCGTCGACCGATGAGTTGACCCTCTACACTACGAGCCAGAATCCGCACCTCGCGCGACTGATATTTGCGGCGTTCGTACAGTTGGCACCGGAACACAAGCTGCGGATTATCGCGCCGGATGTTGGTGGTGGATTTGGCTCCAAGATCTTTGTCTACTCCGAAGAGACAGCGGTTGCCTGGGCGTCCAAGCGGCTGGGAATACCAGTGAAGTGGACCGGCGAGCGGTCCGAGTCTTTCCTGGCTGATGCGCACGGCCGCGACCATGAGACAACGGCGCGACTTGCCCTTGACGCTGATGGCCACTTTCTTGGCTTACACGTCAAGACGACGGCGAACATGGGCGCTTACCTGTCGTCTTTTGCGTCCGCCGTACCCACGTACCTCTACGGCACGTTGCTTGCCGGGCAATATCGAACGCCGGCGATTTACGTCGAAGTGGATGCCGTCTTCACCAATACCGCGCCCGTTGATGCCTACCGGGGCGCTGGCAGGCCGGAAGCAACCTACGTGCTGGAACGGATCATTGAGGTTGCGGCGCGCGAAACCGGCGTTGATCCGGCGGAACTGCGCCGGCGCAACTTCATCCAGCCGGATCAGTTTCCCTACGAGACACCGGTGATCCTGACGTATGACACCGGAGACTACGACGCGAGCCTGAGTCGGGCATTGGAGATGGCCGACTATGATGGCTTCAAGGACCGCAAGGCGGCATCGGAGGCCGCTGGCAAACTGCGTGGCATCGGCCTTTCCTGCTACATCGAGGCCTGCGGTATCGCGCCGTCGGCGGCAGTAGGGTCGCTGGGGGCTGGCCTCGGCTTGTATGAGTCTGCCGAGGTGCGGGTTAACCCCACTGGCAGTGTTTCGGTGTTGACCGGGTCGCACAGTCATGGCCAGGGCCACGAAACCACCTTCGCGCAGATCATCGCGACGAAGCTTGGCATATCGATCGATGACGTCGACGTGATTCACGGTGACACCGGCAAGATGGACTTCGGCCTCGGCAGCTATGGGTCCCGGTCGCTCGCAGTGGGCGGGTCGGCGATCGTGAAGGCCGCGGACAAGGTCATTGCCAAGGGGCGCCGCATAGCCGCTCACCTGATGCGGGTCGATGATGTTGATCAGGTTGAATTCGAGGCGGGCGAATTCAAGGTGCGTGCGAGTAATCTGTCGAAGACATTCGGGGAAGTGGCATTCGCCGCGTATGTGCCGCATGACTACCCGATCGATGAACTTGAGCCGGGACTGACCGAAAAGGCGT
>CAVOBC010000527.1:0-2573 GCA_963693635.1 Gammaproteobacteria bacterium | reverse complement strand
CCATTAACTCATTAAAAACAGGAGGTTAAGTATAGTTCGTGGACTGTCTCGGACATCCTCGGATTTCCCAGGCAACCATATTGGTGCCCTGAACAGGAGTCGAACCTGTGACCCTCCGCTTAGGAGGCGGATGCTCT
Organism: Gammaproteobacteria bacterium; assembly: GCA_963693635.1. GTDB lineage: Bacteria > Pseudomonadota > Gammaproteobacteria > Pseudomonadales > Azotimanducaceae > CAVOBC01. Next base: position 2,436 of record CAVOBC010000527.1, on the reverse strand, counting down.
ATCCAGCTGAGCTACCAGGGCAGTGAGTCGCGGGCGGCGCGGTCTGATGGATCGATCTCAGCAGCGGCGCGGACCTGCCGAGTATACAACAGCGCCAGGTTGGCAAAGCCACGCAGTGAACTGTGAACCTTCCTCCAGACAGACAGGAGCGATTCCCCACGACTGGCACAAACACCACCAAACCGCCATTATTCCATCCAATCGAATCCGTCGGGCACGCAAAACGTAACAACCACCCCCGATTCCCGGTCTATAGAAGAACAGAACACCAACAACACCCAGACCCCCATGCAGGATACCCGCCCGCTACTCCTCGAAACCGACTTTCCGCCCATCGCGCGCGGTGACCTCACCACGTTGCAGGTCAACCTCGGTTACCTCTGCAATCTCTCCTGCACGCATTGTCATGTGAATGCCGGGCCGACGCGGACAGAGTTGATGGATGCGGCGACGATTGATCTGGTGCTCGATTATCTTGAGAAGCAGCAGATTGGCACGATTGATCTCACGGGTGGTTCGCCAGAGATGAATCCGGAGTTTCGGCGTCTCGTGACGTCGGCGCGGGCGTTGGGCGTGACGGTGATGGACCGGTGCAATCCAACCATCCTCGTTGAGCCGGGATATGAGGATCTGCCGCAGTTCTTTGCGGACAACGATGTGTTGGTGGTCGCGTCCATGCCGTGTTACTCCGAGCAGAATGTGGATCAGCAGCGGGGCAAGGGGGTGTATCAGGACAGCATCCGTGGGCTGCTGGCGCTCAATGCCGTCGGGTACGGCCAGGCGGGGTCAGCGCTGACGCTCAACCTTGTGTTCAATCCAGACGCGCCGGTGCTGCCGCCGTCGCAGGTGGAACTGCAGCAGGACTACAAGCGCGAGCTTGCCGCCGATCACGGCATCGTTTTCAACGAGCTCTACACGCTCGCCAACATGCCCATCAGTCGCTTCGGTGCGCGGCTGCTCGCAAAGGGCCAATATCAGTCGTACATGACGCTGCTGCGGGACTCGTTCGAGGCGTCCAATCTGGACGCGGTGATGTGTCGCAGTCTCATCAGCGTGGACTATCAGGGCTACGTCTACGATTGCGACTTCAACCAGATGCTTGCGATTCCGCTCGTGTCCGATCGGCCGAAGCCACATCTGTCGGACCTGCTGGATATGGACCTGTCCGGCCAGTCCATCGCCATCGGTGAACACTGCTACGGCTGCACAGCAGGGCAGGGCAGCAGTTGCGGCGGCGCACTCACCTAGCCTGATTGCCCGGCAAAGGGCTGGCATACCGTCTTATGTCAGACACGCCCACCATCTCCATCGTCATTCCCGTCCGCAACGAAGCGGGCAACCTCGCCTCGCTCGCACCCCTTCTTGCCGTGCCCGACGTCGAATGCATTCTCGTGGACGGCGGCAGCGGTGACGGGTCTGCGGAGATTGCGCGTGACCTCGGTTTCCGCGTCATCGATTCGCCCGCAGGCCGCGCCCGCCAGATGAACGCCGGCGCAGCCGCGGCAGGCGGCGACATCCTCCTCTTTCTTCATGCCGACACGTCGCTGCCTGCCGGCTTCGTCAGCCTCATCAGCGATGGACTCGCAGGTTCCGGCCTAGTCTGGGGCCGCTTCGACGTGCGTCTGTCGGGCAGCCATCCTATGTTCCGCGTGATCGAGCGCATGATGAACTGGCGCTCGGCACTCACGGGCATCTGCACCGGTGATCAGGCGATCTTTGTGTGGCGGGATGCGTTTCCGGGCTTCCCGGAGATCGCGTTGATGGAGGACATCGAACTCAGCGCCGCGTTGCGCCGGCGGTCGAGGCCACTCCGAATTCGCGCGTTCGTCGGGACATCCAGCCGTCGGTGGCAAAAGCGGGGCGTGATGCGTACGGTCTTGTTAATGTGGTCGCTACGTTTTGCACACCGTCTGGGTGTTTCGGCGGACACTCTTGCTGCCTGGTACCGCTAAACGGCGGCCAGTTTGCCCTTCGGTCTTTGACCGGCCTGGACATCGTGGATATGAAATACCCCAACGCCCGCATCCTGCTTTTCTGCAAGACACCTATTCCGTGGGAGGTCAAGACGCGCCTCATTCCCGCGCTCGGCGTCGACGGCGCGACCGCGCTGCACGAAAAGCTGGCGAGCCGTATCATCGAATGCGTGGAGGACTCTGACCTCTGTCCGCTCGAGATCTGGACGTACCCGGACATCGACCACCCGTTCTTTGAGAGCGCCGTCGCCGCAGATACCACCTCGTTGCACGTGCAGCGCGGGGCAGATCTTGGCCAACGCATGTGTTACGCCTGCGGCGATGCGTTCGTGAACCGGGCAGATGAAGTGTTGCTGATCGGTTCGGACTGCCCGCAGATGGACGCGGCCTACCTCGAAGGTGCGCTCCTGCAGTTAATGGACAAGGATGCCGTGATCGGTCCGGCCAACGACGGCGGCTACGT
>CAVOBC010000526.1:0-2576 GCA_963693635.1 Gammaproteobacteria bacterium | reverse complement strand
CCGACGCCGAGCCGCAAAACTGGCTGAGCCACGGTCGAACCTACGATGAGCAGCGCTTCAGCCCCCTCAAGCAGATCAACGAGGACACCATCGACGACCCGGAACTGAACCTCCTGTACATCGGCGTCGGTAATGGCGCGCCCTGGACCCGCGTCTCGCGCAGTCCGGGCCGCGGCGACAATCTTTTCCTGTCCTCTATCGTCGCGGTCGATGCAGATACCGGCAAGATGGCCTGGTACTACCAGACAACGCCCGGCGACAATTGGGACTACACCGCTGTCCAGCAGATGATTCTTGCGGACATCGTGCTCGACGGCAAAGCGCGCAAGGTCATCATGCAGGCCCCCAAGAATGGTTTCTTCTACGTGCTTGATCGCATCACCGGGGAGTTTCTCTCTGCGAAGACGTTTGTGCCGATCACCTGGGCATCCCATGTCAATCCGGAGACCGGTCGCCCAGTTGAAAACCCGGATGCGACCTACACTGACAAGCCCAAGATCGTGAAACCGGGTCCTGCAGGGGGACACAACTGGCATCCAATGTCGTAAAGCCCTGACACCGGCCTCGTGTACATTCCGATCGAAGAAAACCGCCTGGTGTACTCTCAAGAGAAGGACTTTGAGTACAACCGCAACACGTGGAATACCGCCATCGACTTCTCGCACAACGCGACCCTGCAGGACGACTTCCAGGTTGTCACCAAGCTGCTCGCCTGGGACCCGCAAACCATCGGCACGCTGGACGGTCGATCACGGCCGACCCAGCGCGTGAGGCGTCCTCGCGACGGCAGCAGGGCTCGTCTTTCAGCCCGGTTCGGACTGCTCTTTCGCTGCCTTCGATGCCGCAACCGGCGATAAGGTCTGGGAGACCACCATGCAAATGGTGCGCGATCGCAGCGCCCATCACCTACGAGGTCAACGGCGAGCAGTACATCGCCTTCATGGCCGGTTGGGCCGGCGCCTCCGGACTCTACGTCACCGTTCCGTGCGCGGACGGCAAACGGGCGTCAACCGGCAGAATCCTCGCCTACAAACTTGGCGGCAATGCCAAATTGCCGCCGGCGAGCGGCCCTAAGCCTATTCCGGAACCACCACCACGCCAGCCGATGGGCGAAGCGGAGTTCGCGCAAGCCGGCGCTCTTTTCGCGCGCCACTGCGGTTGCTGCCACACAGCCGGCCCGTTTGACAGCGGAATCCTGCCTAACCTCACCCGATCAAGCGCGGAGACCTTCGCCGTCTGGAATGGCATCGTGATTGGCGGTGCTTACAAGGACAAAGGCATGATCAGCTTCTCGCATGTGCTCGATATTGCTCAGTCTGAGCAGGTCAAGGCCTTTGTGATTGAAACCGCGCACCTCGGCAGGGCCGCGCGGGCTGCGGCGCCCTGACGCCAACGGCGATGAACCCTCTCCATTGCAACGGAGCCGACTTACAGCGTAGTCCATCTTTCAGGAGTCGTTCAAGCGTGGGGTTGCCGGGCACGCGGACGGATCAAGGTTAGCCGACCATTCCACGAATTCAGGATAAAGAAAAGCCGCCTTTCGGCGCTTTTGAGTTCACGATTCGACCGACGAGCCAGTTCTTGTCTCTATCGGGATGCTAGTCGCCGCCCAGCGCCGCCTGGCGCAAGGCCGTGTCGCCGATCTTCGCCGGCGCTTGCCAGGTGTCCGAGTTCTCGTTTGAGCGATCGATAATGTTCTGGATGGACTCGAGCGAATGCTCGTCCAGCTTCATGCCTGGCGCATCGGGAATGCCGCCACCTGCCCTGAACTCGAGCAACTCAACGCCTGCCGGACCGGCCGTGTACTTGTAGGGCATGCCATTGGGGACAAAGAAGCCGGCACCCGGACCCAAATGCCGTCGCCCAAGAATGATCTCACCAGCGACCACGTAGTACAGGCAATCACCGAACTTGGGGTGGCTGTGCCGGAAAAGCGGGAAGTTGGGACCAAACCACACGTGCACCAGACTCATGCCATCCGGCCCATCCTGACGAAACAGCGACGTTGTCGCCGCACCATCCGTGAAAGCTTTGACCATCTCTCCGATCTTCTGGCTTGCCGCTTCAGCGCCAAATTTCTCGGCGAGTTCAGCGTGCTCGAAGCCCTGGGCGGACTTGTCGACGTTCACCTTCTCAGATGGGAACGGTGGGTTGATGTCCGTATTTTCCCAGATTTTGAAAGGGCCGCGCGACGACACATAGCGCTTTTGATGCTCTTGATCCAGTTGGGTTTCTTCGGCTTCGCTCATGCTGATCCCCCTCAGACGGGGCCTCAAAATTGGGTGGAGATCCGCCAGCATAGGACCGAACGCGTTCTCTCGCAAATCAGACATAAATCAGCCCAAGGGGGCCGCAATGATCCCAGACGCTCGCCCGATGCACGAACGACCGAACGGGCCAGTACACTCAGGCGCGTAGTCGCGCGAGCAGGGAAGCGTGGTCATCGTCCGACAGCGATGTCACGTGGAAACCGGTACGGCCAATGATATCGCCCAGTCGGGCTTTCATTCGGTCAATAACATCAGTCGGTTCACCGACGATCGCGATCGTGTGCAGGATCTCGTCATCGATCAGCG
>CAVOBC010000525.1:0-2583 GCA_963693635.1 Gammaproteobacteria bacterium | reverse complement strand
CGTCGACGACTGTGCGGTCCCGATGTCCCCGATTCGGGTAGAAACGAATGACCGTCGTCTCCTCCAGGGCGGGGGCGCTGAGCACGCTAATCTGCACCATCTTCGCGTCCTGGACCTCGATCGTGGCGACGATCTCGATCGCATCGCCGCTCGCGGACGGCACCGCAACATCGGTGTTGGCCGGCAACGCAAGGACGACTGGCACCTCGCGCGCCGAGCGCAGCGATTCGATGTCGCCCGCCGGTTTCATCAGCAATTCATCGCGCTCGCCGAGCGACAACTGGCGCGGCAGGCTCATGATCTGGTTCCAGCCGTCACTCTTCCAGCCGGCGTTCACGTTGAAGATCACCATCACATCATCACCCCACGGCGTGGCCGACGGCGCGTGCACGCCGGCAGGTCCTACCGGGCCGAAATTGAACCCGCCGCCGTTGGTAACGACAAACTTCTGTCGCGACGTATCGTAGTTTCCGATCAGGTATTGGCCACCGTTTATATGACTGAAGAAGAGCAAAATATGCTTGTCGCCAATTGGCCAAAAATAGGGGCACGCGCCGTCATCGCCAACGCGGGTGAACCGGTCGTTCTCAACGAATGGGTGCAGATACTCCCAATGCTCAAGATCGCTGGACCGAAACAGGAAGTCCGCCGCCACCGGCTTGTCGCCCGGCCCCTCGTACTGCACGCCTCCGGATAGTGAGTAATAGAAGTCGCCCTGACGCCATATACACGGATCAAACACGCTATAGGGCAGATCGGGACCCATGGGTATAACGGCCTTGTTTGCGACCTTCTGCCAATTGAGGAGTAATGGGTCCGACGAGGTCGCCACCATATTGCCGACCTTCGTACCGTGATACATCGCGATCACGCGATCAGCTTCGACCAACGTACTACCCGAGAAGCAGCACTCCTCGGGGTCTGGATAGATGCAGTAAGGCAGGTCTCGCCAATGGATGAGATCGTCACTGATCGCATGTCCCCAGTGCTGGCGGGTATCTTCCGGCGGATACGCCTGATAGAACAAGTGCCAGCGGTCCTGCCAGTAGCAGAGTCCATTGGGATCATTGAGTACACCTTCCGGATTCACGTAGTGGTAGATCGGGCGGTGCCGGTCTGAGAAATCACGGCGTGCGGCATTCATCCGCGCGAGCAAGGGATTGGCGGCAAGTGCGGCCTCCTGCTCTGGGAGGGTTACCGGGTAGTCAAACTTCGGCACCCTGGAGGTGTATTCCGTCATGCCGCGCCCCTCGCTTTCCTGATTTACGCAATCGTTAACCGCCCACTCGCGGGTTGTTGAAAGTGCTTCCTGCACTTTTTCTTACCACAGCTTCTTACAATAGCTTCTTACCCAGCGAGGGCGACTTGCCGCTAGTCTACCCGAGCCCCTGCCTGCTATGTTTCGTCACTCCGAACAAATCCGATGCGTCTATGCTGCCCTCTGCCCTGCCCGAACTGATCGCCTTCGCAGTCCTCGGCTTTCTGCTACTCGGTTTCTTGCTCGGACCACGGATCCGGCTCGATTCGCGCGTCACCTGGGGCTCTGTGCCCGCTGTCCGCAACCTCAAAGACCTTGACGATTGGCTCACGACCAGTGAAGCGCGGGTCCCGTCACTGCGAGCGGGGACCGAGGCGCGCATTGAATGGACGAACCCACAGCAGCCCGGCAGAACGCCCATTGCCTTTCTCTACATCCACGGCTTCTCGGCAAGCTGGCAGGAAACGGCGCCGGTTACGAGCAGACTCGGTCAGCGTTTCGGTGCCAACGTACTGCAAATGCGCGTCGCCGGTCACGGCGGCAGCCCGGGCGACATGCTGGTCGACGCCAACGAATGGTTGCAGAGCGTGGCGGACGCCTGGGAGGTCGCGGCCCAGTTGGGCGAGCGCATCGTCATCGTTGCAACCTCGAACGGGGCACCGCTCGCCCTTTGGCTGAAGCAGCAACCCGGTGTCGCCGAGCGCCTCGGTGCGCTTTTGTTCATCGCCCCCAATTTTCGCTTGCGCAATCCCGCCGGTCGCATGCTCACCTGGCCCTGGGCCGACGTGTGGGCAGGTTGGGTGGCACCGAAACAGATTCACTGGGAACTCAACACCGATCTCGAACGACTGGTGTGGACGACCGGGTACAGCATCAAAGCCGTGCAGCAATGTCAGGCACTGCTCGACTGGGTGCAACGCATCCGCTATGACAATGAAGAGACGCCACTGGCTCTGATGTACGTTGCCGCCGACCCCACGGTACATGCTGAATCGGCGATTGCCGTTTTCAACCAGTGGGGGCGCGCATTGCACCCGCCAGTCAGCAAGGAACTGATCGAGATAAAAACGGATGCGCCGGAACACGTGTTTGTCGGAGACGCCAAAGCGCCCGAGCGGACCGATTGGGTGGTCGATCGCCTTCGCCACTTCCTGCTTGCACATGTGATCGCGGACGACGCCCAGAGCGAGAACTGACTCCCGAGCCGACATCCACCCGCAAACATCTACCGACAAGATCCACCAACAACATCCACCGACAACAGCCACCTACCACAGCCACCTACAACATTTACCGACAAGCGTCGTAACGCTTGAACGATAAGC
>CAVOBC010000524.1:0-2598 GCA_963693635.1 Gammaproteobacteria bacterium | reverse complement strand
ACGTACATCACAGACGACACGCCCGCGTCCCGCGAGCAGAACCTGGCACGCAATCTGCGGCGGTCACTGCTACACGCATCAACGGCGCTGGTCAGCGGCGCCGCGCTGATGGCCAGTATGGCCACCGGCGTTCTGCCGCCCATCACAGATCAGTGGTTCTGGACGGTCGCTGGCGTCCTCACCGCCGGGGTAATGGCGACCGCCGGACGCCGATTTTTTCGGGGTGCCTTCAACGCCGGCCGACACGGCGCAACCACCATGGACACGCTGATTGCGCTCGGCACATCGACGGCCTGGAGCTTCTCCATGCTCGTTGTCCTGGCACCCCAGTTGGTGCCCGCGATGTCTCACCACGTGTTCTTCGAAGCAGTGCTCTTCATCATTGGCTTCATCAGCCTGGGTAAAGCGCTGGAAGAGCGCGCTCGGGGAAAGTCATCACTTGCCATCGCCCGTCTGCTCAATCTCGCGCCGGAGACAACGCACCTTCTCGTCAGCGACAGCGAGGGGAACGTCGAGGGCGTCGAAACCGAGATTCCGGTCACTCAGGTTAGTCGCAGCGACCGGCTGCGCGTCTACCCGGGCGAAACAATCCCCGTTGATGCCGTGATCACGCTCGGCAACGCGAGCATTAACGAAGCGATGCTGACCGGCGAGCCGCTACCAGTGAGTCGTGCCCCAGGCGACGCCGTCACCGGCGGCACGTTCAACCTCGACGGCAGCCTGACGATTCAAGCAACTGAAGTCGGTGCAGGCTCGGTGCTCGGACGCATGATCGACCAGATCCGTTCGGCCCAGAACTCCAAGCCCCAGATTGCGCGCATGACCGACCGCATCGCCGCGGTATTCGTCCCTGCGGTCATCGCCATCGCGGTGTTGGCGGGCGTCGGCTGGTTCGCGTTTGGGCCCGCGCCTGCGCTTTCGTACGCGATCGTCGTCTTTATGAGCGTGCTCATCATCGCTTGTCCCTGTGCACTGGGGCTCGCGATTCCCATGTCGATCATGACCGGCGTCAGCCGTGCCGCAGAGAGCGGCATCCTTATCCGCACCAGCGAATCGTTGCAGGCGGCGGCGGGGCTAACCACCCTTGTGCTGGACAAGACGGGCACGATCACGACCGGCGAGCCGAACGTTCTGGCCCACGACAACGACGCCATTCTGGGCCTGGCGCTCGCGCTCGAATCCAGGTCCGAACACCCCCTCGGGCGCGCCATCACCGCGTACTGCCTCGCAAAGAACATCGAACCGGTTGCCGTTGACGACTTCATCGCCCGTCCGGGCCAGGGCGTGCAGGCCTTGTTGGACGGCGAACTGGTTGCCGCTGGCAACCACGACTTTTTGACCCGCCACCTCGGCATGCAGGGCTCGGGCGCTGAAACCGGTCCCGCGACCGCCGTCTACGTCGGCGTGGGGGCATCGATCAGAGGCCACTTTCTGCTCGCAGATCAACCCGTACCCAATGCCCGCACCGATGTCATGCGCCTCAAAGCTGCGGGACTAAAGGTCATGATGCTGACCGGGGACAACGAGAGCGCCGCGCATGCGATCGCAGGAGACGTGGGCATCGAACACGTCGTCGCCAACGCGATGCCCGATGACAAACTGGCGCAGATTCACGCATTGCAGGCGGCCGGGGAACGCGTGGGGATGGTCGGCGACGGCATCAATGATGCGCTCGCACTCGCAGCCGCAGACGTCGGCTTTGCGGTGGGGGACGGCACGGACGTTGCGCTTGAGAGCGCGGACATCGCGCTCCTCGGCCGCCGTATTGGCGGCGCGGCCGACGCCATTGCGCTTTCGCGAAAGACCCTCGCGAACATCTACCAGAACCTCTTCGCTGCCTTCGCGTACAACATCATACTGATTCCAGTCGCTGCTGGCGCCATCTATCCACTACTCGGCGTGCTGATCAGTCCGGTGTTTGCAGGCATCGCGATGACCGCGTCGTCCCTGACCGTAGTTGCGAACGCAAGCCGCCTGCGATTCGCGCGCATCACCTGACGCCACTACCAGAATGCGTGGCTACTCTTCTTTATCAGGCTGCTGAAAAAGCAGCCTGATGGACCGATACATGGATTTCACGTTCGCTTCCCGAGCCGTGAATAGTATCGGCCGCAATCGACGACGTAAGTCGTTGATTTGTCGCGAACGGGTTGAGGCCCACGACTCTGAAAAAGTGCAGGAGAGCACTTTTTCAGCAAACTGTTAGTGCGCGGATCCGCGGCGCCCGGAGAAGACGGCGCGCGACCTGCGCTCCCGAACCCTGCACCAAAACCTCTCCAGCACTCTCTCAAGCTAACCTCTCAAGCTGATGTAGTGCACATCACACCCTGAGCACCGATCCATGAATATCGATCGGATAACCGCCGGAACCAATCCGCCCGACGACATCAATGTCATCATCGAGGTCCCGGTTGGTGGCGAGCCAATCAAATACGAACTGGACAAGGCATCCAATGCGCTCTTTGTGGACCCTTATCTGTACACGCCCATGCGCTATCCGGGCAATTATGGCTTCGTGCCACACACGTTGTCTGACGATGGCGACCCGAACGACGTACTCGGCGCAAACACCCGGCCGCTGATCCCCGGCGCCGTGGT
>CAVOBC010000523.1:0-2603 GCA_963693635.1 Gammaproteobacteria bacterium | reverse complement strand
TTGCATATCAAATGCTTTGCGCCGATCGATGGTTGAGTCCTGATGGGTGTGCTGCGACGGCATCTGCTTGCCGCCCGTCAGGTGCGGCGGAAACGTCACGTGGAGGAAATGGTGGTCAAGTGACGGATTGCTGCCGACCAGACTCGCGATCGCACCCGCAACCTCCGGTACCGCCACAATCGACGCCAGAGCGCTGTCGCCCGGGTACGCCGCCGCGAGGGGGGTGCCCGCCGGCACAACCGGAATGGCACTCGATGCCTGAATGCGTCCGTAATGCTCGCCGACGCTCGCAATCTCGCTCCCGGCGACATCGCCGATGTCACGCAGAAAACGCTCGTTCAATGCTCGCGGCACAACGCCGTCCAGTCGCAAAACACCCCTGGCCGCGAACTCGGCCATCTGGGTGCGGCCGAGCAGGACCTGGTCCTTGTCCATTGCTATGACTCCACGTTAATCAGTGTCTTGTCCCAAAATTGTCATCCTGACAATTCCTGGGAGTCGGTCTGCAAGCAAACCTCGCATTTTCTCGCAGAAACGAAGCCTGCAGAAAATGGCTACCCTCGTACCATTTTCTCAAAGAAGAACTCGTACTTGAGATAGTCCGTCCTGAATTTATCGCCAGATCCATGCGAAACGAGCGGACTCGCCTGAATCAATCGCCAACCAGCCTGAAGGGCGGCGAGACCGGTTTTGTACGGCGGCTCCTCACTGTCACCCGACATATGCGTCTCCCGGCCAGTACCATCGTATTCGGCCCATGCCACAACCGGCGAATCAAGCGCCGATGTGGCCAGGAACAAGACCAATACCTGCTGTCGCATGTTGTCTGTCAAACCGTCTTCACGCCCTTTGATTCACCCACAGAATCTTCACGGGCTGTTCTTTCATCAACTCGCTGCCCGCGTCTCTCGAACGGATCAAGCCGTACCCAATCAACTCGCAAACGACGCCTAACGACCCGTGAAGTTGGCGGCGCGTTTCTCCATGAATGCCGCGACGCCCTCTTTGTGGTCCTCTGTCTGGCCACACCGCAGATGGGATACTGCTTCTTTGTCCAGCATGGTGCGAAAGTCCGCGTGTGATGACTGATTGATATTCTCCTTCATCCAGCGGTAGCTGATCATCGGTCCGTGCGCTATGCGCGATGCGATCGCGCGAACATCAGCCATGAAGTCCGCTTCAGGCAACAACCGGTTCACGAGTCCAATGCGGTGCGCCTCGGCTGCATCGATGATGTCGGTCAGGAAGAACAATTCCTTGGCCTTCGATTCGCCGAGGAGTCGGGTCAGTTGCCACGTAGTGCCGAAGTCCCCGCCAAGTCCGACATTGGCAAAAGCCGTTCCAAACTTCGCCCGGTCCGACGAGAGCCGAATGTCGCAGGACGCCGCAAGACCGAGGCCCGCGCCCATCGCGTAGCCGTTGACCGCAGCGATCGTAACCTTTGGAATGTTATGAAGAAGAAACGGCAGCTCATGGCGTCGCCGCTGGTGCTAAACCCTGCCCTCATAAGTATCCGGCACCCCCATGTTGCTGACGTCGCCGCCCGCACAAAACGCGCGCCCAGCGCCAGTCAGCACAATGGCCCCAACGCCCGAGTCGGTCACAGCTTCCTTGATGCGTTCGATGGCTGGCATCGTCATCGTGTCACCCACCGGATTCAGCTTGTCCGGCTTGTTGAGCGTTATGGTCAGAACCTTGTCGCTAAGATCAAAGAGCACGTCGCTCATTGGCCGTTTCCTTTCTCACGAAGGTGATTGTCCCTGGCACGCGTCGTTCGCGCGCAACAGGTGAAATGAACTCGGATCAAAACGACACGCTCCAGCGCTGAATCGGACAACTGGCGAAGACGCAGCATTGCTGTGCCGTGCAGAGGCCCTCTCCGTTCCTGCTCGACGTCACAGTGCTTTGCGGGGGGACCATCGACATTCAAATCGGTATGCGGACCACAGCCGAGATCTACGGCGCACGTACTCAACGCCTGCTCGTTAGCCCGGATTATTCATGAATAGATAAGACAAGGACTATCTCAATCGGGGCGTGATTGACTGAAACGAGCGGGGGTCAATGGCTGACCCGGTCGGACAGTTATCTACATGAAATTGTTGATACGACAGGGAAGTAGCTTCAGCGAACTGACCTTGGGTGATTCGAACACCTGATCCGGTCATGCCCAGCGGCGATCGGGCCCCGGCATGATGTATGGATCAGTCACGTCGGCAATAACCCGCAAGGTGTCCCTGTCTAGTGTCATTTTGACATTTATTTTTGTCGAGGCATTTAACATGAACGTATCTGCACGCGCCGTCTCTTATAGAAATCAATAACTTACTAGTTGGCATGGGACTTGCGACCGACGAAGTTACGGGGCTCTGCATCGTGCAGTATCGCGGTTTAGCTCAAGCACCCTGGAGATTCTTTGATGAGAAGTATTTTGTCTATGGTTCTGCTGGCCTTATTCAGCAACACCCTAAACGCACAGATCGTGAGAAGACTGGTCAGGCACGGTAACTTTCACAACCCACACAGCAGCAACAACCATCGGCAGCCAATTGAACTGGTCATCTACGTACAATGATTCTTCGGAGTTGATGCACAGATTCGGT
>CAVOBC010000522.1:0-2604 GCA_963693635.1 Gammaproteobacteria bacterium | reverse complement strand
AACTAGTACGCATTAAAACGAGCCTTTTGACCGGCAAGTACGGACATCTCGCGATCGCGCAAGCGCTCTTCGAGGCGCTTGAAACGCGGCTCCTCCCCGTCCATGAATTCTGTTATGGCAGCGCATGTCGTTGCGGCATCTTCGCGACGGTTGACGAGTTGGCCGATGATCAGGTCCATGCTCTCCATGAGGACCTCGGCGAGCTCGCCGAGGTCCTCGCTCCAGCTGACGAAGAGTTTGAGAATCAGGTCGATCAGCAACAGCAGGTCGCCAGCGCTGGTCACCGCCGGCAGTCCGTCAGCGACCGCGTCGGCTGCGATTATTGGAGTAATGTCACGAATGTAGGACTCGATGTGATAATCGACGTCGATCTGCTTGAGGATCTCAGTGATCGCCGCATCGATGAATGCAATCATCGCGTAGTCGTCGGGACTGAACGACACACCGCTGTAGTGCTTTTGAATCTGCACGTGAACCAGGTCCACGTGTTATTCAACCGATAGAGCCGGGAGCGTTCGCAACATCTCCAATAAGCCGTTTCCGGTTGTCGCACCGTCGTCGCCGGTTGGTGGGCGAAAGTGGCTCTGGAACGCTGCCTTGACGAGCTTTGGCGACGCTTTTGGCTCATTGCTCGCTGCGGTTTTCTGCGTTGCGCTAATACAGGAATCCGTAAGTTTGATGACGTGAAGCCAGCACCTTACCCGCCGTACCGTGCATGGGACAGCGCCTCGCTGGGACCCCGCAACCCGCATCTCGGGTGTGCTGGTAATTCAAACGGCAACTGATGCGCTTGCCCGCTTTCAAGGCTTGGAGACACGGATTAAAGGTACGGTTCACTACGAAGCGCGTGGCAACCCAGCGGGTCCTGGCCGATGGGCCGTTCGCTCAGATGCCCCATCGCCTGGTCGATAGCGCCGCCCCAGTGTGGGATACCGACTTCGCCGAGTCCGTGGATGCCAGCATCCGTTTCAACTTTCACGATGAAACACTTGCGCCGCTCATCACCAACGCAAAATCGCTTGAGGGCAGTTATTTTCACGCGTGAGCCCCCTCGGCTGAATACCCAATATACTGTCCGCGACGCTGAAACCGATGCAACCGGCTGGAGAACCCGATGAGTGCCTTCCTGATCGCACGAATTAATGTACATGATGAAGACCGCTACCTCGACTACGTCGGACAGGTGCCGGCTTTTGTCGAGAAGCATGGCGGTCAATACCGAGTTCGCGGGGGTGATGCTGCGACGATTGAGGGTGAGCCCGCGCCGGGGCGGCTGGTCGTCATCGAATTTCCAGACCGTCAACACGCACTCGGGTTTGTGAATGACCCTGAATACGCACCTGTCGCTGCCATCCGTCACTCGGCTGCGAGCACGCAGATGATTGTCGCCGATGGGTACGCCGGCGACTGACCACATGAACCGCAGGTGGTTTTCCGATTTCGTGACGAGGGCGCAAGTCGGTAAGTCGCTAAACGTTAGCGAATCTCGTCAATCGTTACGGTTCACCGACGGGGCTCAGGGAACAAACGTCTGACAGATCAGTTAGTTAGGAATATGGCACACATCGTGCATCGAGAAGGTTGTTACCACTTCATCGGAATGACCAATGCGCGAGACCTATCAACTGACACCACGAATTCAACGTTTTGAGTCCGCCAGTCGAGGGTGGAGCCTGCGTAAGGCGGGTTTGACTGCTCTCGCTGTTGTGTTTCTTTTCCTCGGGATTCTTGGACTGATTATTCCGATCATTCCAGGGATCATCTTCCTGGTCCTGGCTATCTTGCTTGCGAGCAAAGTGTCCCGGCGTATCCGAGTATGGAGTGATGGCCAACCGCTGCTCGCCAAGCTCAAACGCCGTACCGAGCGTCTGGAAAGCGTCGATTGGTCGACCCGCACGAAGGTCGCCGCGTTGATGATGCTGCAGGGTACGGTTGAATTCTTCGGCACCCTTTTCGGGAAGACGGCGCGGGTTCTGCGCCGCCGAGGACATCATTAACGTGCGCAGCGACCGCAAGACGGGCCTCAGTAAATTCACAGATCAGGCAAGGAGGACGACATGACCGAGTTTGCGATCCTACTGTTGTTCGGTCTACTCGCTGGCTTCGCGATTCTGTTAGGTCAAGCGCGGCTAACTGCACGCGGAACCCCGGTGCGACCGCTGCACAAGATCGTCGTCAAGGTGCCATCCCCAATCGGAACGAACAGCGGAACGGACGGGGCAAAGCGTCCCGGTCCCGTTGATCTCGAATCGATCAGCCCGCGACCCGCGTCTGCTGCATCGCCGGACTCACCGGCAGGGACGTCACTGGCTGACCCGCGGATAATCAAGTCCGCAGCCGCCTGACGTCAAAATGATCTCGGCAGGTCCAGCACGTGCTCACCGATGTAGCTGAGGATGAGGTTGGTCGAGATGGGCGCAATCTGATAAAGACGGGTCTCGCGGAATTTTCGCTCAATGTGGTATTCCTTCGCGAACGCAAAGCCGCCATGGGTTTGCATGCACACGTCTCCGGCGTGCCAGGATGCTTCCGAGGCCAGCATTTTGGCCATGTTCGCCTCAGCCCCGCATGGCAGACCCTCATCAAACATACGTGCCGCTTTGT
>CAVOBC010000521.1:0-2611 GCA_963693635.1 Gammaproteobacteria bacterium | reverse complement strand
TCGCCTGCGCATACGCTGGCCATGCGGGCAATCCGGTACCGTTCGGGTCACCCGTTCTCGCGAAATTGATCCAGTAGCCCGACATCGTTTGGGCAAGCACATGATCGCGCGCCTCCCAGTCCAGACCCACGATGTGGGTGTTGCCGAAGACGTAGGCAAGGTCGCCCGAATGGTACGCGCCATAGCCCCGCCGACCGAGTGGCAGATCAATGTCAGCGGCGTCCGGTGTATAGATGCGAAACGCCGGCGGCGCGTGGGACATGAAATACAGATACGCGCCATCCGCCTGGGCCGCGCGCGCCCAGGTGCGCATCTCGAGGGTAAACCCCCGGTCCGCTGCCATCGCCTGCAGGGCGCGTTGCGTCGAGACGTCGGCAGCGCCTGCATAGGCGTCGAGCAGCGCCTGCGCCGCCTCACCATATTGCTGCCGAACCCGTTCCTCATACGCTGATCGGGACAACTCGGGCATGCCCGCATAGAGCGTGGTGCCCTCATCCGCCAACGAACCGACCATCACTGGCACCCGGTTGTGCGCACCGGCGCGCACAATCTCGCCGGCCGGTCTCGGCAGGAACCAGCCATCCACAATGACGCCGGCAGACCCGGTGCGACCGAGCGGCGAGTCGACCAGTTCCTCTGCCGGCAAGGCCCGCATGGCCGCCACCGCTACGGCGCCCGCACCCTCAATCCCCGCCGCCTTCGCCGCGCTGACACCGATGTCATGCGCAGACCGTTCACCCGCATCAAGCAACGGTCGAGGTCGGACCAGACACCCGCCCGATTGCCCGATCGCCCGGTGAAAGAGGCCGCGAGCAAGCGGTGACGCGACGAGTGAGCAAACGCTCCAGGAACCGGCGGACTGACCGAATATCGTAACGTTGTCAGGATCACCGCCGAACGCGGCAATGTTGTTCTGGACCCATTGGAGCGCAGCGACTTTGTCGAGCAGACCATAGTTTCCGGAAGCACCCTCGGCAGACTCTGCCGTCAGGCCCGGGTGCGCCAGGAAGCCGAGCACACCCAGTCGATAGTTGATTGTCACAACGACCACGTCGCGGGAAGCCAAAGACACGCCATCGAAGACCCGCGCGCTCCCCCAACCACCGGAGTGGCCACCGCCGTGGAACCAGACCATCACCGGGCGCTGGTCCCTGACCGGGCGCTCATCGAGGCCCGGGCGCATTTCGTCTGCCAAGCGCTCTTGGACATCGGGACGCTCGTCGACAACGGGGCGGGGCGTCCATACATTGGCAAACAGACAGTCCTCGCTGCGCTCAAGATTCCCCCGCGTATAGATCGAAGTTGCAGGCGTCAATCGCTGCCAGCACGCAGCGCCAAAGCGGGTTGCATCGCGTACACCCTCCCACCGGGTGTGCAGGGCAGGCGCACGCCAGCGTAACTCGCCTGTTGGCGCAGCGGCGTACGGGATGCCACGAAATACGGTGACGCCGTCGCCCGCGTCCGCGCCACGCACATCGCCTTGCATCGTCTCCGTGACCAACGGGTCAGGCGACGGCGGTGGGCCCCCACAGGCCATCAATGTAGCGACGACCGGTAACAGCCAGACAATGTTGCGCACACCGCGTATTGCGTCCATCACGACACCTCCATAGTCATCTTTTGGCAGCGTGACAAGCCGACGCTGAGAACCCATCATAGCGTGCGGTCAACTCGACGGCCGCGACCGCCGTGAACTCGTTTCAAGCATATCTTTCACCTCAATCGGCCACCCTTCACCTTCAATCGGCCACGCCATTCACCCTTCAATCGGCCCGCGCGCCCACCGGCAGCCCCAAATTCAACCAGGAACGTACATGTCTTTCGAATCCGAGATGAACGAAGTGCGCCTCATGCGCAAGCTTGGCAAGCGCATGGGCGGCCCCGACGGTATTGAGCGTCAACAGTCTCAGGGGCGTCTGACCGTCCGCGAGCGCATCAATTTACTGGTCGACGGTGAGTCCTTCGAAGAGATCGGCAGCACCCACGGCGTCGCCCAGTTTGATGAAGACAACGCCCTCACGTCATTCCGCCCGGGCTCGACGGTCCGCGGTTTCGCGCGGATCGATGACCGCACTGTCATGTTGTCAGGCCAGGACTTCACAATACGCGGCGGCGCCTCTGACGGCGCAGTCTCCTGGCGCGGCACCAGCACCACACGGTTGGCGGAGGAATTCCGGGTGCCCCTCGTCAAGTTGCTCGACGGCGCCGGCGGCAGCGTACGCAACTACGATACCGGACAACAGGTGGGGGCGGCATCGTCGATTGTCCATCACGGCATAGACGGTGATGACGGGCCCACGCTCGATTTTGGCGTGACCGGCGTCCCCGGCAGCTTCGACCTGCCCCGTGAGTTCGATGCATCCGCGATCACACCGGGGCCACGCGATGACCTCCTGAACCGGCTGGCCCGGGGCAACCTGCTGGCACAAGTACCCGTTGTGTCCGCTGTCCTCGGCTCGGTCGCAGGCGGCCCCGCCGTCGAAGTCGGCAATTGCCACTTCAGTATCATGACCAAAAACAGTGAGACATTTGTTGGCGGCCCGCCGATGGTCAAGCAAGCCCTGGGCATCGACATGACAAAACAGGAACTCGGCAATCCCGCGGTGCAGGC
>CAVOBC010000520.1:0-2616 GCA_963693635.1 Gammaproteobacteria bacterium | reverse complement strand
ACACCGTGGGCTTGCGGCGCTATCGGGAGGCCGGCAGGGGTTTTTACTTCTCGACCAAGCTGGTCGAATGGCTGGGGCCGAGGCGCGTGGGTGACGTGGCGGATGACTCGTATGTGCATTACGCTACGGCGATCCAGCGCCTGTATGAAGACATCTCGCTCGCGCTCATCGACCACTTTCTGGGCGACATCCTGGAAGAAACCGGCAAGCTTGCTTTTGCAGGCGGCGGTGCGCTCAACGTCAAACTCAATCAGCGCATCCTGGCGCGACCGGATGTGGAAGAACTCTTTGTGCAACCGGCGGCCAATGACTCCGGCATAGCGGTGGGCGCGGCGTCCTACGCCACCTGGCGCCGCAATGTGCCGGTTGCGCCGCTCAGGCACGTCTATCTCGGGCCTGCCTATACCACCGACGAATGCGTGGCGGCGCACGAGGGCAGGCCCCGCTTTCAACAGGTGGACAACGTACCGAAGGTGGCCGCTGAGTTGCTCGCGGCGGGCAATCCGGTCACGTGGTCCCAGGGGCGCATGGAGTTTGGTCCGCGCGCCCTCGGCGGACGCAGCATTCTGGGCTGTCCAAGCGTGTGCGGAGTGGCAGATCGTATCAGTGAGCAGATCAAATTCCGGGAGCGCCGGCGGCCGTTCTGCCCGAGCGTGCTGCCCGAGGTCGCGCCGTACATGACCGTCACTTTCGACGTCGCCGATGAGTGGCGGGAGCGCATTCCGGAGGTGGTTCACGAGGACGGTACCGCGCGCATTCAGGTGGTCGACAAGGCGGCGAACCCGCGATATTACGCGCTGCTCCAGGAGATGCAGGCGATCACCGGCAACGTGGCGGTGCTGAATACTTCGCTCAACCGGCGCGGCGAGCCGATGGTGTGCTCACCGCAAGACGCACTCAACATGTTCTTCGGCTCTGATCTCAAGTATCTCTTCCTCGAAGATCTGTTGGTCACCAAGTGAGATCCCTGCGAGCGCATTCGCATTTACGTGATCCCGGAACGATCGCAGCGATGCCCGGACGGAATCGCTGCGCTTGAACATCCTGCAGATAGCGCACGACCCGGCCGGTCCTTTTGCGGCCATCTGCCACCAGTACAATGCTGCGTTCATAAAGTCGGGACGAGCGCCTGATGGCCTGTCAGGGCTCGGCAGCCACGATGTGCCGGGCGACGTGCATGTGACTACGCTCTATCTCCAGGGCGAGACCAACCCTGACGTCATCAGGGCGACCGGCGGCGATGAGGTGATCTTCTTCGAGCAGGGTCAGGGCACGCTCCGGGGTATCAAGTTTGCGAGTCTGTTTAAGCTCGCCCGGCTCTTTCGGCAGCGGCGATTTGATGTTGTTATCGCCCACCGGTACAAGCCCATTTACCTTGCCGGCATCATGAGCTTCTTCTTTCCCATTCGTTTGCTGCTCGCGGTTGCGCATGAACACAGCATCTTTCGACGACCTACGCGGCGCCTCTTCATGACTTTCTGGCGACCGATGATCGCGATTGCCGCCGTCTCCCGGTCCGTGCGCGATGACGTGGCCAAAACCTGCCCGGGGGTCAGTGAGCGCGGCCGTCTGCATGTCCTGCCAAATGCCCTCGATGTGCCGGCGCAGCAGCGCCAACTGCTGGACCGCGGCACCGCCCGTCGAGCGCTTGGACTGCCCGCCGAGGGATTTGTCTACGGTACGGTCGGGCGTCTGATCGGCAAGAAGGATCACGATGCACTGATTCGCGCGTTTGCACGGCTGGAAGACGACTCGCACCTCGTGCTGATCGGTGGCGGCACCCGCCTCGATGACATCACGGCCCTCGTGCATCGGTGCGGTGTTGCGGGTCAGGTAACGCTGGCCGGCCACGTCCCGGGTGCCATGCGTTATCTGCGTGCACTTGACGCCTTTGTGTTTCCGTCGGGGCGCGCCGAGGCCTTTGGGCTCGTGCTGTTGGAAGCCATGCTCGCGCGCCTGCCAATCATTTGCAGCGATGCGCCCGGTCCGCGTGAGGTGGTCGATCGACACGCGTTCAGCTTCGAGGTTGGCAACGATGAGGATCTTGCCCGCGCGATGCGAGATCTGCGCGACACGGACGGCGATGCGCTCGCCACGATGACGGAGTCCGCCCGTCAGCGACTGATCAGACATTACAGTTACGGTGCGTTTCACCGTCAGTTCTGGGACCTGCCGCCGCTGCGCCGGGTGCTGCACGAGATGGCGAGGGGCGGATGAGTCTCAACTGGAGTGCGCTCTACCTGCAGCATCGCCGCC
This sequence comes from Gammaproteobacteria bacterium, assembly GCA_963693635.1. Classification (GTDB taxonomy): domain Bacteria; phylum Pseudomonadota; class Gammaproteobacteria; order Pseudomonadales; family Azotimanducaceae; genus CAVOBC01. The sequence goes on along the minus strand of CAVOBC010000520.1, from coordinate 360 downwards.
CGCTTCGGCGACATCTGGGCCCTGCCGATTCGGCGCCGGTACAGTCACGTGCTGCTCGAACTCGGGCGTGGCGGCGAACGGGTGCTGCATATCGGTGCCGGCGACTGCCATCTCGCAGGCGTCCTGGGCGAGGCCTGGGGCGACGTCAGCTATGCGTCCTGCGACATCGACACCGATGGCGGTCACGACTTTCACGCCCTTGAAGATATTCCGGACGATGGCACGTTTGATCTCATTTTCGGCTTTGAGGTCATCGAGCACATGACGCTTGAAGCGGCTGGCGCGGCGATCGCAGAAAGCTGTCGTTTGCTGCAACCCGGGGGCACGCTGGTACTGAGTACGCCGAACATCTTCTATCCA
>CAVOBC010000519.1:0-2622 GCA_963693635.1 Gammaproteobacteria bacterium | reverse complement strand
CTTGAACACCTCGGTCAGGTCAGGTCTGGCCAGCCGTAGCCGCCAGTGCGCTATCCAGCGCGCCAGACCTCCCGCCCCTCGACGCCAAATTTACGGAGTAACAATGCTCGTGATGGCGTAATGGCAATCAGGCAGGCATGGGCGGCCTCGTCCGGACCACCGCCATTGATGGCAGTAAGGTCATAGTCGAATACACCCTCCCACATGCGTCGTTTTGTTTCGAGATCGTCGAATATCTGTGCGGTCCCCCAGACCATCAGTCCGTCGTAGTTTAGGGACTCACCAGTGTTCCAGTGGCAGCTGATCTGGTTGTTTTTTTTTAGATTTTTTACCTTCGCCTGAGCGAGACCAACAGCGGCCCAGAGCATGTCATCCTTCCAGGCAACGACGACCGGCGTCACGTAAGGCATTCCACTGGGGCTGACTGTTGCCATATAAACCTGGCTGCCGAAGCGCACGGACTCGGTGATCACGTCGCTTAAGCTCATGTTTTTGGTTTTTTCGTTCATGTCGTACCCTCTACGGTTCATCTGTGCGTTTGTGCACACGCCAGAGGCCCGGCGTGATGCCGGTAGTTCTGCGCGAGCGGAGAGACCCGTTAGGAGTACTCATCGATGCTTACGCTACGCTGCCGCCGTCAGCCATGTAGACGGAACCAGTCACAAACCCACTGTCGTCACTGGCAAGAAATAACATCACCCGCGCAATGTCAGACGGCTCCGCGTAACGCCCCATTGGTATGCTAGCGACCATCTGCTTTTTCATCGCCTCGCCAGCGCCGGGTGCAAAACCTTCTTCGATGCTCCGCATCATCCGGGTTTCAACCGGTGAGGGATTTACCGTGTTAACCCGTATGTTGTTGGCTGCACCTTCTTTTGCCGCCGACTTCATCAAACCGATGACGGCATGTTTGGAGGTGACATACGGCGACATGTTTGCTGCCCCGCGGATGCCCGCCACGCTTGATGTAATGATGATACTGCCGCCGCCGCGCGTCTGCATCGCCGGCATAGCCGACTTCAGGCCCAGGAATGGGCCTTTGACGTTCACAGCCATAACCTGGTCAAATTTTGCCTCATCGTAGTCAACGATCGAAGATACATTGCCTTCAATACCCGCGTTGGCGAGCAAGATGTCGACTCCGCCGTAACGTTCCGAAGCAACCGCTACCATGGCGTCATTGTCGGCTGCCTGGGTAACATCCCCAACGTGATAGCTGACGCGGTTGCTGCCGATTTCATCACACGCGGCACGCAACGCCGCCTCGTCCAGGTCCACGAGCAGCACGTTAGCCCCCTCGTCAGCGAAGATTGCGCCCGCGGCTTTGCCAATTCCGCCAGCGCCGCCCGTAATGATTGCTACCTTGCCGTCAAGTCTGCCCATGTGATCCTCCGTTCATCGATAATTTATTATGTGCGATAGCATGTGGTGAACGCGTCGTCGCTGTCCAGTACGCTGTCAGAGTCACAATCCACCGGTGACGGAACAATTGGAAGTATTCCGCCAGAGATGGCCGCTCCGGGCCAATTGACTCTTACAGCGCAATACTCAATATTGGCTAGCTCAGGATTTCCACTGAACGCCTCAGCCCCTATAGAAGGCCGATCACCTTGGAAGACCACACTGGTCAATTGATTAAGGGCGAACGCAGAGGCCAAGATACTCCTCACGCCATTACCGATGGTTACGCTGGTCAGGGCGTTACTCGAGAACGCTGAGTTCCCAATACTCGTCACGCCATCGGGGATGGCTACGCTGGTTAGCTGATTTCCCCTGAACGCAGAGCCCAAAATACTCCTCACGCCATTACCGATGGTTACGCTGAACAGGGAGTTATCCGAGAACGCTGCAAAGCCAATAATTGTCACGCTATCGGGGATGCTTACACTGGTCAGGGAGTTAAACTCGAACGCAGAGTCCCCAATACTTGTCACGCGTTTGTTCCAATCCTCCGCGAAAGCCGGCGTAGGTCTGTGGACATGGGTCCTGCTGGGTGGTGGCGTCGCAGTTGGTGTTTGTCCCTGGTTTTCGTCGCTCCACGAGGTTGGTCGAATGCTATCGACCATCGGCGGCTCCTTTCGCCTGCCGAGCGATCAGGCACAACTGCTCTTCATGCTCGGGGCAATCGCTGTTTCCGGTCTTGTTGTGAACCGATCCCTGCCAGCACGTTCACGGTCCCGCGTGCCCGCCCCGACAAAGGGAGACGACCCGGACGCGACCGCTGAAGCACCTCGTTGGCCCGTGCTCTGCAGTCGCAACTGAAGAAGGTGAAGAGCGAGAAGCGGCCTGCCGGCAAGTAGCTCAATAGGACCACCGCTTCTCCCACCCAGTGATCGCTACAGGATGGCGCCACTCCAAGAAAGCGCACCCCACCACCGACCTCGCGCAAAAACTCAGGTCTTCGAGTACCCAGACCCCGGCGTCTCAACACCACGACCGCGCGCATCCTCGAGTTCGCCAAACTCACTCAGAATCTGTTGGCTGTAGGTGACCCTGCCATTGACTGCCGCCACGGGTTTGGTCGCAAGCAGCAGGGCCGCACGGGCCATCAACTCCGGCGGTTCGCCGCGATCATCATCGGGACCAGACACCAGCTTGTGGTACACCGTGCCCGGTGTCGCG
>CAVOBC010000518.1:0-2628 GCA_963693635.1 Gammaproteobacteria bacterium | reverse complement strand
GACGACATTGACGTGCCAGGCGATGGACCGCCCCTCTTTGCACTTTGCGCCGCGGATGACGCGATGGCAGAGGCCAACAGGCCTGTATCGTTTGTGGAAGCAAGCCGGATTACCAGCCGAGTTACACATCTACGAAGCCGGCGCCCACGGCTTCCGTCTGCGCCACAATAACGATGACCTGCCAGTGGATCGCTGGACGGATCGCCTGGTCGACTGAATGGACAGCCACGGCTTGATTGACCGGCTGTCCGCGCCGCGAGCCTAGCGGGCAGGAACGATCTTTCGCACCCAGCCATCGCCCTTGGTCACAAGGTAGAGTTCACCGGCATCGTCAATGCCCATTCTGAGATCTGCCCGATTAAGATGACGCGCATAGCTGTTCTCATATCCGACCGCGTCCAGCATTGACTGCGTTTTACCATCAACTTCGATTTGCAATTCCCGCAGCTTCGCGGGCTTGCCGGGGCGAAGCCTGCCAACATCGAAGTAAAAGAGGCGGCCAAGGACAATGTCGGCTGCCACGTACTTACCCCGCAGAGACGGAATCGCAGAGCCGCGATAGACAAAACCACTGCCAATCGCGTTGCCCTCGTCATGATCGTATTGGGCCACGGGGCCGGTGTACTTTCTCGCGGGCCGCGGCTTCTTGAAGACCGACGCCGAGATCCCGATACCAGCGTCGTAGCCCGTCGCAAACGTGCCTTCCCTGACGCGCCAGCCGTAGTTGGCGCCAGCGACGCCGATATTGACCTCTTCTACGTGGTTCTGCCCGATGTCATTGATGAATAGACGCCCATCGGTATCGAACGAGAATTGCTGCGGATGGCGCAAGCCGTACGCCCATATCTCCTCGGCGACACCGGACCTGCCGACAAACGGGTTGTCCGCCGGGATGCCATACGCACGCCCTCTGCGCCCACCCCCTAACGGGTCGATCCGCATCAGAGCACCCAGCGGTTCCGCCAGCGACTGGCCGTAATCAAACGTGTCATACGCGCCGCCGCCATCGCCCATGCACACATACAACATGCCGTAATCCGGCGAGCCGGGCCCAACCCCATGATTGAACGCCAACGTGCCAATGTTGTGGTTCGGAGAAAACTGGCCGGCGCGGAAAAGTTCCCGGCTCGCGCCCGCGAAAACATTCGCGCGGGAATCATTGGCGGTCCACTCTTTGATCACACTCTTCTGGGTGAGGGCTGGCCCTTCGAGATAGGCCGCCTTACCGCTGTCAACCGTTGCGCTGTAGGCCGTATAGAACTTGCCGTATCCGGGCTTTCCTTGCTGGCCGAACTCCGGGTGGAACGCAAAACCCAGCAAGCCTGCCTCGTTGGGAAAGATCCCGTCGGCGAAATTGTCAGTGGCCTTGCGCAGGTCCAGATAGGTTGCAAGGTTCTTACCGGAGGCATCCACCACGTACAGCAGTCCGCGCAGGTCGCTGATGACCAGCCGGCCAGTCCCGTCACGAATGGGCAGCAGGTACTGCAGGCGGGCATACGCCGCGCTCGTTCCCAACTCGACATTGAGATCTTTCAGCAACATCGGCCGATCGTGGGTATCTCGCGTCCGCGGTACACGAACAAACCGCTCCGTAGCGACTTTGATGTCACCAACAGCAATCTTCTTCGGTATCGGGTTCTCGAGCGGTTTTGGTTCAGCATGCGCGGTGAGGCTCATGACCAGCAATGACACCGCAACCAAGGCCGAACCAGCCCTCAGTTGATTGGGCGTCGGGCAAGCGAGCTGGACAAAGCGAGTGAGGTGGGCCGTGCGAGTGGAGCGCGTCACGCGTCTCTCCTGAGAATGAACAAGACCGCCAATGTACCCTTTTGCTCCAAGTGGTGGAAACCGGTGCAGACCGAGCGCGGCAAACAACCCAGCCAAACGGCCGCCAAGACACCTCTGACACGGCGCCTTCAGCAGCCGCTAGCATTTAACGAAAAGCCGGTGCACATCGACCCTGTAGGTGCCTCCCCACGCGCCGTCGGCGATGTTCTTGCAACGCCATTCTAACCACTGCTCGCCATACACTTTCACGTATTCCGCAATCAGGGAATCGTCGTAAGCCTTGAGCGCGGGCTCGTCTTCGACCATCAAAACTGCCACATCATGGGCGATCACACAGAACGACTAGTCGCGGGTGTATGAAATGCTGACGCCAGCGTCACGCCGCAGAAACGCCTGGCGCACCGCCCTCGTCGGCACGCCAAACCAGATCGCACCGCGATAGAACAGGCAGCCGATGGGTGCGACAAATGGCGCGCCCGACGATGTCGCGGTCGCAAGGTGCATCTCAAGGATGCCGCCGAGTGCCCCGGTCACTCGTCCGGCTGGCACCACCGATGTGAACATGCCGCGAAGATACTCGCCTACACCGGCCAGACTCCAAGCAAGCAAGTCATCCAACGCCGCGTTGTCTTCTGGCGACTCATGCATGCGGATGAACGCAGCTCAGCGCGAGGTCACGCCGACACGCACGAGCGAGTGCGCCATTAAAACCGCATTGTCGCCAGCACGCCTGATGAACCCGGCACTCACAAACCGGCCACACCCTCAAGCAACTTGTCATCACGCACCCACGTCGCCGCCGTCTCGGCACCGGCGGGCAGCACCCACATCAGAGCTAGC
>CAVOBC010000517.1:0-2629 GCA_963693635.1 Gammaproteobacteria bacterium | reverse complement strand
GGAGATCAACACCTTCTTCCGGTTGCGCAGCCCATCGGTCATCGCCGCCCTGCGCGAACAATTCTCCGATTTGCCAGCCGAACCCACGCCAGAGGCGATCTTTCTGAAACTACGCCAACTGCGAAACAGCTGGTAAGTTGCTGCACCGAAACTGCGCCGACGAAGGCGATGGTCCTCGATATCAGGGGCGACACGCGATATCTGGAGCGACCGTCGCGCGTCGACCTGACCGATCCGGTTACCGAAACGCGGGTAGTACCGCCTCGGCCAACAGCCTCTCATTGGTCTCAATGTAGGGACCGGGACAGGCGGAGTTCAACATCACGGTCCGCGCCCCGGCGTCCACATATTCGCGCAGGCGCGCAATGCAATCGTCCGGATTCCCTGCGAGCGCATATTTGCCAACCAGGCCCGAGAAGTCCTGATTGTATTGCACCGAAAGCCGCTCGGTTGCCATGCGAATCGCCTCCTGCCGGTCTTCATGTACCGCAAAGAAGATGAACAGTCCGGGCGCAACGGCTCCCTCGCGCCCGGCATCAGCCGCAAAGCCGTTGATTGCCGTCACGCTCGACGCCAGCCGTTCGGGTGTATACATATACGGCAGCCAGCCAGTTCCAAATCGGCCCGCGCGTTGCATCGCGGCGTCACTGCGCCCTGATATCCACACGGGCACGGGTGCTGGCGGTTTGGGTGCCAGCGTCACGCCCGGCAGGTTGGTGAAGCGCCCCTCGAAATGAACATCATCCTCGGTCCAGAGCCGCTGCATAATCTCCAGTGACTCATTCGTGCGTGCACCGCGCTCGCGCACCGGCACGCCGCACGCCTCAAACTCCTTTGCGAACTCGCCGCCCACGCCAACCCCCAGATTGAAGCGCCCGTTCGACACCGTGCAGAGAGACGCCACCTGCTTTGCCAGGAGCGCCGGCGGATAAAGTGGTACCAGGGTAATCGCACTCATCAACTTGATGGTCTGCGTCGCCCCGGCTGCAGCCGCGAGCGAGATCAGACCATTACCAATCGGACCGTAAAAGAAGACATGCTCGCCCGTGGATACGAACTGGTACCCGAGCGCCTCCGCCTTGCGCGCGTCTTGCGCAACATCTTCCGGCCGCCGCAAGCCAATGCCAAATTCCACCTCATCCATCGTTCTATCCTCCGCAAAAGTTCGGGCGCAAGCCCAGTAACAGGTTCCCCGGTCGCCGCCGTCAGGGCCCGATATGTACTTTCACCGACCCACTCGATTTGTCGAGGGCCGTATCAAATGCCGCGTTGATATCGCCGAGCGAGAAGCGATGGGTGATCAAGGGCTCATACAGTGCTGGCGACTCCATCAACATCGCGGTCGTCAGTTCAAAGTCGCTCCTGGTGTCATCAAACGCATAGCAATTTCTGATTTCGTGAATCTCTCGATTTCATGACTTCTAATCTCATAATCCGGCATCGTATTCATTCAATTCACCGGAATTGGGCAGGTCGATCAGGAATGACCATCCGACCCGGACGGTGCAGCGTTGAATGGTGCCGGGTCAACACCCGTGCGCAGATATTCAATGACGTAGTTGACCTTGTCGCCGATGTCGGCATTGCGGTTCCAGATCTGGGGAAAGAGTACGCCATGCCCGTCCCGCTCCATGAAGCGCTGCGTATTGTGCGCAAGGTCGTCAACCAAAAACGCACTACCGTGGGCCAGTCGTTCCTTGTGGCGAGTGAAGATGAAGTCCTGGAAGTCGTTGCCGAACTTGTCCTTTAGCCAGATGTGCTTGCCAGCAACGCAGCCGGGTGCGCCCGTGGGGGCCGTCAGAAAAATGACGTGACCGATCTTCGACATCTCTTCGAACAGCACGTCGAACCACGCATAGGGGACGAGCGACGACCAAAATGCGGCATCGTCCATCGCTTCGTTGGTAAAGAAGGTTTGCGGCTCCATTCCGATCAGCGGTTGGGGGAAAACCTCGCCCCGGTGGCGGGTCGCCCAGTCGGCCATGACGCCCTCCGGGTCCATGCCATGGGTGCGCAAAACCGCGCTCATGAAGTCAACGCAGACACCGTCCATGTCGAGGTAAATTTCTTTATCTGGCATATCAGACGTCTCGCGTCGCAGCGCGGGCGCGCTGGCGGATGAGACCCAGAACGACATCAATTGTCGGCGTCGGCAGGTCCACCATCGTCCCGATCTCACGCACGGCACCGAGCAATGCTTCCACCTCCATCGGTCTGCCACGCTCAAGGTCTTGCAACATGGACGTCTTGTGTTGTCCCACCGCTGCAGCGCCCGCGATGCGCCTGTCCACATCAATCTTGAAACTGACGCCAATGGCCTCGCCAATCGCCTGTGCCTCCAGCATCATCGCGCGTGCCGTCCCTCGCGTATCATCGTCCGTCGCAATCTCATCGAGGGTGGCGTGGGTCAGCGCGCTGATCGGATTGAACGTCAGGTTGCCCCACAACTTGATCCAAATGTCGTTCCTGAGGTTGGTGCGCACAGGCGCTTTCAAGCCGGCATCCCGCAGCACTTCGCTCAGCGCAAGCACGCGCGCGCTCTTTTCACCAATTTGCTCACTGCTCTTCCCGCTGGTCTTCCCATTGTTCTTCTCGCTACTCTTCTCACTAGCACTGGGCTCACCAAGCG
>CAVOBC010000516.1:0-2638 GCA_963693635.1 Gammaproteobacteria bacterium | reverse complement strand
ATCGCGTAGCCGATCATCGCCGAGCGTTCCTGTACGCGCGCCTCGTCGTAGATGATCTTTTCGCTACCCTTCGCGTGGATGCCATTGCCGCGTGACCCGACCACCGATGCTCGCGGGTGAAAACCGAAATTGATCGTCACGCGCAGGTCCGGGCTGGTGTTGGCAAACGACCCGTGCGCGGCCTGACGGTTGCAAATACCGACATCGCCCGGATTGCACAACATTGGAACGGCATCCGGCAGTCGGTCGGAGCCGGCGGCGTCGCAAGCGCCCTTGATGTCGGCACGGGCAAGATGAGAACCGGGCAACACCCACAGACCATTGGCCGAGTTGCAGCCGTAAACCTGTGCCATGAAGTTAAAGCCGTGGCTACCCTTGTGAAACTTCGGCGTATCCCAGTGGGTGGTACCATCCTGATGCCAGGCGACGGACCCGCCGAGGCCCGGTTGCTTGACGAAGATGACCTCGTTAAATGGTGAGAAGTCTGCCCCATTGACACCTGCCGCAACACCGAGCAGGCCCGGGTGCCCGTAAACGCGGAGCGCCGCGTCGGAGAACTGCAGGGAGCCGCCGACGACTTGCAGCACCCACTCGGGCGCGTCGGCCGGTGGCGTGGGTTCGAACATCTTGGCAGGATGGCGGCCGTTATTCAGATCGGTGCCACCAATGGGATCTGACAGCGGTCGCACCATCTGGAACCCACCGGCGGTGTGACCGGCATTCATGGATGGTTGTCCATGCCGGTCGACCTGACCACCGCGTTCGGTTGGTGCACGATCAAGGATATCTTTGATATCACGATCGAGGTCAGCCAATTCCTCTTCGTCGAGTACATCTTCAAAGACGTAGAATCCGCAACGCCAGTATGCGTCCAGGATGTCCTGACTGAGAGATCCGTCAGTATTGAAGCGAATAGGACCGCGATTGCCGAGTTCTGCGGCGCGCGCTTCGCCCTCGCGGCGGTATTGCTGCATCGCCGCTTCATGTTTCCCGTAAGTGCCAACACTCATGGCGTTTGTCCTGTCTGTCGATTGAGAACCCGGATGGGCTCCTTGGATGAATTCACCGATCATGTCGCGAGGTCGCGAATTGTTCAAGTGCGGCCGCGAGGGGCTCGTGATCGCAATGCCTGGCTGGCGCCCACGATGCTACATTTGTTGATCAGACGGCCGCGTCGCCCGTACCAGCGGTTGTGAACCTTCTAATAAGGTTGGGTGAAGAGACCCTATAATTGACCGATACGCCTGAAGTTAGCGATCGCAAGGAGTTTCCCATCGCCACCAGCCTGCTCGCTTTGCTTGACGACATCGCCACGGTGTTGGATGACGTCGCCGTTATGACGAAGGTGGCGGCGAAACGGACGGCGGGTGTGCTCGGGGATGACCTTGCGCTGAACGCCGAGCAGGTCTCCGGCGTCCGCGCCGATCGTGAACTGCCGGTCGTGTGGGCGGTCGCCAAAGGCTCTGCACGCAACAAGCTGATCCTGGTTCCGGTTGCACTCGGTCTGTCGGCGTTCCTGCCGATGTTGATCACGCCGCTTCTGATGCTCGGCGGCGCGTACCTCTGTTTTGAAGGCGCCGAGAAGATCACCCACAAGTTATTGCACGGTGAGGACCACGAAGACGACGCGGTGCGCGATGCGTTGCACGACCCGAATCTTGATCTGGCTGAGTTTGAGGCGGACAAGATCAAGGGCGCAATCCGTACGGACTTTGTCCTTTCTGCCGAGATCATTGTCATCTCTATGGGTTCGGTACAGGGCGCGAGCTTCACGGTTCTGGCAGGCGCGGTGATCGCCATTGCGGTCATCATGACCGTCGGTGTTTACGGCTTCGTTGCGGGCATCGTCAAGCTCGATGATGCAGGGCAGTATCTGCTGGACCATAGCGATGAATCTCAGGTCTTGCGCCGTTCGCTGGGACGTGGACTGCTCATATTCTCACCCTATCTCATGAAGTCCCTTACGGTCGTTGGGACCATCGCGATGTTTCTCGTCGGTGGCGGCATTCTGGCTCATGGGGTGCCTGGCCTTGAGGGCATGGCCCCGGAGTGGGCCCTGGCGACGGAACAGATTGAGGTTGTTGGCGGTGTCCTTGCGACGCTCGTACCGTTACTCGTCAATGCTGCAGTGGGCGTTGTTGCCGGCTTGGTGTTGATGCCGGTGGTGACGGGCGCAGAGAAGGTGGTGACGGCGATTCGGGCTCGCTGAACCCGAGGCTCCGAAAATTAGCTGAGTGCTTTGCCATAGCCCAACGAGCTAAGCGGCACCGTGAATTCTGTTAGAGGCGTTCGAGATCCGACACTGAGTCGACGCGGATACCTAGCTGTTCCAAATGACCGTTTGAGATATCAAAGATGCAGCCGTGAACCGTGAGCGCGCTGCCGTTTTGCCACGCGTGTCGCACGATGCCTGTGTCGCAGATTTTATCGACCTGCGCCCGCACATTGAGCTCGCAAACCCGCGCATGTGCCTCCTCGTCGTTCAGGTCGGCAAGGTCGTGCTGATGGTCAAGATAGAGTCTGCGAATATCGCTCAGCCAGGTGCCGATGTTGCCGGCGACGCTATTGTCCATCGCCGCCTGGACGCCCGCGCAGCCGTAATGGCCGCAGATCACGATGTGTCGCACACCCAGCGTGT
>CAVOBC010000515.1:0-2644 GCA_963693635.1 Gammaproteobacteria bacterium | reverse complement strand
TCATGGGCTTTCTGCTTGAGGCAGTGGTCGTGACCCTCGTGTACAGGGGTATTGCACGCAGTGTCATCTCATCTCGGCTGGTCTGATTCGCGGGATCTTGTGAGGCGATCGGCAGACGGTGCTCTGACCAATTCTTGGCCAAAAATTGTCTCCTAAGAGTTCATGGGAGTCGGTTAGAAAGCAAACCTGGCTAGTTCTTCGGGTTGACCGGCAAACCCGTGTGCTGGGTGCGAAAGGCGCGGCCTCGCCCCGCGCTTTTTGCCGGCACCTTGTTGCCACTTTTGGCCGATGGGCGATTGATGCGGGGGATAAGGTGATGCTTGCCGTTCCCGATCAAATCAGTGCGACCCATCGTGCGCAGGGTGCGCCGCAGCAAAGGCCAGTTGTCAGGATCGTGGTACCGCAGAAACGCCTTGTGCAACCGGCGCTGGCGGGTGCCCTTCACCTGAACGACATTCAGATTGTCACGGCCGACGCGACGCAGTGGGTTATGGCCGGAGTGATACATGGCGGTTGCTGTTGCCATCGGCGACGGATAGAAGTTCTGCACCTGGTCTGCACGAAAGCCGTTAGCCTTCAGCCAGAGCGCGAGATTCAACATGTCATCATCGGTCGTGCCCGGATGTCCGGCGATGAAATACGGGATCAGGTATTGCTTCTTGCCCGCCTCCTTTGAGTATTTATCGAAGAGCGCTTTGAACTCATCATACGAGCCGATGCCCGGTTTCATCATGTGAGCGAGCGGGCCGCTTTCGGTGTGCTCGGGCGCGATCTTGAGATAGCCGCCAACGTGTTCGGTGACGAGTTCCTTCACGTACTCCGGTGTCTGCACTGCAAGGTCGTAACGCAGGCCAGAGGCGATTAGCACTTTTTTGACACCGTCAACGGCACGCGCCTTCCGGTACAGCGAGATCAGCGGCGTTTGATCTGTATCGAGGTTCTTGCAGATGGTCGGGTGCACGCACGACAGGCGTTTGCACGCGGCTTCGGTTTCCCGGTCTTTGCAGGCAAGCCGCCACATATTTGCCGTGGGTCCGCCGAGGTCTGATATCACACCGGTGAACCCTGGCGTCTTGTCCCGGATCTCGCCGATCTCGGCGATGATCGAGTCTTCCGAGCGGCTCTGGATGATCCGGCCCTCGTGCTCGGTAATCGAGCAAAAAGTACAACCGCCAAAACAGCCGCGCATGATGTTGACCGAGAAGCGGATCATCTCCCACGCTGGAATACGGGCATCGCCATAGCCCGGATGTGGTACCCGTTGGTACGGCAAACCGAAAACCCGATCCATCTCGTCGGTCTCGAGCGGAATGGGCGGCGGATTTAACCAGACGTGGCGATCGCCGTGAGCCTGCATGAGCGGGCGCGCGTTGCCGGGGTTGGTCTCCCGATGTAGCAGCCGCGACGCATGGGCGTAGAGTGCGTCGTCGTCGCGTACCGCTTCATAGGATGGCAACCGGATGTATTGGCTTGCCGTGTCACGTGGGCTGACCAGGCGTACCGCGTCGTCGGTCTTGTCTTCCGGCAACATGCTCTCATCGATCATGGAGCCGTCCGTGGGCGGCTCATTGACGATGAAGGCGCTGCCACGAATATCACGAATCGATGCGACTGACTCGCCTTCTGCGAGGCGATGGCTGAGTTCGACGACCGCGCGTTCGGCGTTGCCGTAGAGCAGGATGTCCGCCCTCGCGTCGAGGAGAATAGAGCGCCGGACTTTCTCGCTCCAGTAGTCAAAGTGGGCGATGCGCCGCAGGCTCGCTTCGATACTGCCGATTACGATCGGCACGTCGTTGTAGGCCTCGCGGCATCGTTGTGAGTAGACGATTACGGAACGGTCCGGGCGCTTGCCGGCTACGTTGCCCGGTGTATAGGCGTCGTCGCTGCGGATCCGCTTGTCCGCGGTATAGCGGTTGATCATCGAGTCCATGTTGCCGGCGGCAACGCCGAACCAGAGATTGGGCTTGCCGAGCGTGCGGAACGCGTCTTTTGACGTCCAGTCGGGCTGCGCGATGATGCCTACGCGAAAACCCTGCGCCTCAAGGACCCGGCCGATCACGGCCATGCCGAAGCTCGGGTGATCCACGTAGGCGTCACCCGTAACGATGATGATGTCACAACTGTCCCACCCAAGCGCATCCATATCCTGGCGGCTGGTCGGCAGAAACGGCGCGATGCCGAAGCACTCAGCCCAGTAGGGCCGGTAGTCAAAGAGTTTGCGGTCGGGTTTGAATTGCATCCCTGGCGTCCTGTCTGGCTAACGATTAGTCGTCAATTTTCGACTGCTGCTATTCATGGCTCGCTTAAGCGAACGTGAAATCATGGCTCGCCAAGCGAATGTGACATCCATGAATCGGACTAACACGCGGCTTTTTCAGCGGCCTTTCATGGAACTAAAGCAAGGTGCCGCGGTGTTCCCTGCGCGTCAGCGCGGTGATCCGGCGCCGCGAGATGCTGCTAGGCGCGAGCGGATTCGAGGACGGTCGACAGTTGCCGGTCGGTAAATTTCTGTAATTCGGTCATGTAACCCGCCCGGAGGTGATCGCGCCCCGCAGCGGTCATCTTGTCGAACCAGTCGTCCTCGCCGAGGATCTCGCCGAGACGCGGTGGATTACGGTGCAACATCTGCACGTCCACCTTCTTG
>CAVOBC010000514.1:0-2645 GCA_963693635.1 Gammaproteobacteria bacterium | reverse complement strand
CGCGCAACGAGCCCGAGGCGGACGCGCAGAAAGCCCCCGCCGAAGAGCAGACAGCAACCGCAACAGACACGGCCACCGAAGCCGACCCCAATGCCGGGCTCTCGACCATCGCGAGCTATCATTTTGCAGCAGCGATGGCGGCCCTCACGCTGTGGGGTGCCGGCGATGCGTGGGCGAGCACCACAGGCCTTGCGCTCGCCGAGTTTGTTTCGCTCGCCAATGCCCTGATCGCGGGGGTCGTCCTTGCTTATCTCTTCCACGAATGGGGCCATTTCACGGGCGCACGACTCGCCAAGTCTGTGTCCCCGGTTCTGGAGAAACCGCGCAGCTTTTTCATGTTCAGCTTCGACATGGCACGCAACAGCACGTCGCAGTTTCTGTCCATGAGCGTCGGCGGCCCTGCTGCCAACTGGACGCTGGTCTTGCTTCTTGTCGTGCTCATTCCGGTTGACACAGCCAGCCGCGCACTCCTGATCGCGACGGCAGCGGGCATTGCAACCAGTGTCAGTTTCTTCGAGGTTCCGGTTATCCAGCGAGTCCGCGCTGGCGGAGAACCGGTTGCGGAGTTGACGAGTCGACTCGCGAGCGGCGCGCTCGCTACTGGCCGTTACGTCAGCATCGGCGCAGGCGCCGTCGTGATGGTCCTGCTCGCCGGGGCCCTTTAATAGTCAACCCCTGCGACCAGCAGCCACGGTAAACAGCAACACAGCCACGGCAGCAGCCCGCAGCGGTATCGGCGGCAGGCAACGGGTGCCTCTGCTATCGCGCGGTCTCGTGGACTTCCTGCAATCGCTTGATGGAAATGTCGTTGAGGCTGGTAACAACGAGCGACGACTCGCGGAACGCAACCGCTGGGCCTGCATTCGAGCTATCCGGACAAACGATGCACAGCAAACCTGCAGCGACCGCCGCCCGCAGGCCCGTTGCCGAGTCCTTCAGCGCAATGGCTTCATCGGTGGTCGAGCCCAACTCGCCCAGAGCCGCGACGTACACATCCGGGTAGGGCTTCGAGTGCGCGACGGACGTGCCGGAGGAGAGCACGTCGAAATAGCCAAGCAGGCCAAATTTCGCCAAACAATCGGCAAGCGCTTCCGGGCGTGACCCCGAGGCGATGCCGAGCCGCACCTGCCCCGCAAGCGAACTCACGAGCGCTTTCACACCGGGCTTCGAGGTGAGATGTTTGCGAACCAGGTCCTCGTAGCGCGCCTTTTTAACGTCTCGGACCACCTCGGCATCAAGGTCCAGACCCTCATCGGTGATCCAACGAGCGCACGAGGCCTCGACCGTGTGCCATCGCGCCCATTGTTCCGGGCTGAGTTCAAAGCCGAAGGTACCAAACGCATACCGATATGCAGCGAACAGGAGTGGCTCTGAGTCAACCAGCAGGCCGTCCAGGTCAAAGATGACGGTTCTCAACATGCGGTTGCACCGGATTTCGCGAAAGGCGTAGCGCAACCTTGCGCGGCAAAACCGGAGACGTCAAAGACCGATTCCGGCCAGGTCTGCACCGGCATCCTGCTTCTCATCGGATCTCATCAGTGGTCGGCCAATCACGCCAGTGCGTGTCTTCAGACACAGAAGCAATCGCACTCCTGCGGTGTGATGTCCAACAGCCTTTTCGCGAGTACGCTGGGCCGAGTGCGCGACCCCGAAATGCGTGAAAGCACACATTATAAATTGTTAGAAGCTAACCGTTGCCAGTTACAGATAGGATCTGTCAATCGCCTTTGAGTGATTGTTAGATGAGTCCTACCGAACCCAGTGACAATCGGCTCCTTGCTGCGATGCCGCCCGAGGTTCAGACCCGACTGTTTCCGCACCTGCAGCTCACCAATCTTGCTCTCGGCCAGGTTATCGCCGAATCGGGCTCGCCCCTGACGGATGTCTACTTCCCGGTCGACGCAATCATATCGCTGCTCTACGTGATGGAAACGGGCGCGTCCGCCGAAATTTCCATGATCGGTAACGAGGGTCTGTTTGGCGTCTCCGTCTTCATGGGCGGCGAGAGCACCACCAGCCGTGCCGTCGTCCAGTGCAGTGGCACGGCCTATCGTCTGCCCGGTTATCGTTTGAAAGACGAATTCGGCCGCCACGGGGCAGCCCTGGATATTCTGCTGCGCTATACCCAGTCCCTCATCGCACAAATGTCCCAGACGGCCGTCTGCAACCGGCATCACACATTGAACAACAACTCTGTCGTCGGTTGCTGTTGTCGCTCGACCGGTTGTCCGGCCCGCGGCTGGACATGACCCAGGAACTGATCGCCAACGACATCGCTGTCGCGCTGCATGCCACGCTGGTGGATGCGCGCCTTGAGATCGCCGTTGAGGGGCACGAAGCAGCGATCGGTCTGACCGCGTGCCGCGCCCGGATGCGGGTCGATCGATACGCCATCGTCCGTCAGCCAGGCCGTACACTGCGCGTCAACTCATCCCACCTGGCCACACTCAAGCGCACGGACCCGCTAGCCAAACTGCTCGGCAAGTATCAGACGGCCCTTACATCACAGATCGCGCAGAACACCCTTTGCAACCGCCTCCACGCACTCGATGAACGCCTTGCGCGAAAGCTGCTGATGGCCTCCGAAAGTTGCGATTCTGATGCCCTATACGCGACGCACCAGGCCATCAGCGAAAGATTGCACA
>CAVOBC010000513.1:0-2655 GCA_963693635.1 Gammaproteobacteria bacterium | reverse complement strand
GAGTCTCGTAGCCGCGGCTTTTTCCAGAAGACCCAGCCACGCGACTTCGGTGGCAACCCGGCAGACACGCTCGAGTTGACGATGCTGCGGGAGACATTCGCCTGCGCCAACACGCCGCTCAGTCGTTTCGTGTTCGGCCCCGGCCCCGGTATGTTGGCGAGTGCGGTCGGCGAGTTGAAGTCGGCGTATCTGCCGCGCATTCTCAGCGGCGACATTCGCGGTGCTTTCGGTTTTACCGAGCCCGACGGCGCGCCCCGTCCGACCTGGGCCGTGAAACGCGGCGACGACCTCATCATCAATGGCCAGAAGTCATATGTAACGGGCGGCGCAAGCGCTGACTTTGTCGCCGTTCTCGTCAACGTTGAGGACGAGGCAGGCAGCAAACTGGGAACTGCGATGGTCGTGATCGACCGCGAACTCCCGGGTGTGGTCATCGATCGCGAGTTCTCCTCGATGGAGGGTGGGGGCCACGTTTCGATGCTGTTCCAGAACGTCACGGTACCCGTCTCCCGGGTGATCGGGAAAATCGGCGAGGGTATGCCGCGTGCCCTTGGCAACATCGGTAATGTCAGGCTGATGGTGTCAGCGCAGGCAACCGGAATCTGCATGTGGGTGCTCGATCACGTCGAGGCCCACCTCAAGCGACCGCACCGGAGCGGTTCGCCACTCGGCGATCGTGAAGGGGTGCGCATTCGTTATGCAGACATGCGCATTGATACGTACGCGGCGCGCAGCATGTTGTACCGAACCGCGCGATTGGCAGAGACCGGAGATAACATCGTCAACGAGACCGTCGCAACGAAGGTCTTCACCACAGAAGCGGCCGGGCGTGTGGTTGACGGTGCCGTTCAACTCGTCGGCGGGCAGGCACTCGTCCGAGGCCATCCGCTAGAGGCGCTGTATCGTGAGATTCGCTCATATCGGCTGATTGAAGGCGCGAGCGATCTGCTGCGGATCAATCTCGTCAAAGGCCGCCTGGAACTCGATAAAGGTCGCGTCTGACGCATGGGCCCATCGGGTCCGGCTACGCAAAAGACCATTGGCCAGTTCCTGTCCCAGAACTACGTTCTGGGACAGGAACTGGCGTGCGGTGCAGGGATGCACCACCATTTTCTGCAAGCCTCTTTTCTACAAGCCTCGCTTCTCAAGAAAATGCGAGGTTTGTTTGCAAACCGACTCCCAAGAATTGTCAGGACGACAATTTTGGGACAGGAACTAGCCAGCCGGTTGAAGTGTGCTGTCCCGCCGCTCTTTCATGGTCGAGAAGCGCGAGCGCGCGGTCATCGGTTTGATACACTGGCGGCACTTCGTGTTGCGAGGACAGACATCATGGCTGACGCGCCGCTGCGCCAGTTTCGGTTCACAACCCCGGCTGGCGCGACCGAAATGATACTGGTGCGTCACGGGGAATCTGCGGCCGTGACGCCCGGCTCCCCGTTTCCACTCCTCGATGGCCACGGCAACTCGCCGCTCGGCGAGGTCGGCGTGGCTCAGGCGGAGCGAATCGCGCAACGTCTTCACACCCTGCCAATTGCAGCGGTGTACGTGACCCCGCTTGTGCGCACGCACCAGACGGCGGCGCCGCTGTGCGATCGACTCGGGCAACCGTTCACTGCTGTACCAGATCTGATTGAGATCGGGTTGGGCGATTGGGAAGGGGGCATGTTCCGGGTCAAGGCTGCTGCTGCTGATCCGGTCTTCGCCGAGATGAATCGTCGCGAACGCTGGGACGTCATCCCGGGCGCCGAGTGCGATGACCTCTTCGCCGAGCGACTCGACCGGGCGGTAGGAAAGATTGCGGCGGCACATGCCGACGAGCTCGTTGTCCTCGTTGTCCATGGCGGCGTCGTCGGTAGCATTCTGGCACGTGCAACCGGGTCCCGGGGCTTCGCATTCAAGGACAACGATAACGGGTCAATCAGTCGTATCGTGGTTGCCGAAGATTTGATAACGGTCCGCAGCTTCAACGATGTGAGCCACCTTTAATGAGTCCTTTCCGCGAGAAAACGCACGGTTTGCTTGCAAACCGGTTCGCAAGAATTAACCCACCCAGGAGAATACTGTGGAATTAGGTCAGGTCGGCGTGTGGTTCTTCACGGATACCCAATCAGCAGAGGACGCCGCGACGTTTGCCCAGCGAATCGAGTCGCTCGGCTACGCGGCACTCTGGATCCCGGAAGCGGTTGGGCGTCATCCGTTCGCCCACGCGGCGTGGCTACTGGCAAAGACATCCCGCCTGGTGGTCGCGACCGGCATCGCCAGCATTTACAACCGCGATCCTGGCGCAACCGTCGCAGCGGCCAATACGCTCGCCGAACAGTCGAATAATCGCTTCATTCTCGGTTTAGGCGTGAGCCATCAGCCGATGGTGGAGGGCGTGCGCGGTCACGCGTACGGCAAGCCTGTCACCACTATGCGCACTTACCTTGAATCGATGGACAAGGCGATCTATCGAGCGATCATGCCGTCTTCACCTGCGCCCATCGTTCTCGCGGCACTCGGACCCAATATGCTTGCGCTGGCGGGCACCGCCGCCGGTGGTGCACATCCCTATTTTACGACGCCTGCACACACGCGAAAGGCGCGGGAAATCATGGGCGCGGGACCTCTGCTTTGCGTTGAGCAGAAAGTGATCCTCAATTCGGACCCGGGTGT
>CAVOBC010000512.1:0-2665 GCA_963693635.1 Gammaproteobacteria bacterium | reverse complement strand
GGGTCGTCAAATACGACGCCTACCGCAGTCGCGAGCACATTCGCCGAACGCTCAAGTACAACCTGATCCAACGCGCAGATGGCAAGTTCGTCACCAAGCACGACCGGCGCCGTTACCTCGTCAACGAAGGTGGCAAAGCCCGGGTTGCCGGGGTTCCTGGCCTCGATGAACTCGCAAAGTTGCCAATGCCGCTGCTCGTCGTTCGCGGCGGCGAGTCGAAGGTGTTGACGGCCGACGCCGCGAGCCGGTTTGTCGACGCCGTGCCGACGGCAACGCTGCGTACGGTTCCTGACTGCGGACACAATGTTGCCTCGCAAAATACCGCAGGCTTTCTTGACGCGGTCGTACCGTTTCTGGACCGCCTGGGCTGAGGTTGAGTGGGAAACCACCCTTCGGACGCGAGTACGCAGAGCATGCGTCGCATGGGGCGGCAAGAAAATACAAACCAAGACAGCCAACCAAATTAAGAAGCTCAAATTAAGAAGCTAAGGGTTTACTGATGACATTGATCACCTGGTCGTGGATCTTCCTCGTCTTTTACATCGGCGCCATGTTGGCGATAGGCGTTTACGCCCAGAGTAAGATTGCCCACGCCGATGACTTCGCAACCGCGCGTGGGTCCTATGGGCCAATCTTTCTTGCGCTCGCGTTCGCAGCGTCGACGGCGAGCGGTGCGACGTTTCTCGGTAGTCCGGCGCTCAGTTACGAGTATGGCCTCGCTGCAAACTGGGGTAATTTTCTTTACCCGATCGGGGTCTATTTCGGCATCCTGATCTCCATGCGGCTAATCGCAACCTCGGGCAACAAGTTCGGCAATCGCTCGATTCCAGAGTATCTTGGCGACCGGTATCAGTCTGAGGGCATCCGCGTGATTGTTTCGCTCTTGTCACTCGTTCTCTTTTTCTACCTTGCCGGTCAGTTGGTGTCCGGCCTCGTGATGTTTGAGATCATGCTGGGGTTGTCGCAGGGTGTCGCGCTGATCATCACGACGGTGGTGTTGCTGTTCTATGTGGTTCTCGGAGGCGCACACGCGGACATCCTCACCGATGGCGTCCAGGGCGCCATGATGTTGGTCCTCGCGGTGGTCGTCATCACGTTGACGGCGATCGGCTTCGGCATCGACGGCGGTTTCTCCGGCATGCTGGATAATCTGACGGCCCAGGATCCTGCTCTCACTGAGCCCCTGAACCCTGGCACGCCGCTGTATCATTCGCCCTGGTCGATCATTGCGATCATCTTTGCGCACATTCCACTTGGGCTGCTCCCGCATCTCGGCAACAAGCTCTGGGCCCTTAAGGACACGGGGGGCCAGCGACAGTTCGTCTGGCTCGCGTTCCTGTTCGGCATCACGCTCGGCATGTTGGGCCTCGCCGGTCTGCTGGCGCGAGCGCACTTCGGCGAGGCGCTATACCTCGAAGGATCAAATCCCAATGAAGCGCTGCCCATGTTGTTCATCGAACTCTTTCCGACGTGGCTCGCGGCGCTGATTGGTATCGGCATTCTGTCGGCGATCATGAGTACGGCTGATGGACTGGTGGTTTCGTCGTCGCAGATCATCGCGAACGACATCTATCGCCGAACGCTGGCGCCACGGATGCATCCGGATATAGACCCTGAAGAACTTGACCGGCGGGTTCTCCTGATCTCGCGGTTGGCGACGGGCGGCGTCCTGCTCATCTGTATGGGGATGGCGTGGATGTTGATCGATGTCAACATCGCGATGATCGTCTGGCTGGGTGTCGGCGGAATGATGGCGGCGTTTGCCGGACCACTCATTGTTGGTGCGCTGTGGAAGGGTGTCACCCGGCACGGCGCGTATGCGGGTCTGTTGGTCGGTTTCGTGACCTTCGCGATCCTGCGCATGCAGTTACTTGACCCCGCATGGTTTGGCGAGGGCGGTTTGCACGATATCGTCACGTGGTTGTACACCGAGGGTCCAAACCCGTTCTCCTGCGCGGCGATGGGTGAATTTGCATCCATACTGGTAACCGTCACTGTCTCCAAGCTGACCCAGCCGCTGCCGGAGAGTCATATCAAAGCGATGTTTGAGCCGTCGACCTGACGGAACATGCTGGCCCGATGACGCGCGTCACTGCGTCGTTCACATCAAGCTATCGCAGGCGGATGTCAGGCAGGTGGAACAGATGAAACAGGAGAACTGAAGCATGAATGGTTTTGACTTGGTCGCCCGTTGTCTCAAAGCTGAGGGCGTGACGTGGATGGCGTGCTTCCCGGCGAACCCGCTCATTGAGGCGGCGGCCAAGGTCGACATCCGGCCGATTGTGTTCCGTCAGGAGCGCGGCGGAATCAATGCGGTAGACGGTTATGCACGCCAGACTGCAGGCAAGCAGATCGGCATCTTCTGTTCCCAGGACGGTCCGGGTGCAGAAAACTCGTTCGGCGGCATCGCGCAGGCCTGGGGAGACTCGGTGCCCATTCTGTTTTTGCCCCAGGGCGCAGGAACCGGCGCGAGCGATGTGAGTCCGAATTTCTCGGCCGCCAGCAATTATCGGGATATCACCAAGCTCGCGCTCTCGATCGATACGCCGCCCCGGATCGTCAAGCAGATGCAGCGTGCGTTCCATGCCGTGCGCCAGGGCCGGCCAGGTCCCGTGCTGGTCGAGATGCAGCGCGATGCGCTTGGGCAGGATGTGCCGGACGACGC
>CAVOBC010000511.1:0-2678 GCA_963693635.1 Gammaproteobacteria bacterium | reverse complement strand
ACCGTCGCCGGCGTGTCTACCTGAGTCGATCGACTACTTGGCAGGATCGCGGAAAACAACGCAGCAGTGGCGCTGGCTGTCGTCATCAGCAGAAGGATGGCAAGCCCGCCCTGGCAGATCATTCGAATCATAGCGAAGCACCCGTTCAGATCGATTGACGCAGCGTACCGTGAAACTCTGAAGGAGTCACATCGGTCCTCCTGTGAGCCGCCATGACCAATGAGCGCGAATACTGTTTAGCAAAGACGGGTCAGTGTCGCTGTCTTGAGCTTATAGATCATTGGTTTGTCCCTGACGTGTTCGTTATTTGATCAGACAACAACGCGAATTCTGCGCCACAAAGGATAAAGTCGTTAAATATTAAGTATCTGCAACCGCTGACGATTTGTTAGTGAACGCGGGTGTAAAAAATCATCGACACATGCGAAGCATGCTAAGACTCGTCGGGTGCAGCCGACTACGGGAGGGCGTGTAGTCATTGTTCCGAGCCGGAACCACCGTACGGGGCCTGTGGTAAGTTAGCAGCAGTAGCCATGTTCCCAAGGAAAAGTTGCCCATGCCTTCCCCTGACGATCCCGTTGATGTTCTGATCATTGGCGCTGGTGCCTCCGGCGCTGCGGTCGCCTGGAGCCTCGCTGACACGCGCATGCACATTGTTTGCCTCGAGCAGGGTGACTGGACCAATCCGTCCGAATACCCGAGCACGCGACAAGACTGGCAGCAGCAACAGTCGGGTGATTTCAGCATTGATCCGAACGAACGCGGGCTGGTCACTGATTACCCGATCAACAATGACGACTCGCCGATCTCGGTGGTGAATTTCAACGGCGTTGGCGGTGGCACAATCCTCTACGCCGCCCACTTTCCGCGTCTGCATCCATCCGACTTCAAGGTTAAGACGCTGGACGGCGTCGCCGATGACTGGCCCGTCACGTACGATCAACTGGACCCTTATTTCACACAGAACGACCGCATGATGGGTGTCTCCGGCCTGGCCGGCGATCCGATGTATCCACCCAAACAGCCGCCGCTGCCGCCGATTCCGCTCGGACTCGTGGGTGACACCGTGGCGAAGGGCTACAACAAGCTGGGGTGGCACTGGTGGCCGTCTGATAGCGCCATCATTTCGCAGCCGTATGAGGGCAGAGACGAATGCAAGAACCTGGGGCCGTGTCTGTCTGGGTGCTCGCAGGGGGCAAAATCCAGCGTCGACATCACCTACTGGCCGGCGGCAATCCGCAAGGGCGTTGAGCTCAGAACGCGATGCCGGGTGCGGGAAATCACTCTCGGTGATGATGGCATGGCCAATGGCGTCATTTACTACGATGCCGATGGCAACGAACAACACCAGCTCGCTGAAGTGGTCGTGATGGCCTGCAATGGCGTCGGCACCCCGCGCATTTTGTTGAATTCGAAGTCCGAGCGATTTCCCGACGGCCTTGCCAACAGCAGCGGTCTCGTCGGCAAGAACCTGATGTTTCACCCGGTGGCGTTTGTGCAGGGTTTGTTTGAAGAGCGGCTTGACAGCCACAAGGGGCCGGGTGGCTGCTGCATACTCAGCAAGGAGTTCTACGAGACGGACACCGCGCGTGGTTTCGTGCGGGGTTACAACATGCAGGTTACGCGTGGTGGAGCGCCGCTCACGACGGCGCTGCAGGGTCATGCGACCGGCAGCATTCCCTGGGGACCTGGTCACCACGAGGCCTTCGCGCAGCACTTCGATCACACGGCATCGGTCGGCATCCTCTGCGAAGACCTGCCGGAGGCGCACAACACGGTGACGCTTGATCCCACGCTCGTTGACAGTGATGGCATACCGGCACCGAAGATTTCGTACACGATGAGCGAGAACAGTCGCCTCATGATGGAGCACGGCATCGCGCGGGGTCGAGAGGTGATGGAGGCCGCGGGCGCAATCGAGATTACCGGCGGCGGGCCGATGCGTCAGGCGGGCTGGCATCTGCTCGGCACGGCGCGGATGGGTAGTGACCCGGCGACGTCGGTCGTTAACCACTGGGGCCGCAGTCACGATGTGAAGAATCTGTTTGTTGTCGACGGCAGCATCTTTGTCACATCGGGGGGCCTGAACCCGACAAGCACGATTCAGGCGCTTGCGCTTTATATTGCTGACACGATGAAGAAGAACCTCGCCAACCTGTTCGACTGAGTGGCCCGAAACCATGAGCAATGACAATCTGATTACGTCTGACAGCCCGTTTGAAGACGACGAGTTGCAGATTCTGAATGCCCTCGTTGATACCATCGTGCCGCCCGATGATGCTGGCACGATGCCAGGCGCGGGGGAAATCAATTTTGCGGCCTACCTCGCCGAGTTTGCCTCTGACTTTCAGCCGACCGTGCGGCAGGTGCTTGAGCACTTCGACGCCGATTTCGCAGCGCTTGATCTGGCGGACAGAGTCCAGCGTGTGACCGCTTTCAGCAAGGACCAGCGGGTGCTATTCGAGGCGCTGCTGTACCAGGTTTATGCGGGCTACTATCAGGATGACCGGGTGATGGAAGGTATCGGCGTGGGCAAAGGCGCACCTTTCCCGCGCGGCAACACGGTTGAACCCGGCGACCTCTCGCTGCTTGATCCGGTCGTTGCCAGGGGCAAAGGATATCGCCCGGATCATTGAGCCGGATTGCCTTCTTCGCGGATCGCAGGTCAGGTGTCAGAG
>CAVOBC010000510.1:0-2686 GCA_963693635.1 Gammaproteobacteria bacterium | reverse complement strand
GATGTTGATCCGCGCAATGGCCAGGCGTTCACCGATCGCGTGGGTGAAATGCTGCCGGGGCTCGTTCAGGATTCGCGCGGCGTGCTTGTGCTCTTTACCGCGTGGCGACAGATGCATCAGGTGGAGGAACTGCTGCCGGAAGCCTTCCTTGAGAAGGTCTTGGCTCAGGGGGCGCTGCCCAAGAGCGAACTGATTCTGAGACACAAGTCGGCGGTTGATGCCGGCCAGCAAAGCGTGATCTTTGGTCAGGCGAGTTTCGCTGAGGGTATCGATCTTCCGGGCGAATATTGCGACCACGTCGTGATCGTGAAAATTCCATTTTCGGTGCCGGATGATCCGGTGGGGGCAACCCTTGCCGAGTGGATCGAGGCGCAGGGCAGGAATGCATTCAGGGAGATTTCTGTCCCCGAGGCGGTGTTGCGCCTGGTGCAGGCAAGCGGGCGCCTGCTGCGTACGGAGACGGATACCGGCGTGATCACGATGTTGGACCGACGTCTGGTGACGGAGCGATATGGACACATGATATTGAATTCACTGCCCCCGTTCAGGCGAGAGATTGAGCGATGAAATGGACTGACGATACAGAGCGCACGTGGGCGAAACTTGAGCCGAAAGTGTCGGGAGACATGGCGGCCGTGCGTCATGAGGTTGGCCTGAGTGACGCTGAAGGCGCTGCCATGCTGCCGGTCGTCGGCCGCGTCGCATGCTGGATTGCAGAGCGGATGCCGGCCGATCATGTGCCCCTCGTTGCCGTCTCTGGCGCCCAGGGCACGGGCAAATCCACGGTCGCGCGCCTGATCAGCTTTCTGCTCGAGCGAGGATTCGGATCTTGCATCCTCACGCTCTCGATCGACGATTTTTACCTCACTCGGGAGGAGAGGCGACAGTTGGGTGAGTCTGTCCACCCGCTTTTCGCGACGCGTGGGGTTCCGGGTACCCACGACATGACGTTGTTGCGGCAGGTGATCGACGCGGCCCAGGCCGGGCAACCGATCGCGGTGCCCCGCTTCGATAAGTCCGTGGATGACCGGGGTGCACCAGAACAATGGCAGGGGCCGGCTGACCTCATCATTCTGGAAGGTTGGTGTGTCGGGGTCGGACCGATGGACCCGGCGACCCTGGCAGAGCCAATGAACCGGCTGGAGGCGGTCAAGGATGGGGACGGCAGATGGCGCGGATACGTGCAGGCTCGTCTGGGCGATGCCGACTACCGGGCGGTTTTCGGTGCGTTTGACAGTCACGTGTTCCTCGCAGCGCCAGGCATGCCAGCCGTTGTCGCATGGCGAACACGTCAGGAAGCCCTGCTTGAGCAGAAGACCGGGCGCCGGCTCATGTCGCCCGAGCAGATTGAGGAATTTGTGATGCACTATGAACGTGTGACCAAACACGCGCTCGCGTCGGTGCCGGGCACCGCCGACATTGTGATCGCGCTCGATGAGGATCACCGCATGATGGGCGTGACCTCGAAGCACGGCTAGTTGCAATGCGGTCAGCGACGAGGGAGAAGAGGCAGCAGCGGATACGCCGCAATGGCCTTAACGCGTCGCTGGTTTCCTACTCGGACAGGTTGTTCAGAACCCTGAGTGCGGCACACGCAGCGCCGAAACCGTTGTCAATGTTGACCACGGTCAGTCCTGATGCACAACTGACGAGGAGCGCGCTCAGCGCAGTCTCGCCGCCCCGCGCTGCGCCGTAGCCAACCGATGTCGGCACAGCAATGATAACGCTACTGACGAGGCCGCCGATCACAGTCGGCAAGGCGGCGTCCATGCCTGCAACGCAGATCAGCACCTTCATTTGTTTCAGGTCGTCCAGCCGATCCATTATTCGCCAAAGACCGGCGACGCCGACGTCGTTTACTTCAATGACCGGGTGGCCGTAGCAGGCAAGTGTGCGGGCCGCTTCGCGGCCCACTGGAACATCGGATGAGCCGCCGGTGACGACTGCCACCTGAGCGGTCTCGTAACGTTGCTCGACCGGCCGATACAGCGCTGAGCAGGAGACCGGGTCGTAGTCGAGTTGGTTGCGCTGCTCGTCAGCAAGCCCCTGCCACTGCTCTGATGTCAGGCGGGTGAACACCATGGGGGCATCGCGTTGCAGAACATTGTCGCAGATGGTGTGTAGCTGGTCCCGGGACTTGCTGTAGCAGAGAATCGCCTCTGCGATACCCGTGCGGCTCTCGCGGTTGAGATCAAGCAGCACCTCGCGAATGGCGCCCGCGTCACTCATCCCGGCTGGTCCACTTGTAGCTTGTCCGGCTAAAGCGGGTCTGCTTCAAGCTAATCCACCTCAAGCGTATCGATCAGGAATGCGCTGCCGCGTTCGTACGGGCGAATGCTCAGCGTTTCGTACCGACCAGCGAAAACCCCCAGGACCTCGGTGTGAATGGCCGATTCCTCTCTTTCAGTCAGCGCGCCACGGGCGCCTGTGTTGAGTTCGATGGCGATCCCGTCCGGCAGGATGCGGCAACGGATCGCTTCGATCTCACCCAGGATTTGTCGCACGACGTTCTCGGCGTCATTGATGAGCGGCAAGATGCCGGGGTCGATGGGTATCCCGGTCGTAACCCGACTGGAGAGACACGGTGCCGCCGGCAGATCCTTGAGGTCGTGCAGACCCAGGTCGCGTGCGATCCCGCGCAGATCCGATTTGCTGATGCCGGTTTCCACATAGGGATGCAAAACCT
>CAVOBC010000509.1:0-2693 GCA_963693635.1 Gammaproteobacteria bacterium | reverse complement strand
GCGTGGGCAAAGGCGCACCTTTCCCCCGCGGCAACACGGTTGAACCCGGCGACCTCTCGCTGCTTGATCCGGTCGTTGCCAGGGGCAAAGGATATCGCCCGGATCATTGAGCCGGATTGCCTTCTTCGCGGATCGCAGGTCAGGTGTCAGAGTCAATCATCGTCTTAGCGAGCACAGGTCCCGCAATGGTCTGTCGCTGGGGCGGGTGGGGCGACCGGACACTCGATGTAGCGCTCGTGAGGCTGTAGTCTCGCGTCTTTAAAAACGCGAGGACGAGACAGATGGGCGACCTGACTGACAAGATTGCAGTAGTGACCGGTGCGACACGGGGGATTGGTGAGGCGAGTGCGCGTGCGCTCGACGCTGCCGGCGCGAGAGTCGTGCTGTCTGGCCGGACGGCGTCCGATCTTGCGCGTGTGGCGGCGGAACTCACTAACGACCCAGTCATACTCCAGGCCGACCTGTCGCTGCCGAGGTCAGGCACCGCGCTGGCTGAACAGGTTCTCAAGGAAGTCGGCGGCGTGGATATCCTCGTCAACAACGCCGGCATCCCCATGCGCCGCAAACCAGATGAGTTGACCGAAGAGGATTTCGATCTGGTCTTCTCGATAAACGTGAGATCGCTCTTGATGTTGACCCTGGGATTGGGTCCGTCGATGGCTGAACGCGGCGGCGGATCTGTCGTCAACATCTCATCAATCGCGAGTCTGCGCGGCCCGATGGGTCGTGTCGCCTATGCGGGTACCAAGGGTGCGGTCGATGCGATGACCCGCGCCCTCGCCGCTGACTGGGGCCCGTCCGGCATCCGTGTCAATGCCATCTGTCCTGGCCTCATTGCGACGGCGATATGGGAGGACAATCGACAGAATATCCCCGGCCTCATTGAAGCGATGGAAGAGCAGATTGCCATTAAACGATGGGGCTACGGAGACGACATCGCGGACGTGGTGCTCTTTTTCGCGAGCGACGCGTCGCGCTACATGACCGGCGAGGTCGTTGCAGTCGACGGTGGCATGGCGAGGGTAGGTTCTGCGCCGCGTCCGAAGCAATAGATGATGCGGAGCAGATCAACCTCTCAACCGGAAGGAGACTCATGGATATCCTGTATCGCAGTGCGTTTGAGCTTGCAGACGCCATTAAGTCCGGTGAACTGACATCGAGTGTGGTGCTTGAGTTCTTCCTTGCGCGTGTCGACCGGTTCAATCAGGGTCTGAATGTCGTGGTTGCCGAGGACCGGGTTCGGGCACGGGAGCGGGCCATTGCAGCGGACCAGGCGGTTGCCGACGGTGAAGACTGGGGCCCGCTGCACGGCGTACCGATGACCATCAAGGACGCGTACGCGACCGAAGGCATCGTTACCGTTGACGGCTTTCCCGAATACAAGGATTTTGTACCTGATTTCAACGCGGACAGCGTTCAGCGCTATATCGATGCCGGCGCTATCATCTATGGCAAGACCAACGTACCGATCAACAGCGGCGACCTGCAGAGCTACAATTCTGTCTACGGTCAGTCGAACAATCCATGGGATGTGTCGCGCACCTGCGGTGGGTCGTCAGGCGGGGCGGCGGCGGCACTTGCAGCGGGCTTGACGCCCCTTGAACTCGGCTCTGACATCGGTGGTTCGATCCGTACGCCAGCGCACTTCAATGGCATCTTCGGGCACAAGCCGAGCTACGGCATCGTCTCGCAGTATGGCCACCTGCCAGCGCCCACGTCGTTGACCGAGGGTGACCTGTGGGTGTCAGGTCCACTGGCGACTAATACCCGCGATCTCAAACAGGCGCTGGCGTTGCTGGTTGGCCCAAACCGGGCCAAATCGGTCGCATGGCGAGTGGATCTGCCCGCTGCACGGACTGAGGATCCAGCCCGTTTGCGGGTGGCGACGTGGTTTGATGACCCGAATGTCGTGACCGACACGGAGAGTCTTGCGTTACTGGAGACGACCGCCGCGACCTTCGAGCGGATTGGCGCGAGCGTTACGCGGAGTGTGAAGCCCGACTTTGATACCGCTGATAATCACGACGTGTATATGCGTCTGCTCACGGCTTCGATGTCGACCGGGCTGACCGCTGCGCAGCGCGCGGATTACGACGCGATCAGCCACGCCGCTGACGACCCGGTAGAAGCGATGGCGAGGTCAGTGAATCCCAACCACGCCGACTGGGTCGCGCTCAATGAACGGCGTTTGCAGATCGCAGACAAGTGGCGCGTCTTCTTTCAGGACTATGATGTTCTGCTCTGTCCGACCGCTGTTGTGCCAGCTTTTCCCCATGATCATAGCGAACCGATGATCGAGCGCCAGCTTGGCATCAATGGAGCGATGCACTCTTACATGGGGCTTGTCGTGTGGGCGGGCTTCTCGCTCGTGTCCTACCTGCCGGCAACTGTCGCGCCGGCGGGCAGGACGGCCGCCAACCTGCCGGTGGGTGTGCAGATCGTCGGCCCGTACCTTGAGGATCTGACGCCGTTGGCCGCCGCATCAATGTTGGAGGAGCACCATCAGGCCTTCGTGCCGCCCCCGGGTTACGCGATCGAGGTATGAGTTCGCGTGACGCCGATCAACTCTGGTTGAGGGACTGCTTGCGGCCCTGCTTACGGTAGCGAGGGGCCTGGCCCAGACCTGCGGCACAGTTGGACCCTGCTCGGTCCCTTAACAGATGGCTGATTCCTGTCGCGGAACTCTGTTCCGG
>CAVOBC010000508.1:0-2705 GCA_963693635.1 Gammaproteobacteria bacterium | reverse complement strand
TTGGAAGCGCGCTGCAAGCTCGCGATGAGCGACGGCGACCGGATGGCCCGGGTCAACGTAGTGAAATGTCGGCAGGGGATTGTCGAGTTCAACGGCGTAGAGATGCCCCGCACCGTCGATGTGGAAATCGACGAGGTCAGCGCCAGGCACCTCGAATTGCCGCTCGATGTGCCCGTTGGTGCGTGACAGCGTGCTGAGCCCGATGGTGTCGCCGGTGACGTTCTCGGCTATGTAGAGCAGGGATGGTGACTTCGTCTGTCCAATCAGGACGACTTCGCCTTCCCTGAAGTCTGCCTCGTGCGCCACCTGCCAGCCGCCATCGTCATGCAGATAGCGGAGCTGGTAGGTCGCCCGGCGTTGTCGTTGGGCGGCGCTGCCGATCTCGCCGTAGGTCGCAACGATGTTGCCATCAACATCGGCGAGGGCCTGATCCATTCTGCCGGGGAATTTGACGAATGAGCCGAGGCGCGAGCGGTCGAGGTTATAGATGCCGACCCGGCTGGACGGTGAGTTCCAGTTATCACCCATCGTTTGAATGACCGTGAGGTCAGAGCGTCCGCCGATGGCCGCCACGCTAGGTCTGAGGGGAAGAAAGAGGCCGCCGTATGGGCGCATCACGCGTCGCCGATTGAGAAACGAGAACAGGTATCGATCGTCCTTGGCTGCGGGTTTCAGTAGTCGGTAGGGACCGGCGATGCCGTAGTGGAGTTTGGTCGCCCCTGATTGTCCGAAGACCGGTGCAACGAAGGGTCCGACGCCCGGCATCCAGAAAGAATCGCCTGCGTGCGTGCGAAAGACAACGTTGGCTCCGGCCCAGAGGAGGTCGAACACCGCTTCCTCGTCGGGATCGGTCGTTGATGTGATGACCCGGCGATTCGAGAGATCGATGACCTCCAATACCGGTTCATCATCGCGGACGGTCGAATAGGCGACCCGCGTGCCGTCGGGCGACATCAGCACATGCTCGGCGCCGGGGTGCGCGATGAAGCGAGCGACGAGCGCTGTGACATCATCCACTGACGACCCGGTTTCTTCGGCAATCGAGACAGCGCTCGCCGCAGCGAGCATCATTGCGATCGCAAAACCGGCCAGGCCGGCAAACCAGGGGCTGGGCCTTTGCAGCATGTGCGCTCCTTGCTTCAGTGCGAAGCACGTGCGGTTGGTTCGCGGGACGGGCCAGATTTCGGCGTCTGGTCGTTCAACCCAAATTCAGCTGTGGGGATGATTCGTTGAAGGTCTGATCCGCCGGGTCGCCCCTGAATGCGATACGCCACATCTCTCGCACCTGATTGTCGGCGTCATAGGGCACGCGGCAGTGCATGGTGTTGCGCTCATCCCATATCATGAGATCACCTTGCCGCCACTGGTGCAGGTAAGCCTGCGCGCCAGCGGTCGCCCGTCGCATGATCTTCCACGCGGTGCGTTTGCCGTCGGCGTGGGGCATCGGTCCGGTCTCGGGCGCGTCGATCAGCGTATCGAGGCTCTTGAGGCTGAAACGCAGGCTGCGACTGCCCGTGTGTGGGTGGGTCTGCACCAGCTTGTGCTGAACCACCGGGTCGTCAGGGTGCGGCGGCACCTCGAGTGACCCGTCTGTCTCAGAGGGCCCCGCGTAATTGTCGGCCCTCATGGCGGACAACTGCACGGCCCGACTTCCAATAGCAGGGATGCCAAGTTTAGCGTTGCCGTAGATGATGCTTGGGCGATAGACGCACACGGCCGTTTCACTGATTTGTCGCAGTTCTTCCGGCAGGTTTGAAAGGCCCCGGGTCGCAGAGGCGTAGCCCGTCGCGCTGCCGCCCGGTTGTTTGCAGTACAGTGCCGCGTAGCTCGTTGGCCATCGCGCGAAGGTGGCATCGGTATGCCACTCCATGAAGGTAGACTCGTTTTTCTGCCGTATCCAGTTCTGGAGGGAACGTTCGAGGTCTTCGTCCCACCCGCCATCAGCCGACAAGAGCGCGGCACCATCTGTGGCGGCAGGAACGTAATCGGCGTTGAAGTTGCCGTGCTCGTCGCGGGTTGAACCCAGCACCGACACGGGGCCGCCATCGCCCGGCCGATTTGCCCGCGGCTCGTCAATGGCGAGTTTGGGGAACCATGCATCGACCCGCGCTGCCAGCTCGGTCGATGTGATGCCGGCCAGACCACGGAACAGCAGCATCCCGTGTTCGTGCAGAGCATGGGTCAGGTCATCGCTGGCGCGCGTACGCGCATGCAGGACCTGTCGTCCAAACGTACAGCCTTTGATTGGCGCCAGCGCAACGCTTGCCATGGCGTGGTCCTCACAATGATTGGACTTGTCGAGCGGGTAAGCTTCGCTGATACGTCGGGTGTCGGCAATAGAGGGACATCGCGAGTGTAATGGTCAGACCTCGAGGTTCCGCGTTGATCCCAGACGGTTGTATCACCCCCTTTTCCGTTGTCTCATGAGAAAAGATGAGAAAAGATGACGACAGTGATGATCATCACCTGCACGAGGTGTTCTCGCTATATCACGTAAGCGCAGGTCGTGAGTACGAGCATTGCGGTTTAGTATCATCGCGTGCATCGTGCTACGCGCGGGTGTGCACCGCTCTCGTTAGGCGGATGATGCCGGAGGCGCGAGTTGCTCTACGCTACTTGCGCTTCTTTGCTCGAACGACGGTGCCGAGCGTCCCCCTGGTCGAGCACTGGCACTTTGATCCGGTTTTCTTTCTGCCGACGAATCT
>CAVOBC010000507.1:0-2711 GCA_963693635.1 Gammaproteobacteria bacterium | reverse complement strand
ATTGTAGTGCTATCCATGCGGGATCTGAACTGTTCATAATCTGGGCTTGTCGCGATAGCTGTCGAGCTTTCAACCAGATCGCCCAGACTTTTGAACACACTCGTGACACGGAGTTGGTCAACATTGCCAGCAACAGCTTTTTGAACGGTCGGACGCGAACCATTCGGAAAGGCCTGCTGCCACTCGAGAAGCGTCTCGAGAAGATTTCCGACCTCGCCTCGCTTCGCCAGGATAAAACTTCTTCTCATATAGTGGGAATCTGCAACATTGAGGAGCATATCGCCCGAGGATATTACGTTTAAAGCTTGCATCGTGTGGGCACTAGCGCAATATTCCGCGATAGATGCCTGACGTTGCTGGAATTTTTTGTCAGAATTTTTGCTAACAGTTAGCTGCTCAAGATCGTCCCAACTTGTAAAACTCATCGCGGTTACGACATCCGGGGTCATCAAATGTGACACCTGTTCTGAACTGGTGACAATACCGGCCCGATCCTCGTGACTGAGAGCCTCTTTTACAGCATCCATCAATTGGTAATGCATTCCCGGTTTGGGTATCCGCCTGATTTCAAGAGTTATCGTTGGCATAATTGTCTTTGCTCGCATTCATTGTTTATAGAATGTTGAATTCAAAATATGTCAACACCATACACCCGATAGCGGATTGGGTGATATCCGTATAGTCGCACTACTGAAAGAGACATGTGGTTTGGTTTATCTAGACACGTGAGGGAGTGCCCGTCTTACTTTCAAGTTAGGTTTGGTGGGCCCTGTCGGATTCGAACCGACGACCTGCGGATTAGTCTTACTTCCAACCCGGGCCGCGAAGCACATTCAACACCTGGCCAATGCCGATTACGGATAGCCCGACCGCAACGCCGACGAAAACAGTGGTGAGGCTCCAATCGAAAACCGCGGCGGCCAGACCGAATCCCGCTACTACAAGGAACCGGGTATATGTGATGAGGACCGGTATGACCATCTGGCCGGTTCCCTGGCTTGCGAAATACAGGGTTTGACCGCCCCCAAAAATTCCGTACACCGGCGCAGCGATGGCCAGGTATGACGCGCCAATCGCGTAGACCTCAGGATCCGTGGTGAAGTGGTCGACCCAGATCCCCGGCATGAACGCTACCGAGATGCCGACGATAGATGTAACGACGAGCGTGCCCCCGGCTCCGGTCCATGCAATTTTTCTCGCCCTGGCAATCTGTCCGGCACCGAAATTGGCACCCACCGCGGTCGTCAGAGCAGCTCCTACACCGAACGCGAGGGGCACGAGCGTTATCTCCAGCCGACTGCCCAGGCCATACCCGGCGAGTGCATCCTCGCCGAATCTTCCGACGAAGCCGGTCACGACGATAATCGTCAGTATCAGGCCGGTACTGTTGACCAGCCCCAACCCGCCGACTTTCATGATGTCCTTGATCGGGGTCCATGAAAATTTATGGGCACGTAGATTTATTCTTGCTTTTCCGCCCAGCACCTGGGTCGTGAGATAAAGTGCCGCAAGTCCCTGGGACACGACAAATGCCGCAGCCGGGCCTGTAATGCCAAGGTCAGGGAACGGACCCCATCCTAGGGTTAGGGCACCGGACAGGGGGATATGGAAGATGCTGGCCGCTATCATGGCGTTGGCCGCTATCGCCATCTCGCCGGTGCCGCGCAAAATGGCCGAGTACGTAAAGGCAAGCCATGCGATCGCCGCCCCACCAAACACGATGTGGGCGTAATCGACCGCGCCATCCAGTACATCACCATCCCCGATTAGTAACGAAAAAATGGGCCTGGGGAAGATCCCCAACACGACCACGTACAGGATCGACATAAACGCGGCAATAACCAGGGCGTGCCAGGCGGCGCTCTCCGCCTTTCCGGTGTTACCGGCCCCAAGAGCCCTGGCGATTGATGACACGACACCGCCGCCGATCGCGCCGAGCGACATCATCCCCATGAGGGTTTGGAAAGGGAACACTATGGCCAGACTTGCGAGTGCCGTAGTCCCGAGCCGCCCAACGAAATAGACGTCGGCGAACGTGACCGCGGTGGTAGTGGCAACTGCGGCCACGTTGGGTGCAGCCAGTCGTGCCAACATCCTTGGGATTGACTCGTGCAAGATCAATTGCATGCGCGGCGTCAATGTAGTGGTCAAAGTGGCGAATCCAGAGTTCGGGGCGAGCCTTTAGGAGGATAAGTTCGGGGTCGCCGATAGTACATGAAGTGGATACTTAGATGTGCCCGAAGACGGTGCGGGACGAAGCAACCTAGGCCTGCTGTTTCCAATTTCCGACGACAGATTCAGTACAGGTACGAATATGGAATTGACAACCGACCCGGTTGGCGAAACTCTTGAGGGTGAAAAGGATCGTAGTTCATCCCACTTAGGTGCCAAGTGAACACAACGGTCGTTGAACCAATACCGCAGACTTGGATAAAAGGACTGGCGCGCTTGGCCGCGGCATCTCCAGTCTCGATCGCTATTGGAGAGCGTGTGTATTCGATACACCAGTTTGAGGAGCTGGCCGATCACAACGCGTCTGACTACTGGCAGCCGGACGTGACTGTCTGCGGCGGCTTCCTTGAGTGCCTCGAGGTGGTCGGACTTGCAAAGGCCAACGACATACGGGTCTTCTCTTCCCACACATAGGCGGTCTAACGGCGGTCGGCCAGGCTGCGAACATGCACTTCGCATCGATGGTCGACGAGGTAATC
>CAVOBC010000506.1:0-2712 GCA_963693635.1 Gammaproteobacteria bacterium | reverse complement strand
CGAGGTGACAGCATGAGCAACCTGCAACAGGTCGCACTGCAATATCGCAGCTTGCGCTTCGGCAACATCGCCGAGGCACTGGAACAACTGGTCACTGACGCCGAGGCGAACGAACTCACCTACCTGCAGTTTACTGAACAGCTCGTCAGCCACGAGATGCGTAGTCGTGAAAGCAAACGCGTCGTGCAGAACCTGCGTCAGGCGGGCTTCCCCCATCACAAGTCCCTGGCCGAGTTCGACTACCGGGCACAGACCACGATCAGCAAACGGGAGGTGAACGCTCTACTCGACTTCACGTTCATCGAACAGCGCCAGAACCTGATGTTCATTGGACCACTCGGGGTTGGCAAGACCCATCTCGCGACCGGGATCTCGATCAAAGCTATCGAAGCCGGTTACAAGGTTCGCTTCGTCACAACGCTGGAACTGATCGAGATGCTTGAGCTTGCCGAGCTGTCGGGCGAGCCCAAGAAGAAGGTTCAGCAACTGGCCAAGTACGACGTACTGGTGATCGATGAACTGGGTTATCTGCCGATGAGCAAACAAGGGATGTACAACTTGTTCCAGTTAATCAGTGCGCTCTACGAACACCGTTCGCTGATTCTGACGACCAACAAGGACTTCACGAGCTGGACGGAGTTCTTCTTCGACGACAACGTCGCGGTACTCATCGTGGACCGCATCATTCACCACTCACGAATCTTCATGCTGGGAGGCGAAAGCTATCGACTAAGACAGAAAGCGGGCAAATAGGGGGTCAAATCTAATGGCCGTTGACAGCCTGCACCGCACGCCAGTGCCTGCCCCAGAACCCCAGAACGGAGTTCTGGGACAGGAACTAGCTATCCGGTTTTGCAGCGGCGTTCGTCTTTCCTGCTTCTGCTTGTTGCGTGCTGGCTTGCTTGGGAAGCACCTTCGTGGATCGTGTCGCCGTTGGCTGTTCATCTGCGATCTCGGCGTCCGCACTTCCCGCACTTCCCACGTTTCTCGTGCGACTGCCTTTCCCCAGCGTCGCCTTCAAGAACTGACCGGTGAATGACTGAGCGCAGGTAGCGACCTCCTCCGGCGTGCCGGCTGCGATGATCTTACCGCCGCCGGCACCGCCTTCCGGGCCGAGATCAATCAGCCAGTCTGCCGTCTTTATGACATCGAGGTTATGTTCAATGATGACGACGGTGTTGCCCTGGTCGCGCAGGTGGTGAAGAACCTGCAGCAACTGGGCAATGTCGTGAAAATGCAGGCCCGTTGTCGGCTCATCGAGAATGTAGAGTGTGCTGCCGGTGTCACGTTTGGACAACTCGCGCGCAAGTTTCACGCGCTGCGCTTCGCCGCCCGACAACGTCGTCGCGCTCTGGCCCAAACATACGTACGACAACCCCACGTCCATCAAGGTCTTTAGCCGGCGTGCAACCATCGGCACGGCTTCCAGGAACTCAAAGGCATCTTCCACGGTCATCTCAAGGACGTTGTGGATCGATTTGCCCTTGTACTTGACCTCCAGTGTTTCGCGGTTGTACCGCCGTCCTTTGCATTCGTCGCACGTCACGTACACGTCTGGCAGGAAATGCATTTCAACCTTGATCAATCCGTCGCCCTGGCAGGCCTCGCAGCGGCCGCCCTTGACGTTAAAGCTGAATCGACCGGGTTTGTAGCCACGTGACCTCGCTTCCTGAGTAGCTGCAAACAGCTCGCGGATGGGCGTGAAGATGTTCGTGTAAGTCGCGGGATTAGATCGTGGCGTGCGGCCTATAGGGCTCTGGTCGATGTCCACGACCTTGTCGAGTTGATCGAGGCCAGTGATTTCCTTGTAGGGTGCCGCCTGTATCGTGGTGGCGCCGTTCAATTCGCGGGCGGCAATGGGATAAAGCGTCTGGTTCACGAGCGTCGACTTGCCGGAGCCTGACACGCCGGTCACACAGGTTAAGAGGCCGAGAGGAATCTCGCAGGTGATGTCGCACAGATTGTTGCCACTTGTGCCGATGAGCCGCAGCCAGCGGCCGTCTGTCGGCCGCACCCGTACTTTGGGAATCTCGATTCGGCGTACGCCACTCAGGAACTGGCCGGTCACCGACTGCGGCGCGCCCAGGATGTCCTCCAAGGTACCGCTCGCAACAACTTCGCCCCCGTGGATGCCTGCGCCCGGTCCGACGTCGACGATGTGATCGGCCGTCCGGATCGCTTCCTCGTCGTGCTCGACGATGATTACTGTGTTACCCCTGTCGCGCAGGTTGATGAGCGTGTTAAGCAGACGCTGGTTGTCGCGCTGATGCAGACCGATCGATGGTTCATCGAGAATGTACATGACACCGACGAGTCCGGCGCCAATCTGGCTTGCCAGTCGGATGCGTTGCGCTTCGCCACCAGAAAGCGTGTCTGCGCTGCGGGACAACGTCAGATAATTGAGACCCACGTCTACCAGGAAACCAACCCGCGCTATGATCTCACGGAGAATTTTGTCGGCGATCGCGGCCCGTTGCCCGGTTAGCGTCAGATCGCTCAGGTAGGCATGCACGTCGCCGATTGACAGCGCCGTGATTGAGGGCAGATTTTTCCCGTCGATCAGAACCGACCGCGCATCCCGATTGAGTCGCACGCCGTCGCATTCGGGACACGGTTGCGTTGACATATATCGCGACAAGGTCTCACGGATCATCTGCGAATCGGTCTCGTGAAATCGCCGCTCCATATTGGGAATGATGCCCTCAAAAGCAT
>CAVOBC010000505.1:0-2726 GCA_963693635.1 Gammaproteobacteria bacterium | reverse complement strand
ACGCTGGCGGTACGACGACCTATCCGGTCGGTGAGCCCACTTATACGTTGTCCGATATGGCCGCCGACGCGGTGGCGGTGCTGGCGCATACGGCGCAATGATTGGGCGTGGCTCGGGAATTCGCCTCTCCGCAGATTCTGGTCCGGCGTTCGCGAGAACTCACTCTAGCCATCGTAGAAGCCGCGAGGGTGCAGACCGATCAGGGTGCGTTGCCGATCGGTGGTTGCGTGCTCGAGCGCCTGGTCAGAAACGTGATTGACCGCTTTGGTCGGACGCACGCGTTGAGCGATGTCGCGACGTCCGTAGTGGGCCTGGATGAAAAAGCGACCGGGATCGCCCGGTCCGGTCGGTAGTCGTCGGTGCCAGATATCGGAGACGAACATGCCGAGGTCGCCCGCCTTCGCGACGAGAGGCCGCGAGCCCTCGCCGTAGCAGGCGAGGTCAGTACGATCACGCGCGTCCGGCGGTGGCGGGGCGCCACATTTGTGGCTGCCGGGGATGACGCCGGTTGGGCCAGCCTCGATGGGGCAGTCTTGCAGGTACAGGTGGACACCGATCGCGAACACGGGGTACGGAATCCGGTCGTCCCAGCGGATTATGGGGTCGTGCGGCACGTGGGGGCCGGCGTCGATGTGCCAGCCGCCGCCCTGCTCGCTTTTCTCGCGCGGTGGATTGCGCCAGCAGGTGTTGGCAATGATATGACAATCCTCGCCAAGCAAGGGTTCGATAACGTCGAGGATCGCGCGATGACCAATCGTGTTCTGGATGAGAACGCTGCGATTGAACATCTCGTAGCGAAAGTCTGCGAGTTCGTCCGGTGGCAGGTTGGTGTTGCGTGGGTCGGCTTCGTAGACGTCGTAGATGGCGGTTGCCGCCTCGTGCAGTTCTGCGATTTCTGCGGCTGTGAACGCACCGGACACTCGAGTGAATCCAGACTGCTCCAGTTCGTTCGAGTAGGTTGACGCCGGTTCCTGCCGCAACCGCAGGTACCCTCTCTTCGTCAGCATTTTGCATGCCTTGGGATCGAAGGCGCAATCATGTCGCGGGAGCGTGCTGCGCTGCAAGATGTTCGGCCAGCCCTTGTTTGAGCATTGCGTTGCGCAAAATGATGGACGAAGCGTGATTTCGTTTGCCAATTCTTGTCCCAAAATTGCCATCCTGACAATTCTTGGGAGTCGGTTTGCAAACAACCCCGCATTTTCTTCATGAAACAGGGGCTACCCCTGTCCCCGGCGACCCGTGTAAAGTTGCGTCTATCTCCGACTTCTGACATGGGTTGATGACCGAGGCTCTTCACTTTCTCGCCCAGTACGGTTACCTGATCCTCTTCGTCTGGATCCTGCTCGATCAGGTGGGGTTGCCCATCCCGTCGATTCCGTTGTTGCTCGGTGCAGGTGCACTTGCAGGCACGGGCCGCCTCGATCTTGCGGGTATTGCGATCGTTGCGCTCGCGGCCTCGTTGCCGATGGACCTAATTTGGTTCTACCTTGGCCGAAAACGTGGCGGACGGGTCCTGAATCTGCTCTGTGCGATTTCATTCGAACCGGACTACTGCGTCCGCAACACCGAGGCGACCTTCAGGCGTTACGGTCTTCTGGCGATCGTTGTTGCCAAGTTCGTGCCGGGACTACAGACCATCGCGCCGCCGATGGCGGGCATGACGGGCGTGCCGGTGCTGCGTTTTGTCGTACTCGATGCCATTGCGGTGCTCCTCTTTGTGTTTGTCTTTGCGCTGCCCGCTGCCTACTTCCATCAGGAGGTCGAGGTGCTGGCGGCCAGGGTGGCGGAATTGGGGCACTGGGCCGGCGTGGGTGTAGGCGCAATTGTCACGAGCTATGTCGGCGGCAAGTTCCTGCAGCGTCGGTTGTTCCTGCGGTCGCTGCGGATGCGACGCCTTCTGCCGGATGAACTGAACGCGATGATCTCCGAGGACCGGGACGTGCATGTCATCGATCTCAGGCATCAATATGACGTTGATGTTGTGCCGCACCAGATTCCGGGCGCGCGGCATATACCGATGGAGTTCATCGACGAATTTGAAGCGAGCATCCCGCGCGACAGGGACATCATCCTTTACTGTTCGTGACCGGATGAAGCGTCCAGCGCCCGTGTGGCCCTGAAGTTAAAGCGCCGCGGCATTCGCCGGGTGTATCCACTCGTAGGCGGGATGGATGCCTGGATGGCGCATGGGTACCGGACTGTGCGGATTCCCGGCAGCGCGGCGATTGAACCGATCAGCACCGTGTACGACCGGTCTTGATAGTGCTTGTCCCAAAATTGTCATCCTGACAATTCTTTAGAGTCGGTTTGCAAGCAAACCTCGCCTGCTCTTGAAGAAAAGAGGCTCACAGATAAAGAGGCTTGCAGAAAATGGCGGTGCATCCCTGCACCGTTCGACGCTGAAGGCACGGACATCGAGAGCTGGCGGGAGAACATCGCCGTGCTACTCGCAGGGTCAGGTACCGTCTGACGGGGGGCCTCGATGCGCCCTGTCGGCGTGCCCCCGGTCTGGATGTCGACGCCCTGAATGTCGATATCCTGTCTATCGAGGTCAAGGTGCTTCGACATGAAAGTGCCGATCTTGCTCCACATCCTGACCCGTCCCCTGGTGCCGGTGAAGCCGTGACCCTGGCGACCGTCGGCATACCACTGCGCCTCGTTGCCGGCGCGCTTGAGAGCCTTGGGCATGACATTGGCGTGGTGCTGGGGTGCGCGGCGATCCCGTC
>CAVOBC010000504.1:0-2742 GCA_963693635.1 Gammaproteobacteria bacterium | reverse complement strand
ATGCGAAGAATCGACATCGACCAGCGCGGCGTTTTGACCCTGCGCACGCGAGCCCATCATACCGGAGGGTCAGGACTGGGTGAACGTCGAGCAGCCGCCCGACGTCGATCGGCCCTTTGGGCTGCGGCTTCGCCACAGCTTTTGCAGCTCTCCTGCCGGTGCGCGTACGCTGGGACACCGGTGCAGGCGGCATCCGTTGCGGTCTGGTCCTGACGCTTTGTCCTGAAACTTTGCCCGGAAACTCGGTCCTGAAATTTTGTCCCTGCAATGTGACGGCAAAGGCTTGTTTTCGGCTGAATGTCCGCTAGGATCACGCGCTTTCTGCCCGCCTGGCCCGGGTTCGCGCGTGCGAACATAGCGTGCTGCGAGTTGCGCGGGTCTCCGCTTCCCTCCCTCAACAAATGTCCTCGAGTTTCCTATGCGTTCCTTTCGACCTCGCGCGTCTTCCAGGCCGGTCCGGCTTTTCTCTCGATCCGTGCCGCCGCTGGTGGCGCTGGGTGTTTTGTCGTTGGCGTTTGCTGGCATGGCCGTCGGCGCCCCTTCGGCCACTGCGGTTCGCCTCGAGACAATTCCGGTGATCGATGGCGTCGTGCTCGATGATACGGCGTGGAAGGGCCACCCGGTCATCACGGGATTCACCCAGCAGACGCCGGTTGAGGGTGCGCCTGCAACCGAGAAGACGGTGGTATTTGTCGGCTTCACCGACACCGATCTTTACATCGCGTTCGTCTGCCACGACAACAATCCTGATGCGATCGTCGCGATCAATAGTGGTCGCGACGCAAATCTTGGCGACTCCGACAGCGTGCGGGTTGTCCTGGACCCGTTTCAAAGTGGCCAGAGCGGGCTCGTTTTTGGCACCAACCCGACTGGCCTCGAATACGATGGGCAAGTCTCCAATGAGCAGAGTAGCCGATTTGGGTTTGGCGGCTTCGATCTGAGCTGGGACACAAGCTGGCAGGTTGAGGCAACGAGCGGGGAGTTCGGTTGGAGCGCAGAAATGCGCATTCCGTTCACGTCGCTCCGCTATGGTAGTGGCGCGGTACAGAGTTGGGGCATGAACTTTCAACGCGACATCACCCGCACGAACGAGACGCTGTTCTGGTCACCTCTCCCGCGTCAGTTCGGGATTAATC
The DNA here is from genome assembly GCA_963693635.1 of Gammaproteobacteria bacterium. Lineage (GTDB taxonomy): Bacteria > Pseudomonadota > Gammaproteobacteria > Pseudomonadales > Azotimanducaceae > CAVOBC01. The sequence goes on along the minus strand of CAVOBC010000504.1, from coordinate 1,606 downwards.
GACTGACGCTTGCGGGCTCCGTCGCGGGCGTGTCGCCACCTCCGCAACGCAGCTTTCAGTTGACGCCATACGCCCTCGGCTCGATCGCGAAGGGCGGGACGCTGCCGGGTGGGTCGCATGAGAACACAGAGCTGGGTTTTGATGCCAAGTACCAGCTAACGCCGAGTCTGACGCTCGATATGACCTACAACACCGACTTCGCGCAGGTGGAAGTTGATCAGCAGCAGGTGAACCTGAATCGGTTCAGCTTGCTCTTTCCGGAGAAACGACCGTTCTTCCTTGAAAATCAGAGCCAGTTCTCTGTGGGCACAAACGATGTGCAGCTATTTTTCAGCCGTCGTATCGGTATAGCGGATGGCGGTGAGCCATTGCCGATCCAGGGTGGCGCAAGACTCTCGGGCAAGGTCGGTGACGGCACCAACGTTGGTGTGCTCGCAATGCGCTCAGAGGAGGTTGCGGGGGTGGCGTCAGCAAACAACTTTGCGGTGGCGCGCGTACGGCAGGAAATGGGGGCCCGGTCCTCCCTCGGATTTCTTGCCGTGAACCGAACGGGCGGCGGTACCAACAACCAGACTTATGCGGTTGATGGTCGTTGGGGCATCGGCGAGACGGGCACAGTGTCCGGCTTTGCCGCGCGCACCGTCAGCGATGACTCGCGCAAGGATGAGCACGCGGTCAGCTTGAGCGGCGGCTACGATTCGTCGACGTGGAGTTGGAATGTGCGGGGCACAGAGGTCGGCGAAGGATTCAATCCAGAAGTCGGCTTCTTGTTTCGGAGCGGCTATCGTCACATCAATGTGTTCGCGCTGCGAAGCCATCGCCCAACCGGCAAGAGTTCAGTGCTTGAGTATCGTCCGCACGGCAGCTATTCGGGCTACTGGGGATTTGACGGCTTCCACGAAACAGGTCGCTTGCACCTGGACAGTTCCATGGAGTTCAAAAATGGCGCGTCACTCCACACGGCCGTTAACCACGCCCACGAGGGTGTGCGGGCGGATTTCGAGATCACTGAAGGGGTCGTGGTCCCGCGCGGCAAGTATGACGACTGGGAGTTTTCGATGTTCTCGGGGACCGATCGCAGCGCCAATCTGCGCGGGGGACTGAATCTGCAAATCGGCGGATTCTTCGGCGGTGACCGGGTGAATGTCTCACCGTTCGTAGGCTACCGCATTGGCGAGTCGTTCGAAGCCACGCTGTCATATAATCACAATGATATCGACCTGCCCGGTGGCCAATTTGACGTCGCGTTGACACGACTGCGCCTTGGGTACTCGATTTCACCGAAGATGTCCGTGGCCGCGCTGATCCAGCACAATGACCGGGATGAGGTGCTCTCCACGAATTTCCGCTTCACGTGGCTACAGTCGGCTAATGCGGGACTGTATATCGTGTACAACGAGACGGACGATGAATTGAATGCGCCGGGCAGACCGCGTCGCGAGTTCGTCATCAAGTACAGCTACATCTTCAACGTGCTGTAGCCGTGGATTCTCGATCTGGCATTGGCGGACGTCGGTGCGGGTTGGCGGCGTAACCGAGGGTACGCACCTAACCTTAGAGCGCGCTTAGCGCTTTGGCCGCTGGTTGGTGTTCCGTGCGGACCACG
>CAVOBC010000503.1:0-2752 GCA_963693635.1 Gammaproteobacteria bacterium | reverse complement strand
CAGCGCCGCTACCTCCATAGCGGTCGGATTCGGGGAGGTGTTACACAGTTACCGGGCGATGCAACAGCAGTCATCGGCTGTTGGACTTGGGTGAAAAGGGCGTTTATCCTTCCTATACTGTCAAAGGCCCCGCAGATTCCCGCCCGGTGTTTTTGCAACTTCACCCGGACTTGGGCAGAATCGGTTCAGGACTTCTTAGCGTCAGACCGGTGAGCATACCCGAGGACGTCAGCGAGAAAGTCAGCCGGCAACTGTCGGCAACATTCCAGCACATCGTGACCACGGCGCAGGATGATCTGGCCGTGACCCTGCTGACGGCACAGGTGATGATAAAGGGCGGTCTGCTGGGGAAGTTAAGTGCGGCCCGTCTGGTCGATCCGGACGAACACGATTTGGTGGCACAAGAACTGGACGCGCTGGTAGAGACTTTCGGCGACATCGCAGTGGACAGTTTGATCCGCTACCGGGCGAGCGAAACGCTGTCGAGCGTCATCGAGAACTGTACCGATCACGATAGCGCCCCCGGACCCTAGGCGCCATGCGCTAGATTCTGCACAACGGCCTGGTGGTCGAACTGATCGGTATTGGTGAGATCAACGATGAAGAAGAACAGACGCTCTACGATGAGATTGACCAGCTGGCTGACCTGCACGGGGAAAACGCGCCGGCAGAAGAGTTTCTGGCCTACCCTTGAACCGCCACACCGCACCTCGGAGTCATTAAGAATGTCAAAGCTCATCGCAACATCCCACAATATTGGTCTGATCCTTACTCTGGTGTTGGCCGCCACAGCGATGCCTACTATAGCGTCAGAGCAACCACTGCCTCGCTTGGTATTACAAATCACCGTCGATCAGCTGCGCGGCGATCTGCCGCGGCGTTACTACGAGCGACTGGGTGAGGGCGGCTTTCGCTACCTGCTCGACGAGGGTCTGGTGTACATCAATGCGCACCATGCTCACGCTAACACAGAGACGGTCGTTGGCCACGCGACGCTCGCTACTGGAGCAGACCCGGCACGGCACGGCATGATCGGCAACGTGTGGTTCGACCGCCAGCAGGGCGCTGTGGTATATGGCGTGGAGGATCCGCGCTACCCCCTCCTCGGCGATGGTAGGGTGGACAAGGCCACAGAGATAGACCCCACGCAAAAGGCTGCGCGCTCCGACGGGCGTTCCCCGGCTGCAATCCTCGTTTCAACGTTCGGCGACGAACTGAATCTGAGCCTTGGCGGACGAAGCAAGATCTTCGGTGTATCAGTAAAAGACCGTGGTGCCATTACACTGGCAGGCCACACCGGCAAGGCGTTCTGGTTCTCAAAAAAGAGCGGCCAGTTTGTAACCAGCCAGTTTTATTACGACAGCTACCCCCAGTGGGTGCAGGACTGGAACGCAAAAGACCTGACAGCGGACTACGCCGGGACCGCTTGGCGTTTGCTCAACGACCAGTCAACCTATCTTTTTGGCGACGCTGACGATCGGCCCTATGAAACCAACCTGGCGGGATACGGCCGGGTTTTCCCACATGCTTTTGGGGACAGAGACAGCCGTTATTTTACAACGCTGCTCACGGTGAGCCCTGCGGGCGACGAGATCACCCTCGATTTTGCCAAGACGCTGGTCGAAAACGAGCAACTGGGACAGGATAACGACACCGATTTTCTCGCTGTCAGTTTCTCATCCACGGATTACGTGGGCCACATCTTCGGACCTTCCAGCCTTGAGAGCGAGGACAACATTCTGCGGCTGGACCGTACGCTGGCCCAGTTGTTTCAGTTCATCGACGAGAAGGTCGGACTGGAACGTACTCTGATTGTGCTATCTGCCGACCACGGTGGACCCGAGGCGCCCGGATATTTGAGGGAATTGGGGTTTGAGGCGTCGTACATCAAACCACAGGAGGTGGAACGGGTCGCCGCCATCAACGCCCTCCAGGCGAGATTTCAGGCAGGAGAAAAGTTGATCAGGGGTTACTTCCACCCATACCTGTTTCTTAACCATGAGTTGATCGAAAGCAACGGTCTGGATCTGGCCGAAGTCCAGGCGGTGGTCGCCGAGGCGTTGACACGTTTCGACGGTATTGGTGCAGCCATTCCCAGTACCGCGCTCACAGAGGGCGCTCTGCCTGTGACACCGATCGTCGACGCCGTGCTGCGGAACTATCACCCCGGCCGTTCAGGAGATATCTACGTCGTGTTTGACCCACACGTTTTCCCCAATGATTTTGATGGACTGACAGTGGCCTCTACCCACGGTTCGCCGTGGCAATACGACACCTATGTGCCGATTATCTTCGCGGGCATGGACATCCAGCCGCAGAGGGTGGCCCGCCGGGTCAACACCACGGCGATCGCGCCGACGCTCTCGCTGCGGGTGGGTGCCAAGCCCCCATCGGGTGCCTGGGAGCCGGTATTGGTGGAAGTTTTCGGGAATAATTGAATTTAAGTCATCTCAGCGATTCATTTGATCATTGGAGATTGCCAAGACCGCAGCTTTTAGTCCCCGGATTTCAAAGCATCACGCAGGCGCTCGGTCAGCCCGGTTGGCTCCATTTCCACATACTGTTCCTCGACGGGGTGTACGTCGAGCGCCCGGACGGGGCGGTGCGATTCCGTTCGGTGCGAGCGCCGACGAGTGCCGAACTCACCCACCTGGCACACATTATTGCCCAACGTGTCGGGTGCTTTGTACAACGCCAGGGTCAGCTGGAACTGGACGCGGAGAACAGCTGCCTGGCCTCTGATGCCGTAGAC
>CAVOBC010000502.1:0-2775 GCA_963693635.1 Gammaproteobacteria bacterium | reverse complement strand
GATCGTAGCGTCTGATCGCGGCCTCGGCGTCAAGTTCCCGGAAGTGGGCGAGTTTCTCGCGGATGCGGATCTCCATCCCCCGATTCACAGGTTCGTAGTACACGCGGCCTGCCAGGGCCTCCGGCAAATAGTCCTCTCCAGGAACATAGGCTTCCGGGAAGTCATGCGCATACTGATATTCCTCGCCGTAACCCATCTCCTTCATCATTGATGTCGGCGCATTGCGCAGGTGCATGGGTACATCCAGCGACGGCGCGCCGGCTACGTCCGCGCGCGCGGCGTTGAACGCGGTGTAGACCGCATTGCTCTTCGGTGCGACAGCGAGGTAGGCAATCGCCTGCGCGATGGCGAGTTCCCCCTCCGGTGATCCCAGGCGTTCCTGCACCTCCCAGGCATTCAGCGCGAGTTGCAATGCCCTCGGGTCCGCATTGCCGATATCTTCTGATGCCATCCGCACAACCCGGCGCGCGATGTAGAACGGGTCGCAGCCACCGTCGAGCATGCGGGCGAACCAATACAACGCACCATCCGGGGACGAACCCCGCACCGATTTGTGCAACGCGGAAATCTGTTCAAAAAAACTGTCACCGCCCTTGTCGAAACGACGCACGTCGCCCAACAAGACCTCCGCCGCAGCCTCGTCATCAATGACGTTGTCGCTCGCAAGATCAGACGCGACTTCCAGCATGTTGAGCGCGGCTCTGGCGTCCCCGTCCGCAGCACGGCTGAAGCGGGTCAAGACGGTGTCCGAGCATTCGACCCCGGGCAGTCCCCGCTCGACATCCAGCAGCGCCTGACGCAGAACGCCGACCAACGCGGCCTCGTCGAGCGCCGTCAACTTGTAGATGCGGGTGCGCGACAGCAGCGCATTGTTCATTTCGAACGACGGGTTCTCGGTCGTAGCACCGACAAATAGAATCGTTCCATCCTCGACATGCGGCAGAAACGCATCCTGCTGCGCCTTGTTGAACCGGTGCGCCTCATCAACGAACAGCATCGTCTTGCGTCCAAGTGTCATCGTCACCTCACGGGCACTCGCAATGGCCTCGCGTATGTCCTTAACCCCCGCAAGGACCGCTGAAATCGACAGAAAATGGACATCGCACTGATGTGCCATCAGCCGCGCGAGGGTGGTTTTGCCGACGCCCGGCGGCCCCCAGAGGATCATCGAGTGCAACTGGGAGCGCTCGATCGCTTGCCGCAGCGGCTTGCCGGGGCCAATCAGATGTTGCTGGCCGTGAAAGTCGTCCAGGTTCAGCGGGCGCACCCGCGCCGCCAATGGCTCAGCGCGGTTGTCGTCCCCCACTCCGTCGAAGAGTGACATCAACGTTGCCGGTGTGCGTCGCCGGTCTCTTTGGCGGAAGACGCGGCCGGGATAGTCGCCGTGTCATCGATCTCGTCAACACCCGCCGGGATCGGCAGGCTGAAACGTTCATCGGGCGCACGCCGATTAAGTTCGACAGACGTCAGCGTGATGGCAATGCGATTGCCCAGATTATCGTTGATGGTGATAAGCGTCGGGACCCCGTCGTCAAAGGCGAGCGCCACGCTTCGAAAGTGGCTCGATTCAGCCCGCGGCTCCAACACATAGTGGACGCGGGTCTCATCGTCAAAATCAGCGATCCGAAAGTGTTCATCAAGGTCAGCCCCGTCCGTCACAAACAGCATGACGGGCACCTCGCCGACATTCCGAACCGCCTGCGTGATGGTTACCTGTGCGAGGTCTGCATCAAAGTGCCAGGTTTTTTTCCCATCAGACACCATGTTCTGCACCGATGGTGTGAGGACATCGATTCGATATCGGCCGCGATCGTCGATCCAGATCTCGCCGGTCTGCACCGGTGCGTCTCCGCCCTTTTGCTCGAACGTGGCATGCAACGAGTGGATGCCGTCCAGGCGCTCATCAAGCGTCACCCCCTCTGCAACGCTCGCGAGCGTTATGAGAAGCGCCGACAGCAACGCCCGCGCGCTTGACCTACTCGACCGGACCATTGACCAGGACCTCGCGAGAGCCGTTCGAATTCATCTCAGAGACAACGCCCGCCTGCTCCATCGTTTCAATCATCCGCGCAGCACGGTTGTAGCCGATTCGCAGTTTTCGCTGTACCGAGGAAATCGATGCGCGCCGTGATTCCAGGACGTACTGCACCGCCTCATCGTAGAGCAGATCCTGCTCACCGTCTGAACTCTCGTCGGTTGACCCGGCGCCCGGGAGCACGTCCGAATCCGATCGCGCGTCGAGAATCTCGTCAAGGTAGTTGGGCTCACCAAGCTTAGTCCAGCTTTGCACGACCCGATGAACCTCATCGTCTTCCACAAACGCGCCGTGCACCCGTATCGGGATCGGTGAACCGGATGGCAGATACAGCATGTCCCCGTGTCCGAGCAGTTGTTCCGCACCACCCTGATCGAGGATCGTCCTCGAGTCCACCTTGGACGAAACCTGGAACGCGATGCGCGTAGGAATGTTGGCCTTGATCAAGCCGGTAATGACGTCCACCGATGGCCTCTGGGTCGCCAGAATCAAGTGGATGCCCGCTGCCCGTGCCTTCTGTGCAATGCGCGCAATCAACTCCTCAACTTTCTTGCCGACAATCATGATCATGTCAGCGAATTCATCGACGATGACGACAATGAAGGGCAGCGTTTCCAGTTCTGGTGCCAGCGCATCCTGGGCGTCCATCAGTTCGTCGCGGACCCAGAGGGGATCGCGCAATGGCTCGCCTGCGTCGCGGGCGTCCCGTACCTTTTTATTGAAGCCGGTGACATTCCGGA
>CAVOBC010000501.1:0-2785 GCA_963693635.1 Gammaproteobacteria bacterium | reverse complement strand
TGGCTTGCGCACCGTACACACGGCGTGCGTAGGTGCCGCTGCGCATCAGGGTAACGTCGTCCAGCCCGCTATCGTGCAGGCGACCCAGTTGGTTGGAGACATCGAGTGGCGAGGCGAGCACGGGCGTGACCACGATGAAACCGAGCGACTGCCAGTCGCCTTCTTGCCGTGTCGTGAAGTCGTGTCCGAGATTTCGAACGCGGCGCTCGGCCTCACGCAGACGGGCAGGGGTGTCAATGGGGCCGATCTGGTAGACCGACGTCGGGTCTTGTGCACGAACGGGCGGCATCTGCAGGACGAGCGGAAGCGTGAGCAGTATCGTCAGCAGTAGTGTCGTTGGCGAGCGGCCGATACGGCAAGTCGTCGGTTGCATGTGTGACCCAGTGGGGTGAAGGCCTTCCATTGAGTGTAACTGAACATTGAGAATCGGAAAATTGGTGGCTCGTGCGGCCGCAAAGGGGTTTGGAGCCTGCGAGGTCGCCCTCGCGCCTCACGGGGAATAGCTAGTTCCTGTCCCAGAACTTCGTTTTGGGGCGGACGCTGGCGTGCAGTGCAGGGATGCAACGCCATCTTCCGCAGGCCTCTTTTCTGCAGGAAGTGCAAGTTTTCTGCAGGAAGTGCGAGGTTTGTTTGCAAACCGACTCCGAAGAATTGTCCGGATGGCAATTTTGGGACAAGAACTAGCCAGGGCCAACCGCTTATTCCAACCTGTTATTGTTGCGGCGAACGATTGTTGCGGTCGGGCCGGTTGATGGCCGGGCCGGACAACGAGTGCGCTTTCGACTCGGGGGCAAATTATACTCGGGGGCCAACAATCTCGGGGGCCAACTATAGAGGTGCGATGAGTGAACGTAGCAAGGGTCAGTGCAGGGGAGTCGTTAGCGCCATCGGGAGTAACGATTGAGTGGAGGCGGCAGCGATGACTGCGCTCGACGGTTTGCGCGTGCTGGACATGACCCAGTGGGAAGCGGGTACGTCGTGTACCCAGGCGCTCGCATGGCTTGGCGCGGATGTTGTCAAGGTCGAGCAGCCAGACATCGGTGATCCCGGTCGCTCTGTCGGCGGGGCAACGGACGGCAAGGACGCCGAGTACTTCGTCAACTGGAACAGCAACAAGCGCAGTGTGACGCTGAATCTGTCAGACCCGGCCGGCCGTCAACTGTTGCTGGACATGGTGCCAAACTTCGACGTTTTCATTGAAAATTATGGCCCGGGCGTGGTCGAGAAGCTCGATATCGGTTACGAGGTGATGGCTGGCCTCAACCCCGGCATCATCTACGCGCGCATCAAGGGCTTCGGGACGTCGGGGCCACGTGCGAACCACAAGTGCATGGACATGGTCGCGCAGGCGGCTGCTGGGGCGTTCTCGATCACCGGTGAGCCGGGCGGCCCGCCCATGCGTCCAGGGCCGACGACGGGTGACTCCGGCACCGGTACCCAGGCAGCGCTCGCGGTTGTTGCCGCCTACGTACAAAAGCTGCGAACGGGTGAGGGTCAGGTCGTGGAGCTCGCGATGCAGGAAGCCATGACTTACTACATGCGGTCCGCTGTATCGCGCACTCGATTCGGTGAGGTGCCCACGCCCCGGTTGGGCGTGGGTGACAATCCGTTCGTATCGCTGTACCCGTGCGCACCCGGTGGGCCCAATGACTATGTCTTTGTGATGGCCGTGAACCGGCGGATGTGGCAAGGCGTTGCCGATGCTATTGGCGTACCGGCGCTCATGGACGATGCTCGTTTCGCTGACGCCCGATCCCGCCACGAGAATCGCGCCGCGCTGGGTGAGTTGATCGGCGCATGGGCACGCGAGCGAACCAAGACTGATGCCATGTATGCGCTCGCCGAAGCAGGGGTGTGTGCGAGCGAGGTGTTTGAGACGCACGAACTCTTCACGGACCCGCATCTGCTTGCGCGCGGCTTTGTACATGAGGTCATACATCCACAGCATGGCAAGGTGAAACTGCTGGGTTGGCCCGCGCGCTTGTCGAAGAGTGAGGTTGCGATAACGCCGGCACCGTTGCTGGGTCAGCACACCGACGAAATACTCGAAGAGGTGCTTGAACTGTCGGCGGATCAGATTGCCGGTCTGCGCGAAGCCGGCGCCATTGGCAACGAAATGTCAGGAAAAGAGATGAAGGGCAAAGAGATAAAGGGCAAAGAGATAGCAAAATGAGTGCGACGACTGTTTCAGAGCTGTTGACCGGCGGCGCAGCCGACGCTGCAGCGATCGGTGGCATCGATGCTGCCGCGATGACCTACGCAGGCCTTGCGGCACAGGCGGAGCGGGTGGCGAGTGCGCTCGCCGCTGCTGGCGTGCGTCCGAACGACCGCATCGCCATCGTCTTGCCGAACGGTCCGGAGATGGCGACTGCGTTTTTGTGTGTGGCTTGCATCGCGACGACGGCGCCACTCAATCCTGCCTATCGGACCGAGGAGTTTGCGTTCTACCTTGAGGATTTGAAGGCGTGTGCACTGCTCGTTGAAGCTGGCAGTGATTCGCCGGCGGTCGCGGCGGCGGTGGGTCTCGGCGTCCCGGTGATTGAGCTTGTCCCGGTCGAGGACGGCCCGGCAGGGGCGTTCGATCTCCGGATTCCGCAGCTGGCGACACCGGTCGCACCAGCCCGTGCACCGAATGCCGACGACATCGCGTTGGTCCTGCACACCTCGGGGACCACGTCCCGGCCCAAGATTGTGCCCCTCAGCCACGGCAATGTCTGCGCGTCGGCGCGAAACATCACAGCAACATTATCGCTCGCCGCCGGCGACCGTGCCCTCAATGTGATGC
>CAVOBC010000500.1:0-2840 GCA_963693635.1 Gammaproteobacteria bacterium | reverse complement strand
AAGGATGCTGTGCTTCACGATGCCAACAAGCCGGATCGGGTTTACGATGTGGTCCGAGGCCAGGCCTGTCGCAGTCGCAAGGGCTCGAAGTTGGTGACGCGACAAAAGGCAGTCATTGCCGGCGAGCTTCGTTCGTTGGCCACCAAGGTCAGCCAGCGCAAGAAGGTCTGGGGTACACAGGCCCAGCACTTTTTGAGTATGTTTCCACGGCGCGATCCAGCGGAGATTCGCCGCGCGGCGTCAAACATTCGTTGCCAAGGGGGTAACCGCGACCGATTCAGGAAAGCGCTGAAGCGCTATGGGACCTATCGACCTATGGTGCGGCGGGTATTACGCCAGTCCGGATTGCAGAGCGATATTCAGTATTTGCCCTTTGTTGAGTCGCTCTACAATCCAGCGGCTTACTCACATCTAGGCGCGGCCGGGCTGTGGCAAATTATGCCCAGCACAGCGCGAGGCCTGGGGTTACGCCTCAATGCAACGGTCGACGAGCGCCTGGATCCAGAAGCGGCAACCTGGGCTGCGGCACGTTATCTCAATAACAGTCGCACGCGCCTTGGTAAGGTGGCCAAGAAAAAACGCCCCGGCATTCGTGCTGGTGAACTCAGTCCTTTTGTCATCACCTCCTACAACTATGGTGTCAACGGTATGGAGCGGGCTATCCGTAAGCTGGGACCGAACTTTGTGCGGGTGCTGGAACGCTATCGTTCGAGGAAGTTTCGAGTGGCCGTAAAGAATTTCTACGCAAGTTTTCTAGCCGCGCGTTATGTGGCACAGAATGCAAAGCGGTACTTTGGACATGTGTCGGCCAATGCGCCGCTGCAATACCGCACGCTGAAGTTGAAAAAGGCACAATCAGTACAGCGATTAAGCGCAGTATTTGGCGTTTCTTCCAAACAGTTAAAGAGGCTCAATCCGGCGTTGACCCGGCATGTGTGGAAAGGGTGGCGACCGGTTCCAAAGAACTATCGCCTGAGGTTGCCACCGAAGCAGGGGGGGTGGGGCTCACAGGTGAAGCGACTCCACGCCATGACAACGGAGCACGGGTCCAAAGGGGTGATTAACTATCGAGTGGCGCGAGGTGACACCATTTGTGCGATTGCCAGTGCGTTTGACGTCCGCTGTAGCGAATTGCTGGCGATTAATCGCATCGGGAAGAAAGGATTCATTCGAGTAGGGCAGAAGATCCTCGTGCCGGGGCGAGGCGGTTCGAGTCGCCGCGCTACCGTACCGGCAAACCCCGGCAGTTACGTCGTACGTTCGGGTGATAGCGGCTGTGCGGTGGCGAAACGGTTCGCCGTCGCGTGTAATGACCTGTTGTCCACAAACGGTCTTGCAATGAACTCGGTGCTCCAAGTCGGTCAAGCGCTGATTATTCCTGGTGTGCTTGCCAATCAGGGAGTCAAGACGAGTTATACCGTCCGTCATGGAGACTCGGTTTGTGCGGTTGCCGCGCGGCTCGGTATTTCGTGTGAAGCCTTTCTGACGGCGAATGAGATGAACATGCGTACTCTGATTTTTCCAGGGCAGGCCCTGCGTATCCCCAAGCGTATTCCCGGCTCGGTTGCGCGTTCTACCAGTACCCGGAAATTTGACGCCAACGAGAAGGAGTCAACAGTCGCTGCACCGGCGCCAGTTGTCCGTAAGGCTGAGATCGCAACTGCGGGTACGACGGTGGAGTATGTGGTGCGTGAGGGTGATTCTGCTTGTGAAATTGCGCTTCGGCTAGAGACGGACTGCAAGCAGTTACTGGCTTCTAACCAGTTGGATAAACGCGCTGTTATTCGGCCAGGACAGGTGTTGAGCGTACCGGGTGTGCCGAGTGATCTTGCAGAATCACTGATTTTGGAATCGAATAAAGAGGTCACGGGAACGCCAACGGGTGTACCGAGCGGTCAGCGCCAGCCACTACCGGACGTTGAACCGTTAGACCAGGACATTGATTTAACGATCCAGACGGCAAGCCGCAATGGAGCGGTGATCTACCGCATTAATGTTGAAGCCGAGGAGACATTGGGTCATTACTCAGATTGGCTCAGGTCAGGTGGGACGACATCGATCCGTCGGCTGAATGACTTTGCCAAGGGGCACCAGTTGCGCCTCGGAGAGGTGCTGTTATTGCCAGTGGAAAATGACGGGCAGCGTAGCGCGTTTGACCGCGAACGCCGCGATTATCATCGTGTGCTGGTTGAAGAATTCAAAGAGCACTACGACATCATTGAGGTCCTGAACTACGTTACGAAAAAAGGAGATAGTGTGTGGCAGTTGGCTCGTACGCAGGGAATACCGACCTGGTTGATCATGCGCTACAACCCGCTGTTGCGCAGCACTGCACCCGTGGTGTCGCAGGTGCTGAAAATGCCCAGCATCCAGCGACGGGGCAGTTGATTGAGTGTCTACTAATCTTTCGGGTCGAGCGTTAATGAGATGGAATTGATGCAGTAACGTTGGCCGGTAGGTTGTGGACCGTCGTCGAACACGTGTCCAAGATGCGCATCGCAGCGGCGGCACATCACTTCGACTCGAACCATGCCGAGACTGGAGTCGCTTTCTTGAGTGACGGCCTCGTCTGCCACGGGTTGGTAAAAACTTGGCCAGCCTGAGTTGGATTCGTATTTCGTCTGAGCATCAAATAGGGCCGCACCGCAACAGACACAGCAATAGATGCCAGGCTCCTTGGACTGATTGTACTCGCCGGTGAAGGGGGCTTCGGTGGCCTTTAATCGGCAAATCTGAAACTGTTCTGTGGTTAGACGTTTTTCCCACTCGGCTTCACTACGACTAATTTTCGTTTCTTCGTTGCTCATGTTTTGTTCCTGGAATGGGTCATAGCGGACTCT
>CAVOBC010000499.1:0-2868 GCA_963693635.1 Gammaproteobacteria bacterium | reverse complement strand
GCCCGGCAATGCGTGCATGTCCATCAGCTTCATCCAGCGGTTCGCTCGCGTGCATGAAGCGGTGTGGATGCAGAATATAGTCGTCGCCGAGCACGCTCTGCAGGGCGCCGCGAACTGACGGCGCGTCGATGACCTGCTGCAACTCCGGTACGCGCGGCAGCACGTTGTTGCCCATGTTGAACTCGCGGTTGTTGTTCCACGAGATCTTCTCAAAGATGCGTTGGTGGATCGCATCGTTCAGGTCGGCGTTGAGAACGAGCACGCCGTCGGTGATATAGCGCCGCACTTGCTCATCGTCGAGCTTGATCGGGGAGGGTTTGGTCGACGGCGCAATTGGGGTGGCCATGCTCTATCTGCGGTCATTCGGCTATCAGACTGAATCATACCGGACTCGATAGTGGGCGAGAACAGGGCCACCGGCGCTTGTCAGGTTCGGCAACCAGAATGCGGCCGTCGGGTGTTGCCGCACGCCAACCGGCGCTGCAGTAACATACGAAGCTGGACGCATCCGTCAGGCACGCGCGCCGGCCTTTGGTATCCCGAAAGATGAACGGAACAACCTGCATGTCGGATGGACGTCTGCGAGGCGTAACGCCACAAGACGCGCGACGGCAGGCGTTGCGTGCGAGAGGTCGGCAATCCAGGCAAGGGCAGACATGAGGTCAGGGAGGCTTGGGTGAATGATGAAGAACGGTGGTTGAACGCGCTGCGCCTTTACAGGATTCTCGACACCGCGACGGAGCGTGCTTTTGACGATTTGACGCCGCTTGCGTCGACGATCTGCGATGTCCCGAGCAGCCTTGTCAGGATGGATACGGGTCGGACAACAGCAACCCCTCTCAACCGTACAGGCGATCGAAGACCTTGCCCCACAGCGACGGCTGCGACGTGCGACGTTCAGCGCGATCTGCGAGCAGGCCGATGTGCTGGATAGTGCCGGCACCGAGCCAGCGAAATGGCTCGATCGGCCACCTTGGCGCGATATCGTCTACCCAGGGCAGGCGGGTGATGTCGGTCGCTTTGCCAAGCGTGAGGTCCGCGAGGATGCGAGCGGCGAGGTTCGATGCGGCGACCCCCTCCCCGGTGTAGCCGCCGGCCCGCCCGAATCCCGTGGTGCGGTCGAACTGCACGCTTGGTCGAAAGTGAGACGCGACCCCCATCAGTCCGCCCCAACGGTGAGTGATGGGGGTGCCCTGCAACTGGGGCAACAGGTCAAACAGTGAATCCTCGACGTATTGCAGGTTGGGATGGTCGTGCGGGATGACGGGCAGACGTTTGGAGCCGAAGTAGTAGCCGGCGCGCCCGCCAATTGCGATTCGATTGTCGAGCGTCCGCTGGCCGTAGATGACGATTCGCCGTCCGTCGCCGAAGGTCTCGCTGTTCACGAGACCAATGTCCTGCCATTGATCGTCAGACAGCGGTTCCGTGGCAATCATCATCGAATAAAGGGGCAACATCTGCCGGGATTGGCCGGCGATGGAGTCGGTGTAACCTTCGGTCGCGCGCAAGATGACAGGCGCAGAGATCTGCCCCTGCGTTGTCGTCAGTCGACCGTTGTCGATGTTGGTAACTGGCGTGTGCTCGATGATGGTGATACCGCGTTCACGCAGCACATGGGCGAGTCCGTGCACCAGTCGTCCCGGGTGGAGCCGCGCACAATGGGGCGTGTACATTGCCCCGAAGTTTGCCGCCGCGTTCAGTCGGGCACGAGACTCTGCCGGCGCCAGCCAGACAAAGTCGTCACCATCGAAGCCTTGTTGGCCGCGGCGCTCGATAGTGCGCTGGAACCGATCGGCGTGCAGAGTTGTTGTCGCGACAGCCAAGGTGCCGCCCTTGGTGTAGTGGCAGTCGATGTTTTCGGCCTGGCTGACACGGCCGATCTCGTCGACGGTATCCTGCATTGCACGCGCAACTGCGAGGCCACCTGTACCGCGTGCAAGGCGTTTGTCGATGTCCATTGACCAGCCCATACACCAGCCGCCGTTTCGCCCACTTGCGCCAAAACCGACCGAGTTCGCATCGATGATTGTGATGGCGAGTGACGGCTCTGCCCGGTTCAGGTAATAAGCGGTCCAGAGTCCGGTGTACCCGGCACCGATGATTGCAACGTCTGTGTGGGTTGGCAGATCGGTCGCTGTCGGTGCCGGGTCGGGGCGTCGGTCCGCCGCGAGAGAGTCGAACCAGAAGCTGCCGTTGTCGATGCCACCGGCGGAAGATTGCTGCATAGTGATCCTGAAGCTGAATGGTTCGACACGGAGGGTTCGACACGGGACGTTCGCGCACTATGCAGCAATCAGGTCTCGTGCGAAATGGATCTGAAGGCGACCAGGAAAACTCGTACATTGACCAGTGCGAGTTGGTCTTAAGGAGCGAAACCCTGAAATGCACACAGCAAAGCGACAGGCTTGCTAACACGAGAGACGACCATGACGAACCACTACGACATCATCATTCTTGGGGGTGGCAATGCCGGATTCGGCGTGTCAGCAGTCGCCGCAGAAGCTGGCAAGCGTATTGCCTTTGTCGAGTCTGCGGACTTCGGCGGCACTTGTCCCAACCGCGGTTGCACGCCAAAAAAAGTGTTGGTAGCAGCGGCGCATGCGTTGCATGAAATCGAACTCGCCGCTGAGCACGGCATCACCGTGGGTGCACCGTCGCTTGACTGGTCGAAGCTCATTGCCCGGGAACGGGCGATGGTCGACTTTATTCCGGACGCGATGGCCGGTGTCGCCGGCAAGCGTGGCGATGTGTATCGCGGTGAGGCGCGCTTTACCGGCCCCAACAGCATCGACGTTAATGGCGAGACACTTGCCGCTGAAAATATCGTCATTGCGACGGGTTCAAAGCCACGTGCCTTGCCGATTACAG
>CAVOBC010000498.1:0-2886 GCA_963693635.1 Gammaproteobacteria bacterium | reverse complement strand
ATTTTTTCTTTGCCGATGTCAACGATAAAGAGTACCTGCGGCAGCGTGGTCATCTGTTTGATGCCACCCAGGAACTTGTTGAGTCGGATGACCTCAGTGGCCGCTCGCTGCGCTTCTCGCTTGGTTGCAGCCTGGAGAGTTCCGCGTGCGATCTCGTCTTCGAGACGCACGACGTACTCGATCCGTTTCTGGATGGTCTGGAAGTTGGTCAACATTCCGCCAAGCCAGCGTTGGTTTACATAGAGCGCGTGAGTCTGCTGCCCTATATCTGAAATTGCTTCCTGGGCCTGTTTCTTAGTTCCGACGAGCATTACCTGCCCGCCATCCCCAACGGCCTTCTCAACAAAATCGGCGGCCTTCTCAAGCTTCTCTATGGTCTTCGCAAGATCGAAAACGTGGATCTTGTTGCGAGACGTGAAGATGAATGGCTTCATCTTCGGGTGCCATCGCTTGGTGGGGTGGCCGAAGTGGGCGCCGGCTTCAAACAGCCCGCGCAGGGTGATTGGCGGGCTCTGATCCGCCGGAGCCTGTGTAGTCGTCATCGGTAAGTTTGCTACTCCGCAGCATTTTTGTGTATTTGTGAAACGCCAGAGGGCGCGCACAAAACGACCGGGACGATTACCTACGCAATTCGCTCCTGGAAGTGATGCTAAATCATAGCACGAGCGACAGCGGGATAAGCTTCAGGCCGATATCGATTTTAGTCTTCCCGTAACCACCCGTACTCAAGCGCCATCGTCGCAGCCTGCGCTCGACTGCGTGTGCCCATCTTCTCAAACACCATTGACAGGTAGTTTTTCACGGTCTGTTCTGACAACGTGAGTCGCACCGCAATTTCACGGTTTGTGACGCCTTCTGACACCATCCTCAACATACGAGCTTCGCGATCGTTGAGTGGGCTTGGTGGGCTTGAGGCCGGGTTTCGACTCCATGCTTCACGCAGCATCGCAAGGATTGAGAACGCAGCGCCCGTCCGATCAGCGACGGCTTTGAACAGGGGGCTGCGGCCTTCCGAAACTTCTCGTACCGCATCTGCCAGTGCGACGTGGGCGTCCTCTTCCAGAACGGCGGCCCATGCCCCGGCGGCGGCGGCCGAAGCCAGGGACTCATCGCTATCGTCGGGCACAATGGCGATGAGCCGTGCGCCTGAGGTCTGAAGTATGTCGAACGGGATTTCAGTGTCGGACGGCGATCCGACGCGTGCGACTATCGGTTCATCATGCTTAATGTCTTCAACGACAACGGGCCAGACCGGGTCTATCGCGCATGCGTGGAGGTGGGCGGAGAGCCCCCAGGTGCGTTCGGAATCAAGCGCCAGATGCGCTCGGATCAGTACGCGTGCGCCACTTTGCTTCTCGGGCATTCCCGGGAGCATGGGCGCGGTTTGAGCACTCCGTTTTGCAGGCACCTTGTCCGTGACCTTGAGTCCCGCTTTTCTAGCGTTCCCGCGGCTGAAAGGAATCCACGACGCGTCGATCCCAATCACTTCCGCATCTGAAAGACACGAGGATCAACTGGAATGCGTACGCCGCTTCGAACACGCAGATTCGTAAGTCTGCCGTCCCGATTATGCGATTTCCCGCATTTTTGATGCATCTCGATCTACGGTTTCAGACGTAGGAACCTTAGATCGTAGAATAGAAAACAATCATGACGTGGTGAAACAGGCCAGTCGGTAGGTCTCACCACACGGAAATATTTGAAAACTCTATGGAAACCACTGCAATCAACCAGCCCCCAATGTGGAAGGGCTATGTCTGGCCGATACTGCTTGCGGCCGCCGTTCTTGGATTTACGGCTGTCGCGGGTTTCATCTGGCGGGACGGAGGGTTTGTCACCTCCAATGTGCTCAATCTCCAGGGTCAGTCAGAGGGTCAGGTGGACAGCCTGAGTAGTCTATTGCCGCTAGGTTTCGCGTTCACCGTGGGCATGGTCGCCACGGTTAATCCCTGCGGGTTCGTAATGCTCCCCGCTTATCTGGGCCTGTATATAGGAACCAACAACGGGGACGAGTCGGTGCGGCTGGACCGACGTTTGGCCCGGGCGGGGACGGTGAGTATCTCCGTCGGCCTCGGTTTCATTATTTTGTTTGGCATTGTCGGCGTCGTGGTCACGTCCGTGACGTCATCGATCGTGCAGTATTTCGATTGGATCGGACTGGGCGTGGGAGTCGTCATGGGTTTCACGGCCGTGTATGTCCTAGCTGGCGGCAAACTTTACAATAACTTCGCCCAGAACACCGGCGCTAATATCGGCGATCCCAGGGATACGACGCTGATCGGTTACTTCCTTTTTGGCGTCAGTTATGCCGTGGCATCGCTGGGCTGCACGCTGCCGCTCTTCCTTGCGGTGGTCGCAAGTTCAGCCACAGGCAGTTTCCTGTTCGGTGCATCACAGTTCATCTCGTACGCGCTGGGAATGGCGTTCCTGTTTGCGGCGTTGACCCTGAGCGTGGCGCTGTTCCAGGGTGCAATGCTCAAGTGGGTGCGAAAGGCGACACCCTACATCCAACCGGCTTCGGCGGTGCTCTTACTACTGTCAGGCGCGTACCTGATCTTCTACTGGCTAACAGTCGGAGGACTGGCGGACACGATCGCCTCTTAAAGACTGTTCTGAGTAAATGAAAAGGCCGCTCCGGGTTTCCGGAGCGGCCTTTTCGCGTGTCTTATTTTTCGCTCATGACGGGCGATCACGGGCTAGTCAGAAATCGTGTTTTGGAGTTCTCCGAGCCCTTGAATCGCAGTTACAAGGACTTCACCGACTCGCAAACGTGAGGTGACCCCGGATGTGCCGGTGAAGACGATGTCTCCCGGCTCCAGGGTGTTGGTCTGCGAGATGAAGGAGAGGCATTCCTGCGTGTTGAAGATCATCTCTTCCGTGTTGCAG
>CAVOBC010000497.1:0-2894 GCA_963693635.1 Gammaproteobacteria bacterium | reverse complement strand
CGGTGTTGGGCTCCCGCCCGCCTCGAGCAAAGACCGAATAATGTCAGCATCACACCCCTGAGACAGCGCGTGCAGGCATGCCGTGCCAAACGGTGTCTGGCCATCGTTGCAGGCCTGATTGGGACGCGCGCCGTGGTGCAGAAGGTAGCGAACGACAGCCAATTGATTGCTTCGCGCCGCATGGAAAAGCGCCGCTCGTCCCTCGCGGTCGAGTCGGCCAACCCGGGTCCCTGCGGCGATTGCCGCACCAAGACGAGAGACGTCTCCGATCTGCGCCAACGTGCCGAGGTCAGGCACCGCGCCATGGTCGATGAGCAACTTCACAACACCCGTCGCCGGCGCTGATTTCCAGGGCCCTGCGTGGAGCACGAGGGCGATCGGTGGCCGGCCCCGTGAGTCGACAGCGTTAACATCTGCGCCCTCGGCAACAAGCCAAATCGCAAGTTCCTCGTTGCCCCGCTCAGCGGCGCCATGCAGCAGAGTCATGCCGCTCTCGTCCAGGGATGCAGATCGTGCGCGGCGCGTCGGACCGACGCGTGGGTTGCGTCTTTGGGCAATTGCAGACGGGCTGAAAATTCGCTCACATTGTGACCATTATCGACGAGTCATGGCGAGCATGCGGCCTGGATGCCAGAGGACCGGACATTGGTCGATCAAATGGTGGGGTCCGCCATTTCAGTTGCCCAGCGTCCCAGCGAGGAATGTCAAAAGCTCGCGCCAGGCGGCCTCGCTCACCTCGGGCCGGTATCTCTCCGGCGAAGGGAAGTTCTGGAACGCGTGCCCCGCCCCATCGTAGCGGTGAATGGTGCAATGGACCCCTGCCCGCACGAGTGCCGCCTCATAGTCGTCGACGTCCGCAGGGGAAGGGTTTTGGTCGTCGTTGCCGAAAAAGCCCGCTACCGGGCATTCGATCTGATCGGCGAGGTCAATCGGCGGCGGATTGCCCTCGCCCATCGGCAGCTTGATGCGCCCACCATAGAATATGCCGCAGGCATGGAGACCCCGGAGATGACACGCTCCGAGCCACGCGACTCTTCCCCCCCAGCAATGGCCGAGTATGCCAACGCGTGAGACATCCCCTCGCTCCAACAGGACATTGTGGGCGGCGGTGACGTCCGCGACCATCCAATCGTCACGGCTCTGGTCGCGCTTGACGCCGATGTCGGCGTCTTTGTCCCACCAGTGAAAGATGAATGGCACGACCACGACATAGCCAGAAGCGCACAGTTTAAGGGCCGCTTGCAGTGTGAACTCGTCATTCTCGATGCCCGTGTGCCCCACCGGAATGTGTTGCGCGAGAATGACCCCGGAAAAGGCCCCTTACCCTCCGGCGTGTAACAAAAGACCTCCATATCGCTACTGGTCTCGCCACACGTGACTCGCTTGACTTTGATCTCATACGACATAGGCATCCCGCGACCTGTCTTGTTTTGTAAATTAAATGGCGTAGCGGTTAATCATTCAATCATTCAATCAATCAACCGAAGGTGCCGGCAAAAGGGCTTGCGGGAAAGCGACTGGCGAATGCCTCGCCGCCTGCGAGGGCCCAGGCCCGATGCGATTCGGGAACAAAGCGTATCGCGCGCCAATCCGGATCAAACGGCAAGTCGACATACTGTGGATACTTGTCGATCAGCCGCTCCGCCAAAACGTCGTTGCCCCTGGTGAGCGATGCGTTCCCATTCAGGCGCAGCCACCACAGTGCGTCCCAGTCATCGCTGTAATTCTGCAACAGCATGACGCAGGCCGGATTACGCTCAAGATCATGCTCACGCTGCAGGCTCACCTGCCCCCGCGCCGTCTTCGGCTTGCCATCGACAGGCAGGACGAGATCATCGCCATCCGCAACAAATACAACGGGCACCGAGTGTAACTGTGCGCCCATTGTGGTCAGCGTGGCGACTGGCCAGGCCTCAAGGACCCGAGCGAGCAAAGCCGGTGGTAAAAGCATGCGCCATCATAGACTCGGCCATCCATTTCATCGAGTGCTGAGGTACCATCCCCTGCCCGTGATCCGGCGCGCCGGCGAACCACCCGACGAGACCGCAACCCACCTCGACGCCAGGAGGCAACAATGATTCTTTGGGGCAGGAAAAACTCGATGAACGTGCAGAAAGTGACGTGGGCGCTCGAGGAGCTTGGCATCGACTGCGTCCGGCACGACGTTGCCGGTTCGTTCGGCCGGACCGACACACCGGAATATATGGCGATGAACCCCAACAAAGTTGTGCCGACACTGCAGGACGGCGCACTGACACTCTGGGAGTCCAACGCGGTCGTTCGCTACCTTGCCCGCACCTACGACAACGGCACGCTCCTGCCGGCCGACAAAGCGCAGGCGGCGCTCGCCGATCAGTGGATGGAGTGGATGACAAGTACGCTCGTACCATCCTTTTTCAAGATATTCCTCAACAAGATTCGACTGCCAGACGGGAATGCTGCACTCTTGGCCGAGGGCATCGCTGGCTGCGCCCAGCAGTATGCACTGCTCGACCAGCACCTGGCGTCCAACCGGTACGTTGCGGGCACCGACTTCAGCATGGGCGACATACCCATCGGGGCGACCCTATACCGTTACTTCAACATGGATATCGAAAGGCCATCACTGCCCAATCTCGAAGCATTTTATGCCCGGCTGTGCCAACGCGAAGCCTACGCCGAACACGTCATGATTCCGTTTGGCACGAACGCCGCTGAATGGCTGCAGTTGGAACAAGCCGGAGCCGCCGATTAGATCGCTGCCATTCCTGCCTCGCAGCGTGGGGGCGGACCAAAGCAGAAGGAGTCGATTTCCAGGTGCCCGCGCTCCATTGCGGAGACGGCACGCTGATCGCGAGGCGTGTTGTTTTGTTGTCTCTTCCCCAAGGCGCACAAGCAGACCAAAAGAGTGTTCA
>CAVOBC010000496.1:0-2900 GCA_963693635.1 Gammaproteobacteria bacterium | reverse complement strand
CAATTCTTGGGATAGAAACTAGTCAGGGCGCGTCACAGCTGATGGATTAAAAATATAAGCCTGAGGAGGGCAAGATATGTTGCGACTTGAGAACAAGGTAGCGTTCGTCACGGGCGCGGGAGCGGGAATAGGCAGGGCGTGTGCGCAGCTTTTTGTGGCGGAAGGCGCGCGCGTGGTCATTGCGGAGATCGATGAGGACAGTGGGCGAGCGACACAAGCCCTGGTCGGCGACGACCATGGCTTGTTTGTGAAAACGGATGTAACGAGCGAAGACAGCATTTCCGCGGCGCTGCAGGCCGCCGAAGGCCGGTTCGGCCATATCAATATCCTCATCAACTGTGCGGGTGGCTCAATTGCTGATGACAGCTCTGTCACGACCGT
The DNA here is from genome assembly GCA_963693635.1 of Gammaproteobacteria bacterium. Classification (GTDB taxonomy): domain Bacteria; phylum Pseudomonadota; class Gammaproteobacteria; order Pseudomonadales; family Azotimanducaceae; genus CAVOBC01. Next base: position 2,519 of record CAVOBC010000496.1, on the reverse strand, counting down.
CGCACCGGAGGTGTGGGATCACACCATCAATCTTGATCTCAAGGGTCCCTTCCTTTGTTGCCGATTGGGGATTCCGTACCTTGAGAAGGCGGGCGGCGGCAGCATCGTCAACTTCACGTCTGTCGTCGCGCTGAAGGGCGCGTTTGGTGGGCACGTCTACAGCGCCGCGAAAGGTGCCATCATTTCGCTGACGCAAGCGCTTGCCGGTACGTATTGGCGTCAGAACATCCGTGCCAATGCGATCGCACCGGGCATTGTGTTGAGTGACCGGGTTGCCGGGCGAGTCCTGACAGATCTAACGGCACCTGCAGACGAGCAGATTGCGGAGTCAATCGCGCAGGACTCTCGGCTTGTCGACCGTCGTCATCCGTTCGGCCATGGCATGCCAGAAGACATCGCGAACGTCGCGCTCTTTTTGGCGAGCGATGAATCACGGATGGTCAATGCCGCAGTGATACCCGCCGAAGGTGGCGCATCACACTACTGAGTTTTTCTGCCAACCCGATTCCCAGGGTGCGTTGTGATAGCGGATGTAGCGGCGCTCCGCGAAACGCCAGCGGTCATCTTCCTTATGATATCGATCGTGGTAGTGCCCCGCCTGCGTATAGGCTTGATCGTCCTGCCATACCCGGATCTCCACGGAGCAGCGCCCGGTGGCCGTGTCGTCGGCGTCGAACTCAATGACATGGTTCTGCACGAACGGCTTATGGGTCTTTCCACCAACGCCGCCGCCGTAGAACGCGAGCAGCGCCTCGTGCCCGGCGGGTGCCAGTGCGTGAGACCGGAACACGCCGTCCCGGCAGAAGAGAGCAACAATGCGTTCTGCGTCACCATCGACGACGGCGTGGCAGTATCGGGCGGTCAGTTCGCGGATCTCATCTTTTGCTACCAGTGTTTCCAGCATGTCCATAGCGCACTCCGATCTCGAGGGGAGGCGTGAGAGTAGTCTGGGTTACGCCAAAAGTCTCGTTGCTGTCCAGTGGCGCCGGGAATAGTAAATGATCGCGGAGCGGCGTCCGCGTTATCTGACACGGCGAACCTCATCGGGTCAAAGACAGGGATTCGGCCCTACAGCCGAACCCGAATCCCGGTCAGATCCACGTGCTCGTTGAGGAGGGCTGCGAGTTCGCCCGGCCAGCCATCATCGACGCCCTGTTCAAGCAGGAATGCCTTTTAGCTTGCCGTCGCCTCCAGGCCGTCGAGTTGTTTCGTGGGCACTGTGTTGCCGACCAGCAGGCGAATATGAAAAAGTGGAGCGCCGCGAAGTGCGCTCTCGCGCATGAACTCGACGGCCCGGTCATACTTGTCCATCAGGACGCAACTGCGAAACTTGAAACGCATTTGCAGGAGGGGATCGGCGAGAGGTTGTCCAGATCTTCTGCGCCTCAATGAGGTCGTTTTGCCAGAAGAGGTGATAGAAGCAGGCATAATTGCGTAGCCCGGAACCTTGCAACAACTGAAGTTCGCGGCCGGCTTTTTCGTACTGACCGGTGCGGCTGAACAGCAGGCACCGCTGCAGACGCACCATATGATCCTCGAGCAGGTCGACCAGGCGGGACGAGAGGCGCTCGATCGCGACGTTGAACCTGCCAATGATGGGGAGCAACCCTTCCGCTTCAAAGCGTACTGCGTCGAGTTCAGTCGAGTATGGCGAACAGGTGTCGATGTACGCGTCCAGAAAGGCGAAGGCGCCGTCGTACAACCCCGCCGCGCCGAGGCAGCGACCGATCTGCACGTGTTCAAATGAATGCCAGTCGCTCGATTTGCTCGTAACGATGGCGAGCGCTTCATCCGCGAGTTCGCACTGCGATGGCCGCCGGTCAGGGTGCAGTTTGCGTTCGATCTGCACCCATGGCACCTCGGGTTCAAAGCCGCTCTCTCTCTCTCTCTCTCTCTCTCTCTCTCTCTCTCTCTCTCTCTCTCTCTCTCTCGCGCGCGCGCGAAAGCGCCCTCGGCGGACTGTATAAACCCCTTGCCCTGGCCCTGAAAGACAGTCAGCTCCCAGTAACAGAGCCCCATCAGATACGAGGCACGACTGAAAGCCGGATCGAAATCGATCGCTGCCGAAAACTGCTCTATGGCCTGCTCGAATCCGTCCTGTTCGTCTTTGCGTTTCGCGAACATGCCGCGCAGGAAGGCTTCGTACGCTGGCACCGACGACGTGCCGAAGCGGAATCGCTCCTGCCGGTGGTCCTCCAGCCTGAGCGCGCTGAGGACTGCAGCCGTGACCTTGTCCTGAACGTCGAAGATGTCGGTCGTCTCGAAGTCGTATCGCTCCACCCACAGCACCTCGTCGTCCTCGGTGCTGGTCAGACGCATATTGATGCGGACGCGCTTGCCGAATTGCTGGATGCTGCCGTTCATTACCGACACGATACGAAGGTCATCGATGCGTGCCATGTCTGTCATCAGACCCTCGGCGATTCCCTCGCTGAGGTAGTTGGCTTCCTGGTTGCCGCCCCGAACCGTGAGCGGCAGGATGGCGATACCATCTTGCGACGACGGCGATCCGGTGTCAT
>CAVOBC010000495.1:0-2918 GCA_963693635.1 Gammaproteobacteria bacterium | reverse complement strand
AAGAAACAAGAAACAAGACCGGCAACATCGTCGCTTGGTGCATTCTGCCTTACCACGCCGCCACAAACTCACCCATCGATCGACCTCATGCCGCCGCAATGAGCGTAATCTGACCGCTCGCGAGCCGCTCTCCCCCCAGGCCCGGTCCCGGTGCGGCGGTGCTCACGACGAATTCATAGATCGCCCCACGATCGAGGTGTGACTGACGTCTGGCATTGATTGTGATTGTCCCCCCTACCTCAGCAAGATCACGACCCGTGAACCAGAGGTTTCTCAATGCAGCGATCGACATCCGGGGTGCCGGCCCGGCGGGATCCCGGTCGGGCGCAGCCCGGTCAGGCATCGGCAGCGCATCCTCAGCAACAACACCCGTTAACGTCGCACCGGACAGAAAGGCAAAATGAAGCGCCATCGCCTGCGCCGCGTATTCCACCAGATTGACGGCATGCAGGCTGCCGTCTTCGCGCAGCGGGTTGTCCTTGCGCTGATGGCTCAGAGATTCACAGGCAATGGTGTCAGTGCTAACGCTCGTCACTGCATCCAGCAGTGACATCGGCCCGCCGTGGGGCAGCAACTCATCGATCTGGACTTCGCTCAAACGGCCACCGCCTGGGCCTCGACGCGGATGGGCGGCCTGCCGGGCAACACGAGACCACTCGTGGATGCGACGCCCACGCCGCCCGCACGAACAAGCGCAAGGTGGCCCAGCATCGGCAAGCTTCGGGCGATCGGATTGAGGCCCACAAGCGCGGTGTACGGATGATCTGCCTCGGCGCTACCGGCATCATCTATGGTAATTTCACATTGCCATCCTCTCGCGCAGAGGGCCGGGTGTAGCATCATTGCGACCCCAAAGTCGATTGCGACCGGGCGTTTGCCCCGCAGAGGCTCAGGCACCGCAATATCATAAGCAATAAAAAGCGTGCTCCGCTTCTCCGTAACACAGGTGACAACCGCTTCCAGCAAACCGGCAACGAACGTGTCGTCACCGGCGGAGATGCTGGAAGAACCGACGTGACTTGCGGTCGCAATACCCCAATAGCCACCCGGTGCGTTGTGCACCGAATTATGAAAATGTGTCGGCGACAGCATCGTCTCATCCGCTGCGAGCAATCGGCAGATGGCGTCCACCACCTCGTAGTCGCCACCGGAACACGCAAACACCGAGCCCGCCCTCGACAGATCGACATCACATCGCCCCGCCAATGGCTCAGCCACACGGAACGCGAGGCGGGTTGTGCGGGTGGCCCGCCGCTGCTCGTTGCGCGGCAAGCTCGCCGGCTTGTATTTTGTGTGCTCACCGACCAGCGCGGGCACATGTTCTGCGCTGACCATCGACTGGAAGGTCGCCCAGTCCTCGATACCCGGCGCATAAACTTCGACGTCCTCAACAAATACCTTCATGCCGCACGACCGAGGACAAGCGAGCAGTTATTGCCGCCAAATCCGAACGAGTTTGTGACAACACGATCAACGCGTGTCGAAACCGGAGCCGGGACCACGTTCGCTTCGATCGCGTCATCAAGGGTTTGCAAATTCAGATTCGCCGGGAGCACCTGCGCCTCCATGGCAAGCAGGCTCAGGGCCACCTCGACGATGCCGCAGGCGCCGAGCGTATGCCCCGTGAAACCCTTGGTCGATGAACAGGGCACGTCCCGCCCCAGCACATCAACCACGGCTTTGGTCTCGGTCGTGTCGTTCGCACGGGTACCCGTGCCGTGCAGATTCACATAATCGATCATTGATGCCGGCACGCCGGCCGAACGCAACGCGTCAGCCATCGCGAGCGCTGCGCCAAGTCCATCCGGATGCGGGGTAGACATGTGATATGCATCCGCGCTTTCGCCGTAACCCAGAAACCGGGCGCGTGCGTCTGCTATGCCTGCTCGCTCAAGCAGCGCAAAGCCTCCCCCCTCACCGATCGAGATGCCCTGCCGGTGCGCGTCACACGGACGGCAGATGTCCGGCGCCGTCAATTGCAGTGAGCCAAAGCCAAAGAGGGTAGTCAGACAAAGACTGTCGACGCCGCCCACGACCATCGCATCGACAACCCCCGCGGTCAGGAAACGCGCGGCGGACGCAAATACGCGCGCGCTGGAAGAGCACGCGGTCGACACCGTGAAGGCAGGACCAACAACGCCCAGGCTCGCCGCCACGAAATCGGTCACCGAGTGTGCATTCTGGGTCTCTTTGTAGTGATACCAGTCCGGCAATGGGCCAAACGTGTCTCCGTCCGGGCCTACGCGTCTCGCCTCACGATAGGCGCGCTCGGTCTGGCGAATTCCGGACGTGCTGGTACCGAGCATGACACCGACCCGGGCTACGCCGTAGCGCGAGCGTGCCGCATTGACCGAGGCACGAAATCCATCCTGCTCCAGTGCGAGCAACGCGAGTCGATTGTTGCGGCAATCATAGGCTGCGCAGGCGCGAGGCAAAACGACCCGTTCAAGACCCGGCACCACGCCGGTGAAGGTGTCGATCGAGTTCGCCGCACCAAACCCGGGGTCTTCGAGGCCGCGCCTGAGACCGGTCTCGGATCGCAACAAGCGATACCTGTTCGCTGCCCGCCCCTCGCCCAGTGCCGTTGTGACCGTGTAGTTCGTAATGCCAATGTCAATCACCGCGGGTCCTCGGAGGGGCGTCATGCGTCGCCCAGAAGTCGAAGAAGTTGAACCAGTTATACGGTGCCATTTTGACATAACGGCCAAGCATCGCGGCATAGGCAGACGCGGCCGCTTGTGCCTGCTCCTGCCTTCCACCCGAAAAATCCCGAACATCAAGCTGCTCAAACTGCAGCCGGTACGTGGCGCCGCCCTCAAAGATTCCAAAGCAGCAGATGACCGGACAGTCGATTATCCCCGCCAGAATCCACGGGCCCAGCGGGAATGCGGCGGGCGCTCCGAGAAAGTCACACTCAA
>CAVOBC010000494.1:0-2938 GCA_963693635.1 Gammaproteobacteria bacterium | reverse complement strand
CGCCCGAATTTTCGCTGTTCACCTGATTCTCCCTTCAACAAAGCGCTTGCTGAGCGCGACGGCAATAGAAGGTGTATCTTCACCCACCTTGTGGTCGCAACGCTTACCTTGAAGAGGTCGCAACGCTTACCTTGAACCTCACCCCACACAACGCGCATCGACAGAAAAAAGAAAGGAAAGACAATGAAAGCAGCAGTGTTCCACGGTCCACGAGACATTCGATGTGAAGAAATCGAAAAACCGGTTCCAGGCGACGGCGAGGCTCTGCTTCGAGTGCACGCTTGCGGCATCTGCGGGTCAGACCTGCACACCTATCGCCATGGCATGTTCGAGGGTCTCGGTGCACCCGTTAGCGATGACGAGGCCGACGGCCGCGTCATGGGCCATGAGTTCAGCGGAGAAGTGGTTGAGGTGCGTGGTGCGAGCCCCCTCTCGGTCGGCGACCGGGTGTGCGCGGTCGGCATGGGCGGGAATGCCGAGTACATCACCATCACCGAAGGGATGTCAGGCCTTGCACGGGTTTTCTCGGATGAACGATCTTTCGAGGAAGCAGCGACTACCGAACCTCTTGCGACCTCACTGCATGCGGTCAACATCGCCGATCCACAAAACGGCGAAACCCATGCGATCCTCGGCGCCGGCATCATCGGTCTGGGTGCGCTTCAATGCATCAAGGCGAAGGCGCCAGACGCTCGCGTAATCGTCGTTGATCTGTCCGACAAACGCCTCGCCATGGCGACTGAACTTGGCGCTGATCTTGTCTTTAATGCGAGCTCGGGCGATCCGGTCAGCGGGATCCTGGATGCTACCGGCAGCGAGGATCTCGGCTTAATCAATGCCCGCTCCGGCGGCGTCGACGTCGTCTTTGACTGCGCCGGAGCCGGCAAGAACTCGAAGGGCACCACGGTTCTCTCCCAGGCGATCGACATGGTGAGGTTCGGCGGCAAGGTGGTCGTCGTTGCCGTCTTCGAACGCGCCATCGAAGTCGACATGAACATTGTTGTCAGAAAAGACATCGCAATCCACGGCTCCTGGGCATGGCAGCCTGCCGAATTCCTCGAAGCGGGGGAGTTGATCGACAGTGGCAAGATTGATCGGCGCCCGCTGATATCACATCGATTCGGACTGAACGATGCCTCTGATGCCTACGAGACCCAACTCCAGGCCGAAGCGGCGATCAAAGTAATGATCACGCCATAATGCTTGAAAAGCCTATGGGATCATTTACCCCTGACAAGGAGAACCGATGCCTGCAGATAAGGAAGAGTTGTGCCTGAAGACCCTATGCCTCCTGAGGATCTATGCCTGAAGACATAGTTGACGTACTGATTGTCGGGGCCGGCGCCTCGGGTGCCGCATTTGCATGGAGCATTGCCGACACCCGCATGCGTGTCATGTGTATCGAGCAAGGCGACTGGATGAACCAGGCCGACTATCCAACCAACCGCCGTGAGTGGGAGATGCTGCGTGCGACTGAAACGTCCATCAGCCCCAATCATCGGCGCCATGCACCCGATTATCCGATCAACGATACGGATGACTCGCCCATCTCGGTCGCCAACTTCAATGCCGTTGGCGGTAGCACGATCCTGTACTCCGCGCATTTCCCACGCTTTCATCCGTCGGACTTCAAGGTCAAGACGTTGGACGGGGTCGCCGACGACTGGCCAATAGACTATGAAACACTCTGGCCGTATTACGCCGAAAACGATCGCATGATCGGCGTGTCGGGCCTCGCAGGCGACCCGGCCTACCCGCCCAAGACCCCCACGTGCCCACCCCTGCCACTCGGCGAGATGGGCAACATCATGGCGCGAGGATTCAACCAGATGGGCTGGCACTGGTGGCCCTCCGATACGGCGATCATCACTGAGGATTACGAGGGTAGAGAGGGCTGCGTCAATCTCGGCCCCTGCAACACCGGCTGTTCCCAGGGCGCAAAATCCAGCGCTGACGTTACCTATTGGCCACTCGCCCTACGCAAGGGCGTCGAACTGAAGACCAATTGCCGGGTACGCGAGGTCACGGTTAACGACGACGGCATGGCAACCGGCGTCATCTACTATGACGCGGACGGCAACGAGTGCGTTCAGCGCGCCGAGATCGTCGTGATGGCCTGCAACGGCGTCGGCACGCCACGATTGTTGCTAAATTCCAGGTCCGCCCAGTTTCCGGATGGGCTGGCCAATCGCTCGGGTCTTGTCGGCAAGAATCTGATGTTCCACCCGTGGGGCGGCGTTCAGGGCAAGTTCGAGGAAGGCATCGACTCCCACCTCGGCCCACAGGGTTGCTGCATCCTGAGCCAGGAGTTCTACGAGACCCGACCCGAGCATAACTTCGTGCGCGGTTTCGGTTTTCAGGTCTCGCGAGGCTCATCGCCCGCGACCACGGCGGTCAATGGTACGGCACGCGGCGACATCCCGTGGGGGAGCGGTCACCACGCAGCGTTCAGGAAACACTTCGGAACCGACATCTCGTGCGGCATCTGCATTGAGGATCTCCCCGAGGAAACCAATTGCGTGACCCTTGACCCGGTCCTGACAGACTCCGATGGGATTCCCGCCCCGCATATCAACTACACGTTGTCCGACAACAGCGAACGCATGCTCAAGTTTGCGCTCGCGCGGGGCCGAGAGGTCATGGAAGCCGCCGGCGCCTGGGACATCGATGCTTACGGACCTATACGCAACGCAGGCTGGCATCTCCTGGGCACCGCGCGAATGGGGACCGACCCAGCAACATCAGTCGTCAACGAATGGGGCAGGAGTCATGACGTAAAAAACCTCTTCATCATCGACGGCAGTGTCTTTGTAACCTCCGCGGCAGGCAACCCAACAACGACGATTCAGGCGCTCGCCCTGTACATTGCAGATAACGTAAAAAAGAACCTCGCTAACCTGTTCGACTGAACACGGAGCGCGCCACGTCATCTAACGGA
>CAVOBC010000493.1:0-2976 GCA_963693635.1 Gammaproteobacteria bacterium | reverse complement strand
GAATCAGGCAGTGCGTTCTCGCTTTGACGGGGTTTGCGGCGTTCACGGCAAAACGCATGGGGACTCCTCTGGCATTAATCGATGAAATCCATTCCGCGCTCCTGCAACGACTTTAGCATTGGAATTTCCGAGCGTGTGGCGGGGTTGGGTGGCGCGCCTGATGCGGGCGGTATCGCCGCTGCAGAACGCTGTCAACGGATGTTGTGGAAAGTTCGCCCTTTCGGCAACTCATAGCGTGCCCTCTCGTCGAACGATAGTATAACGTCGTTATCCACTTCAGATCTGTAGATCAGGGTTCTTCGAGGGCCGGAAACTGTCCGGAAGACCACGCGCTTGATCCGCTCACTTTGGAACAACCCTTGTCGCAATCGGGTGCAGTTTGATCATCTATCGATACCTTGCGCGCGAGGTGCTGATGACCACGATGGCGGTGGCTGGCATCGTGCTGGCGATCGCGCTGGGCTGGCGATTCTCCGGATACCTCTCTGACGCGGCGCGCGGCGTGCTGACCAAAGAGGTGCTGTTCGTCATCATGGCCTATCGGCTGCCCGGATTTCTCGAACTAATCATCCCCGTCAGCTTTTTTCTGTCGATCATGCTGGCGTACGGCCGGCTGTACGTTGATAGCGAAATGATTGTTCTGGAAGCATGTGGAATGAGCCCGAGCCGCTTGCTGGTCATTACCCTGACGCTCGGCTCAGTCGTAACCGGCATCACTGCGATGTTGACCCTGTGGGTGAAGCCGGCCGCCGAAGCGCGTGTCGAACTGCTTTTCAACGACCAGCGAAACCTGACCGAGTACGACACACTCGCGCCAGGACGATTCCAGTCGTTGCGTAATGGCGAACGGGTGACCTACACCAAGGAGTTGTCGGGGCAGGGACGGCTGTCAGAAGTCTTCATCAACGAATACAAGACAACCAACTTTTTCGGACCCAAGGATGTCAGTACGGTGGTCGCGGCAAGTGGCACGCAGCGTGTTGACGAGCATGGAAATCGCTTTCTGGTGCTCAACGACGGGCTGCGTTACAGCGGCGAGCCGGGGCGACCGGGCTATCAGGTGATCGAGTATGAGGAGTACGGTCAGCTAATCGAGAGAAAGGAGGTACGCAAACGCGCCCCCAGGCGTTCCGCGATCCCGACACGGGACCTGATTGGCGCGGAGGGCATCCGAGAGCGTGCTGAGCTCAATTGGCGCATTGGCATCATCTTGATGGTTCCGGTGATTGCGGTGATGGCGGTGCCGTTGTCGCGGGTCAACCCCCGTCAGGGTCGCTTCACGCGGCTGGTGCCAGGCATGTTCCTGTGTTTTCTGTATGTCATTCTGCTGTCGACCGGACGCGCTGCCCTTGAGAAGAAGCAAGTGCCCATCGAGATGGGACTCTGGTGGGTCCACGCCGGGTTCCTGCTACTTGTGGTCGTCATGTTCAACTGGCGACGGATTCTGCGGCGATGAATCGTCTGGACAGATATCTCGCCGGGACGGTCGCCACGATAATGCTGTTGTCGATGGTCGGGCTGCTCGGCATCCTCTCGCTCTTCACGGTCATGGAGGAAATCGAGAATGTCGGCACCAACTATCGTCTGTGGGACGTCCTCGTCTATACGGTCTACACCACGCCCCGTCGGTTTTATGAGCTGGTGCCGTATTCGGCTTTGATCGGCTGTCTGGTCGGGCTCGGGCTGCTGGCATCCAACAGTGAGCTCACGGTTATGCGCGCCTCTGGCGTGTCGACCCTTTCGATCACCGGATCGGTCATCAAGCCGACGTTGGTGCTGGCGGCAATCAGCCTGTCGCTCGGCGAGTTTGTAATCCCCGATGCTGAGCGGGTTGCGCACAACGACAAGGAGCGAGCGCTGTCCGACGAAGATCACATTACGCCCGAGTTTGGTCTTTGGTATCGGGAAGGCAACCGCTATATTCATTTCGATGTCGTCGGGGAGGATGGCGTTCTGGAGGGCGTCAGCCACTACGTGTTCGATGAGCACGACAAGCTGCGTTCGGTCCGCTTCGCGAGGCGGGCGGTGTATGCAGAAGCGCTCGGGGGTTGGCAGCTCGAGGGTGTCGTGGGGACCGAGATAGAACCATTGGCAACGCGACGGTTCGACATCGCGAGCGAGGTGTGGAAGACGGATCTCACGCCGTCTTTTCTTAGCACCGAGCTGCTCGTAGCTCCCGACAAGCTCTCGGTCAGGCAGTTGAGCGCAAAGATCGATTACATGCGCAGGCAGGGCTTGGCCTCGGAGGTCTATGAACTTGGGTTCTGGCGGCGAGTGCTACAGCCGCTTGCCGTCATGGGGCTGGTTCTGGTCGCGATTTCGTTCGTGTTCGGCCCGCTACGGGAGGCGAGCATGGGGACCCGGGTCGTGATGGGACTCGTGATCGGCATCCTGTTCAAATTCATCCAGGACTTGCTGGCACCGGCGAGCCTGGTGTTCGGCTTCTCATCGCTGATCGCGACGCTCATTCCCATCCTGATGTGCTTTGTGTTCGGCTTTGTGCTGCTGCGCCGCGCCGCCTGACTCCGGACTTTTCCGTCGACGGCGACTTGCTTCTAGACTAATAGACCTTCACTCAGACTCATTCGTGGCAGGGGTACGGGACTCGGACGAATAGGGCTTCGTGCCCACATAGACGACCTGTGACTGGCTGATGCTGTCGTGCCAGGTCTGCTGGTCGCGTGTCACGAATGTGCGCAGAAAGCCGACGCCCAGGGCCAACGTGGAGAGTGTCGCGGCCAGGAAGCGCAGGCCGCCACGGGCGAAACTGATGGGGCGGCCGTTGAGGTCGACAGTCCGGATCTTCCAAACCTGCATGCCCAGGGTCTGGCCACGCATCCGCCAGAACACCAGGTAGAAGAACATCATCTCAAGGTAGAGGAAGACCTGGTACGCGTGGCCCGTTGCCGCTTCGCCGTCCATGACGAAGGTGACGAGAATCGCGGTCGACAACATCCAGACAGCGATGATGAGCAG
>CAVOBC010000492.1:0-2976 GCA_963693635.1 Gammaproteobacteria bacterium | reverse complement strand
CTCGGTATGTACCTGTGCAAGGATATCCGGACCGGCCGTGGTGAACTGAAGTTCATCAAGTCCATCAAGGGCGAACAACTCGCCTACGTCATTCGGGTGCGTTACAAGGTCGCATCCTTCGCCAAGGGTGAGACCATCGTCGGCGAGGACGAAGTGGCAGCCTGGGCCACGTGGCTCCGCCGCATCAAGGTGTGTAACTCTGCCACCCACCCATGCAGAGAGGACGACGTGTCGCCAGCGCCGCCCTGAGGGCGGATCTCTGACGCAGACTTCAGCATTTTCTGACGCGCTTCCCAGCCTCTGTCGCTGCCAGCAAAGCACCCGGGACGTCAAGATAGCGAGGTGCAATGGAAACCCACCAACCCGCTGCCCGGAATCTTCAGTTGAGCATGCAACCGCGCATTCAGGCGGATGTCCGCTCGGGTCACAACGTTCGGGAACCCCACGCCCGAAATTACATCTCGCGGTTCAAATACGTCTTTCAGTTCAGACAGTTCAGGCGGACGGCACGTCGCGTCGGACACCAGCTTCTGCATGCGCTGATTCCAGGTCGTTGCACACTCTGCCTGGCATCCACCAATCGAAACATCGATCTCTGCATCGGCTGCGAAGAGGACCTGCCGTGGCACGGTCGCGTCTGTCGTCAATGCGGTCTGCCAATCCCGGTGGGAGATCGCTGCGGCACCTGCATCGCCAAGCCCCCGCCCTTTTCGACCACCCGCTTCAGCTTTCTCTATCAACCCCCGATTCCCGGCCTGATCACACGCTTCAAGTTCGGCGGTGACCGGGTCGCCGGCCGTGTTCTGTCCGAGTTATTGGCTCGCCAATGCGAGCACTTGTGGTCAGATGATCGACCCGATGTGCTGGTGCCGGTTCCCCTCCACCGGCGGCGACGACGGACGCGCGGATTCAGTCAGGCTGAGTTGATCGCGCAGTCCCTCTCTGCCAGCACGCAGATTCCCGTCGATCCAGGGCTTTGCCGCCGCATCGTCGACTCGCCGCCGCAGAGCGGTCTCACTGCTCGCGAGCGCCGTAGCAATCTCATTCGCGCCTTCGAAGCGAGCCCCCGATTGCGCGGGCGCCGGATCGCAATCGTTGACGATGTCATGACGACCGGATCTACCGTCAGCGCCGTCGCCCGCGAGGTGGCACGCGCCGGTGCAAGCAACATTGAGGTCGTTTGCATCGCGCGCACGGTGCACAGGAAATGGTAAAGTCGCGCCCACCTAAAGCTGCGGGTTGGATCCAGTATGGATTGGGAATTCATCGATATCGCGACAGAATTCACTTCAGGCGAGAATCCGCCCGAAGGTGTCGAAGATGCCTATCACATCGTCATTTCCGACAACGAGGTACTTTGCGTCGACGGCGTCCATCCCTGGCGTCCGCTCAATCAAGATGAATGGCGCTGGCTCGGTGAGGAGGCGCTGGTTCACCATTATCTCGGCGTTGTCGCCGGCACCCCAATTTATGCGACCGAAGTCAACGCCGATGCTGAAGCGCCGCCGGGGCACGACTTTGAAACACTCTGGTCATTCCTGGGTCAGGTCGATGAAGCGGTCTTTTACCTGATCGGGCGCGCGAAGCAGATCGTTGAGTGGCACCAGCACAACAAGTTCTGCGGCCAGTGCGGCGCGCCGACCCAACGATCTGACTCGGACAGGTCGCTCAAATGTGCCGAGTGCAATCTTCCCTTCTACCCCCGGCTTTCGCCATCCATCATCGTTCTCATCACGCGCGGTGCAGACCTGTTGCTGGCAAAGAATGCGCAAGCACGGGGCAACTTCTATTCGACCATCGCCGGATTCGTCGAACCGGGAGAGACGATCGAGGAAACTGTTCATCGTGAGGTCCGCGAAGAGGTCGGCGTGCAGGTGAGCAACGTGACGTATTTTGGAAGCCAGTCCTGGCCGTTTCCAAATTCGTTGATGCTCGGGTTCCATGCCGAGTACGCTGGCGGCGAGATCGTGTTGCAGGAAGAGGAGATCGCGGACGCCCAGTGGTTTCACTACAACGAGCTACCTAATCGTCCCCCCCGGGTTTCGATATCCGGATGGCTGATCGACGACTACATTTCGCGTATCGAATCGGGACAGGTGGTCCTTTGAACCCACACCTTGCCACCTAACACCCGATTCGGCATGACCATCGGTCCCCTTCCTGGCGATTCGCCGCGAGCGGACTGCCCGCAGATTACGACCCGGCGACTGGTGCATCGAGCGGCGGTCGCCTGGGTGACGCTATCTCTTGTCTGGGCATCCTGTGCGACAGCAGCAGAGGTGCGATTGGCGGTGGCCGCCAACTTCCGCCCCACAATGGATGCCCTGGCGCCGGTGTTCAGCGCGCTCCACCGGCATACGGTCCAGATCAGCAGTGCATCAACCGGCACGCTGCACGCGCAGATCGTTCATGGCGCACCGTTTGACATCTTCCTGTCAGCGGATGCCGCGCGGCCCCAACGACTCGACGAGCGGGGCCTCAGCCATGAGCGCTTCACCTACGCTATCGGGCGCCTCGCGCTCTGGATTCCCGGGAGCGACGCCCCAAAACTCGCAGATCTCTCTCAACTTGCCGGCAACCTTGCAATCGCAAACCCCGCGACCGCACCGTATGGTGCCGCCGCACAACACATCCTCGATATTTCACAAGCCCCGCAACCGATGCGTCTGATCCACGGCAATAGCGTCAGCCAGGCATTCCAGTTTGTTGATACCGGGAACGCCGAGGCCGGACTCGTCGCGCTGTCTCTGCTGCTGGCGAGGTCAACCCCGTCGATGGAATACAGCGAGGTCCGTGGCTCAATGCACCCACCCCTGGTGCAGCAAGCGGTGCGCCTCACAGACGGGCCACACGCCGTCGAGTTCACCCGGTTTATGCAATCGCCGACCGCCCGCCGGATCATTCAGGATCACGGCTACCGGGTGCCGTGAACGACCCCGATCTGATTGCCCTCTGGCTCACGGCCAGGCTCGCTTT
>CAVOBC010000491.1:0-2986 GCA_963693635.1 Gammaproteobacteria bacterium | reverse complement strand
GCTGCCTGGTACGGGGTCTCACCCACGTCGATCCGCCCGCCCGGTAGCGCCCACTGGCCGCCATGGTTCTTGAGCTTCGATGAACGTCGGGTCAGTAGCAGGGCTGCCGAGTCCTGCCAGGTACTGTAAGCAGCCATGCCGTCGAGATCTGCACCCAGACCCTCTTCGACGACCGCCAACGTGACTGCCGCGGCCGTGCCATCTTGCTCTGCCGCGTTGACCTCGAAGGTCTCGAGATTGCGTTGAATCCGCGCCCGGAGGTCATCGTCGTATTGGTAAGTCATTCCGCGTTTGGCAAGTCGGAGTGCTGCTAGGATATCCGTCAATCAGCCGATTGTCTGCCTACGACGAACAAGGTAGCCGGGTGCAATGAAGGAAATCCGCGGCCATGGGATGAGCGGCGCCGGCAGCGGCAGTGACGGTGTGGGCTGGGGCGTTAACGCTGACGGATCCGCAGCGCGTTCGCAGAGATCCGCCAGCGAAGCCGCTCACTGCCGAGTGTCGTGCCTTCACGCTCGACGCCGCCTGCCAGCCCCATCAACGCGAGCGGCTGGAACAGGTCTGTCGCTACATCGATTCATCACGCGACCCGCTATCTCCTCGAGCGGTTGTCAGTCAACACCACCGGCCTGGTCGTCTTTCAACTCCACGCTCCCTTTTGCGACGCGTCGGCCGGGACACAGGGGCGTCGCGTTTGGCGATGAAGGGTGCTTGGCGCGGAGACGATCTGACCCGACGCATCGACCGACAAACCGAGTCGCGTTCCGTTCAGAGCGGTTCATCACGAGCGGTTCGCTGCGATGAATCTGATCACCACTTTGGCAAGTTCTTCGCCCTGATCATCCTGCGTGTAGCGCGTGGCATTTTTGATGGTCACGTGGTTCTGGCCCCTTGCTCCCGGTATTTCCTCCTGGGAATTGAATATCCATGTTGCCGGGATCCCCATCACTGAACGCGGTGAGGAACGGTTTGTTGAAGGTTCTTAGCGCTTCCCAGGCTTTGTGATTAGCGGGCACTTCAACGTTGTCGGGGAAGAGTGAAATCAGGCTGGGAATTGCCTGGCGCCCTGCATGTATTCCTCGGCTGGAAATGGCGCAGCATAGGCTCGCTCTTCCTCAGGAGAGGAGCTGTTTAGCCACAGGCTCATGATCGCGCCTAGGTTCAGGTCCTCGGAGGCATCGCGATGATTGATCCAGTACATGAAGCGAGGACGCGGATCGACGTCAGCGACAGCATTCTTGGTCTGATCTAAATCTACCGCGTTCCATAAGGCCCTCCCGCATCGATTCGTTTACGGCCACGGTGTTGAGCACGGGCGTATCCGCAAGCAGTTGCCGGAGCTTTTCTGCCATCGCATCCGGGATGTTCCTGGCATCAGGCAGACCGGTGTTGGTGACAAGGACCCGGGCGAAATCGATTCAGGTCGGCGGCAACGATCCGCAGAGTGATGGGCCCGCCCCAGTCGGGGTCGGTGATAGCGGCGATTACGTGTAGCTGGCCGTCGCAATCCGGGCACTGCGTGATGTCGATCTCGAAACCGCGTTTCAGACGCTGTGCACATGAGGGGTGCTGTTGGGCGGGCGCTCTCCCGCGTCGCCGCGCCCGGGTGTTGGGTCTCGGATGCGGATCGCGATCAAGTCGGTTTGGTGTTTGGCCACGATACCTGTCGAAACGGTGAGTTCGGCGAAGGCGTAGACGACTGGCCTTGGACATTGACGGACAGCCGCTCGAGACAGATAGCCGGAACGGAAGCGCCAGCGGTTGAGCGGCGCTGGGATTCTGCAGCAGGGCCGCAGCGGGTGCGGGGGCGTTACTCGACGAATCGCCGATCGAGTCGAGGGGGACTGGTGGAACCGAAAAAGGCCGGGAACTGAAGCTGTTGATGCGCGCAGTTTAAGTCGCTTCATCCACATGCGTCCGCCTATAATCCTCCGCTTTGAGGCCGATCAAAGATCACCGCCTGGTGACTGAAGTCGGAGTCCTCTATCTCGTAAGGGAGCAAAGGTGTGAGTGATACGGATCGGGTTCGACGGCAGAAACCCCTCGAGGGGATCAAGGTTATTGAATGTTCCGCCGTCTACGCTGGACCAATCTGTACTCGCATGCTGGCCGACTGCGGTGCGGACGTGATCAAGATCGAGACTCCCAAAGGCGGCGACCAGACCCGCGGGCCGACCGGTGATTCACGCGTCTTCGCCCACTTCAACGCCGGCAAGCGCAGCATCGCCGTCAATCTCGCCAATGCCGATGGTCGCGATCTAGTGATGCGTTTAACCGAACAGGCAGATGTCTTCGTCGAGAACTACCGACCGGGTGTGATGCGGAAATACGGACTCGACTATGAACACCTGAAGGCAGACCGTCCAGGTCTGATCTATTGCTCCATATCCGGCTTCGGGCAGACCGGTCCGTACGCTCAGCACGGCGCGTACGCGCCAATCGCCCACGCATCGAGCGGCTACGATGTCGCGCATATGCGTGCACAGGCGGACCCGGACGCGCCCCCGCAGCGTGCCCCGGTCATGATCGCCGACATGCTCACAGGTGCCTACGCGTTCGGCGCGATACAAACGGCGCTATTGGGTCGTGCCCAATCGGGCGTAGGTGATTACATTGACGTGTCAATGCAGGAGTCGATGATGATGCTGATTCCCGGACAGATTCAGGGCGCCCAGACCGAGGATCCGCCTCGGGCTGGCGGCTTTCGACCCGTCCGGGTTCGCGATGGCTATGTGATGGCATGCATCGTATCCGATCGCAACTTCGAAGGGCTATGCCGGGGCCTCGAGCGTATGGATCTTCTCGAGGACGAACGCTTCGAGCGGTCAGCCCGCTTCCTGAACATGGACGTGCTCGTGGACATCATGGAGGACTGGGCCAAAGACCTCACTGCTGACGAAGTCGAAGCGCGGCTGAATGCTACAGGCGTCCCAGTGTCCCGTTACAACGCGGCGGACGACCTCTTTACCCACGCCCAGGTTGTCGA
>CAVOBC010000490.1:0-2989 GCA_963693635.1 Gammaproteobacteria bacterium | reverse complement strand
ATCGATTTCCCGAGATTGGCGACATCAGCGTGCATATCGACGCGGAGGACGACGCGGAGGTCGAAGAACGCGAAGGCGATCAAATGGCCCCGCTACGACAGCAGATTCGTCAATCCCTTGAGACAACATGGCGCGACATCATCCCGACGTCACACATTCAACGCCTGACCCTGCATTACCTGAACAACAAGGTAAATGTTGATCTCTACCTGGATAGCGCGGCGTGGCAACCGCCGGGTGACCCCCGGCAACTCAAGGCCCGGTTGATCGACGCGACTGCAGACCTCGATTGGTTGAACCGTCTCTCTGTCTGGTACGACTGAGAATACGCGTACCCCTCACCTCACGTTCCAAGGACCCACGACACGACGCTCGCCCCCATAATCCGGCTCAAGCTTGCCCCGCGACATACCTTACCCATCGCTGATGGGTGTCTGACCCGAGACGTCCACAGGCCCCACGAGTCGGCTTACAGACCGAGGCCGATGCGCATTCGATCCCGATTTGCCCGACCCTGATCTTCGAGCATATTTTGGAGGTGAATGCAGATCACTCGACCATTCTTTCTCTTACTTGCGTCCCGCCCCAGGCACTTCATCTCACGTGCGGCTTTCATAGCCAGCGCCGAGTGCCCAGCGGTACAAACGGAATGGGCTCGGCGGTCCTGGCCAACCGCCTTTTGGCCTGGCATTTTCTGGTCCTGCACTTCCTCGCCGATCACTTCCTGGCCAGGCGGCGGCACGGCGGCGAGGATCAATTCACGCTGACAGCTCCGCAGGCCACCGGACTCGTCCGCCTCTGCGCGGCGCGGACCCCGGTTAGAGTGCGGCTTGACAGCAGACCCGTGCATTACCGCTGGGCGGTCAGGGTGCGCCCGCACGCCGAACGATGCCATAGAGCCATCGAGTCCGTGCTCTGTTTTTTGCCCGATTCCTTGCTCGATTCCTTGCTCGATTCCTTTCCCGATGCCCCGTCCGGCCCCTGAGCTATACCGCCCCGCAGCCACTGTCTGGCACCCGATCACGGGAAGCTCATATTGGCGCATCGGTACCCCTCGCCCCTGCGGCATCGCCTGGCTGTGTTGACTCGACCCGCTATTGCGGTTTCGGTAGGTCACCATGGGTCTACTCCTCTCTTCTTGCCTGCTCTGACTCTTGGACGGCCCGCTCTGCTCTTTTCTCTTGCCCTCTTGCCCTTTTCACTTTTTTCACGGTCTTTGCCGTCAGTTGCTAAGGGCCCATTTTGCTCGTGACTGAGTCAGATACTGTTCATATATACAGTACCAATGAACTGTCTATTTGTACAGTACCTGATCTGCCGCGTCTGGTTGCCCAGCGTCGCCGACCGCGTCGAATGCCAACCCGTCGTCGCGAACCACCGCCGTTAGCTGGCCACCTTCGAGGAGGTCACCCGCAAGGATGCGTTCGGCCAGCAGGTTCGACAGATGCCGCTCGATGGCCCTTCGCAGCGGTCGCGCACCATAGATCGGGTCGAAGCCCGCATCGCTCAACAGTTCAACCGCGTCCTCTGACACGGACAGGTGCACGCCCTGCTCCGTCAGTCGAGCGACTAACTGCCCGAGCTGTATGCGTACGATCTCACTGATATCGCGCCGCGACAGCGGATGGAAGACGACAGTATCGTCAATTCGGTTCAGAAACTCCGGTCGAAAGTACGTCGACGCCACCGTCATGAGCGCCTCCTTCATGGCCTCGTAGTCAGATTCGTAGGCCATCGACTGGATCAGGTCAGATCCCAGATTCGACGTCATCACAAGCACGGTGTTCTTGAAATCCACGGTCCGGCCGTGCCCGTCAGTCAGGCGGCCGTCGTCAAACACCTGCAACAAGATGTTGAAGACATCCGGATGCGCCTTTTCCACTTCGTCTAACAGGATCACCGAGTAGGGCCTGCGGCGTACCCGCTCCGTGAGATATCCGCCCGCCTCATACCCAACATACCCGGGTGGCGCACCAATCAACCGCGCGACTGAGTGCTTCTCCATGTATTCGGACATATCGATGCGAATCAGGGCGTCTTCTGTATCAAACAACCGAAAGGCCAGCGCTTTGCACAGCTCGGTCTTGCCAACGCCCGTTGGCCCAAGAAACAGGAATGATCCATTGGGCCGGTCAGGATCGTTGATCCCAGCGCGCGATCGTCGCACCGCGTTTGCAACAGCTTTGACGGCCTCGACCTGGCCCACCACCCGTGCCGACAGGTCCGCCTCCAAACCCAGTAAACCTTCTCGCTCTGCCGCGAGCATCCTCGCCACCGGGATTCCGGTCCAGCGGGCGACAACTTCGGCTATCTCCTCCTCACTCACTCGATTGCGCAGCAACTGCATGTCCGCGGTTGCCGCTTCGTTGGCCGTTTCGAGCTGCCGGGTCAACCGTGGCACTTCGCCATACTGAAGCTCCGACATCCGGGTCAAATCGCCCGCCCTGCGGGCAAGGTCCATTTCATGGCGGACCCGGTCGAGCTGCTCCTTGACCGTCTGCGCACCGGTCAGCGCGGCTTTCTCCCGGGTCCAGATCTCGTCCAGATCCGCAAACTCGCCCTCGAGCGCACCAATGTCGTTGGTGAGCGCGTCGAGCCGTTGGCGAGATGCCTTGTCGGTCTCTTTGGCGAGCGCCTCGCGCTCAATCTTGAGCTGCACGAGGCGCCGCTCCATCCGGTCCATCTGCTCGGGCTTGCTGTCAATCTCCATACGGATGCCGCTCGCGGCCTCGTCGATCAGGTCGATCGCCTTGTCCGGCAACTGGCGGTCCGTGATATAGCGTTTTGACAGCGTCGCCGCTGCAATGATGGCAGGATCGGTAATATCAACACCGTGGTGAATCTCGTAGCGTTCTTTCAGACCGCGCAGGATGGCAACGGTGTCCGCCACGCCCGGTTCGTCGACCTGAATCTTCTGAAATCGGCGCTCAAGGGCGGCATCAGACTCAACATACTGACGGTATTCATCAAGGGTGGTTGCCCCCACGCA
>CAVOBC010000489.1:0-2989 GCA_963693635.1 Gammaproteobacteria bacterium | reverse complement strand
AGGAAAGCCGGCAATGACAATGAGCATGGCGTTCCGGAAGATGTGTCCGTACAACAGACGGCGCTCGGTCAGTCCCTTGGCCCGCGCGGTGATCACGTACTGCCGGCCAATTTCATCCATGAACGAGTTCTTGGTCAGCATCGTCAGTGTCGCGAAACTCCCCGCCACCATCGCCGCAACCGGTAGCGTCAAATGCCACACCCGGTCCTTGATGCGCTCGAAGACGCCGAGGTCTTCATAATTATCTGATATCAACCCGCGCAGCGGAAACCAGTCGAAGAACTCGCCGCCACAAAAAACCACGATGAGCAGCATGGCGAGAATGAACGCCGGGATCGCATAACCCACCAGGATCGCGACACTGGTCCACACGTCAAACGGCGTGCCATCCCGCACCGCCTTGCGGATGCCGAGCGGCAGTGATGTCAGATAGACGATGAGCAGAGTAGCCATGCCGAGCGAGAGCGACACCGGCAACCGTGCGAGCACGAGATCCACCACCGCCACGTCCTGGTAGAAGCTCATACCAAAGTCGAAACGCAGGTAGTCGCCCAGCATCTTCAGGAAGCGTTCGTGTGCGGGCTTGTCGAAACCGAATTGGCGCTCGAGTTCTGCTATCAGGTCCGGGTCAAGACCGCGGGCAAAATCATAGCTGCTGGTCCCCGCAGGATCGCTGGCGCCCGCACTGCCACCGCCAACAG
Organism: Gammaproteobacteria bacterium; assembly: GCA_963693635.1. Taxonomy (GTDB): domain Bacteria; phylum Pseudomonadota; class Gammaproteobacteria; order Pseudomonadales; family Azotimanducaceae; genus CAVOBC01. The sequence goes on along the minus strand of CAVOBC010000489.1, from coordinate 2,288 downwards.
TTGCTGTGGCGGCGACGCCCTCGCCCTGGATGCGGGCAATCGCCTGATCGACCGGTCCGCCGGGGGCCGCCTGGATGATGGCAAAGTTGACGAGCAGGATGCCGACCAAGGTCGGCACGATCAGGAGTACCCGTCGCACGATATACGCGCCTGTCGAACTCAAGGCGTCACCTCACCCGTAGGCTGTGCACGCGCGTTAGCGCACCCGAATGCCCGTGACGCTTCGTGCCTGGTCACAGATCAGTCCCCGACCGTCGACTGCAAACCAGCATCAACCCGTGCGCTCGCCTCGCGGTCGAACCACCAGAGGGTTGGGTGTCCGGTCCAATACATGTGCGCTGCGCCGAGCCTGGGATGACCGAACCGGTCCCAGTAGACCAGGTGTCGACCCACAGGATGGCCGTCGGGAATCAGATAGAAGCCCCAGTGCAGGACCCGGTCGAGTGCCTGACCGAGCACGTTCATCTGCGCCTCATCGTGCGCCGTCGCTATCCGCTCGACCAGCGCGTCCACGACCGGGTCCTGAATGCCCGCGTAGTTCTGCATATTCGGGACGTCTGCATAGCGGGAGGTGAACTGCGTGCGCATCCGTGCGGGATAAGGCAGCGGAAACGTGTAGACCTTGCGCATGGTCGCCTCGAAGTCGTAGGTGCGCAGGCGGTTGGTCATCAGATTGCTCTCCAGACGCCGCAACCGGGCTTCGATCCCCAGGCGTTTAAGGTTGTCGACATAGGGTGTGAGCATGCGCTCGTGATCGACGTAGCCGACCAGAAACTCCATGCCCATCGCTTCACCAGTCTTGCCGTTGACACGTTTGTGGTCCCGCACAATCCAACCGGCGTCACGCAGAAGCGCATCCGCGCGCAGCAGACTTTCGCGATTTCGCCCGACTGCTGCATTGCGCGGCAGTTCAATGGGATGTGTGCGAGCGCGGTCCGCAATACGGTCACCAAACTCGTCCAGAATCCCAAGCTCTGCCAGTCCCGGCAGTCCGCGCGCCTGCATCCCTGAACGTACGAAAAACGAATTATTGCGGTCCATGCCGCCGTGCCAGTACACCCGATTGGCCCACTCAAAGTTGTACGCGAGCGTGAGCGCTTCGCGCACCCGGATGTCATTGAACGGTTGCCGGCGCGTATTAAACGCGAGCCCCCAATGCATGCCGTAGGAGAAGCCCATGATGTAGGTCTCTTTCTTGAAGAGACCCTTGTGGTAACCGGGGAAGTCATAGGCGGTCGCGAAGTCGTACTCGTTCTGGTCCCGATAGAAGTCGAGCACACCCGCCCGCAGCGCTTGCAACATCACACTCTTGTCAAAGAAGTACGTCACCTCAATGCGATCGAAATTGTTGTGGCCACTGTTGACGGCAAGCGCCTCACCCCAGTAGTCAGGGACCCGCTGCAACACCACCCGATTGCCCGCGTCCATCGCCCCCAGGCGATACGCCCCATTGCCGAGGGGCCAGTCGAGCGTGGTAGCGCCCACGTCACGGCCCTGCCAATAGTGCCGCGCCTGTGGCGCGAACTGTCCGGTTTGAATCACCAGATGTGGCGTCTTCTCCGCGTCTTCGCGGAAGATGAAGCGAAAAGAACGCGCGCCGGTCTGTTGGCAGTCGACAATGTCACGGTAATTGCTGCGCCAGCCAACCGAGGCGTCGTTCTTGATCGTCTGGAAGGTCCACAGCACATCGTCAACGGTCACGGGCACGCCGTCATGCCAGCGGGCGTCAGTGCGAAGAGCGTATTCGACCCAGGACAGGTCGTCTGCAACCGCGACGCTCTCCGCCAGCAGGCCGTAGTACGACGCAAGTTCATCCTCTGACTTGCGCAGCAGCGAGTCCCACATAAGACCGCCACCAAAGGCCACGAAGAGGGGCGTGATGCCCTTGCCGGCAAAGCCGTTGGTGTTGTTAAACGTGCCGATTGACCCCATCCGCATGCGCCCGCCCCTCGGGGCTTGCGGATTGGCATACGCAAAGTGCGTCATGTCGCTCGGGTACTTGAGCGTGCCGAAGTAGGAGTACCCATGGCTCGCTTGCGCTGCGGCCGCGTCCACGGCGACCAAAGCCGCCAGCACCAGGGCGGGCAACCAGATCGTGAATCGACGTATGCGCTGGGGCGACAACTGCAAGCTGTACTGCCACGTTTGTAACAACTGCGCGCCACAGTGCAAGAATCAGCATTTGAGTGCAACGGTGTTTAGCCACATCTCACAGTGCCGCGTACGGCCCACTTTGCTGCCGTCACGTCCAAGCCAGTTCTGGCTATCCATCTCCGATACTGTATAAA
>CAVOBC010000488.1:0-2997 GCA_963693635.1 Gammaproteobacteria bacterium | reverse complement strand
GAGCCAAGCTCTCTAGCCAAGCTCTCTAGCCAAGCTCTCTAGCCAAGCTCTCTAGCCGAACTCGTTCTTCCCCGCTCTCTGACACCCGCCTGTCTGGCCGCACTGTGACCAGCCCCCGGACAAGCGTGTCGCGAGGGTCCGCCCCGCGGCGCTACAGACCCGCTATGGGCGTTACGTTGTCAGAATCATCGTCCGCCGCAAGGTCGGGTTCTTCGAGCAGTTCGACACGAATGCGGCGCTCGATTTCGTCGCCCAGCTCCGAATTCTCCTTGAGGAACTCTGCTGCATTTTTCTTGCCCTGCCCTATCCTGTCACCCTTGTAGCTGTACCAGGCTCCGGCCTTGTCGATAAAACCAAGCTGCACGCCGAGATCGATAACCTCTCCCAATCGGTAGATCCCCTTCCCGTACAGAATCTGGAATTCTGTCTGCTTGAATGGGGGCGCGACTTTGTTCTTGATGACCTTGACCCGGGTATCGTTGCCGATGACCTCATCTCCATCCTTGATTGCGCCAATTCGACGAATATCCAGACGCACCGATGAATAGAACTTCAGCGCATTGCCGCCAGTCGTTGTCTCGGGGCTGCCGAACATCACACCGATCTTCATCCGGATCTGGTTGATGAAGACGACCAGCGTGTTTGAGTTCTTGATATTGGCGGCCATCTTCCTCAGCGCCTGACTCATCAGACGGGCCTGCAACCCGACGTGATGGTCGCCCATCTCGCCCTCGATCTCTGCCTTTGGCGTCAATGCGGCGACGGAGTCTATGACGACGACGTCGACAGCCCCCGAGCGAACGATCATGTCGCAAATCTCGAGCGCCTGCTCTCCGGTATCTGGCTGGGACACCAGCAGGTTGTCGATATTCACACCCAGATTCTTGGCATACAGCGGGTCCAATGCGTGCTCAGCGTCAATAAAGGCACAGGTTCCACCACCCTTCTGACACTCGCCGATCACCTGCAGCGTGAGCGTCGTTTTGCCCGATGACTCCGGGCCATAGATTTCGACAATGCGTCCACGCGGCAGTCCGCCAACTCCGAGGGCAATGTCAAGCCCAAGTGAACCCGTCGAAATTGCCGGGATCTTCTCTGTCGGGTTGTCGCCAAGGCGCATCATCGCGCCCTTGCCAAATTGACGCTCTATCTGGGCCAGCGCTGCGGTCAGCGCCTTCTCTTTGTTGCTATCTACCTTGCTGCCTGAGTCGACCATAGTTTTCTCTCGTCTCTTCTTGTCTTTGATTCTGTGTTGCTCGTGATGGTTGTCTTGTCTTCGTTCTATCCGACTGCGGGACTTTCCATTTGACTGCGTGTTGCTTATTCGACTGCGGGTTGCTTATTCGTCTTCAGATGGGAGCGTCCCGGATCCATCATCATACTGTACGTTTGAACAGTATTATGCCCAATCTGAGCCACGGGTCAATGCTAACCTTCCACGCTTCTTACCTTTTCCGCTCCGGCTCCACAGCTTGGACTCATTGCACCCTCATTCTCTTGTAGATCGCCGCTGACTTCCCGTCTGCTACTCGCTTTTTCTTGCCCGCATTCACGGTGAGGTAAGATCCGCTCTCGTCCAGATCACCGTTCGCTCCGCGGGCACACAGCGAGTCGCATCTTGCCGGCCTCAACAAATCACACGCCCATGATGGAGCAGTATCTGCGCATCAAGAGCCAACATCCGAACGAACTGTTGTTCTATCGAATGGGCGACTTCTACGAGATGTTCTTTGATGATGCAGAACGCGCATCTTCGCTGATTGATATCACCCTGACCTCGAGGGGCGCAGCGAATGGCAAGCCGATCCCGATGTGCGGCATTCCCTATCATGCGGCCGACAATTACCTCGCCCGTCTGGTCCGACACGGCGTCTCGGTCGCCATCTGCGAGCAAATCGGCGACCCTGCGCTCAGCAAGGGCCCTGTCGATCGGGAAGTCGTGCGAGTCATCACCCCCGGGACACTCACCGACGAGACCCTGCTCGATGCGGGCAACGAAAACCTCATTATCTCGATAGAGGAGCATGGGACGACCTTCGGCATTGCCAGCCTGGAGCTCGCGAGTGGACGATTTGAAATACTTGAAGTTGATGGCGGTGAAGCCCTTGACCAGGAAGTAGCTCGCCTGAGTCCACAGGAGATTATCCTGCGGGAGGATGGAAGTTACCCGGCAATCGCTGCAAATCATGTGGGCGTTCGACACTTTCCGCCGTGGGACTTCGACCCGGAGACGACCCGACAGACGTTGCTTTCCCACTTCAAGGTCAAGGACCTGAACGGTTTCGATTGTGAGAGCATGACCACCGCAATCGCAGCCGCCGGATGCCTTCTCGCTTACATCATCGACACCCAACGAACCGGGTTACCCCACATCCTGGGTCTGCGCGTCCTCTCGGACGGCGACGCCGTCCTGATCGACCCGGCCAGCCGGCGCAACCTCGAACTGACAGTCAACCTGGGTGGAGGTACCGACAACACGCTCGCCCGAACCCTCGATCACACCGCAACCGCGATGGGTGGCCGTTTGCTTGCGCGTTGGTTGAATCGACCGATCCGAGATCGTGCGCAGTTAGTCTGGCGTCAGTCGGTGGTCGAATACCTCTTCCACGGGCACCACTTCGAAGCATTGGCCGAACTCTTGCGCCAGATTGCCGATCTGGAGCGGATTCTGGGCCGCGTTGCGCTTCTGTCTGCCCGTCCAAGAGACCTCGCGCGATTGCGCGACGGCCTGCTTCTGTTCCCGGGTCTCCAGGAGCGCCTGCGGGCATACGACGCGGGCGTCTTCGCACCCCTTGCCTCACGCATCCAGGAATGGCCAGCGCTGGCCGAGCAGTTGGTAAGCGCTATCGTCCCCGAACCGCCGGCGGTTAGTCGCGATGGCGGCGTGATCGAGCGCGGCTATGATGACCAACTGGACGATTTGCGTGGCATCAGTGAGAACGCCGCTGCATTTCTTGTTGACCTCGAGACCCGAGAGCGGGAAGCCACCGGCTTGTC
>CAVOBC010000487.1:0-2998 GCA_963693635.1 Gammaproteobacteria bacterium | reverse complement strand
TCACGCCGATCTTGACGCAGCTTCAGCCGGACATCCTTCTGATCATCGCCGACCGCTACGAGATGCTGGCTCCGGCATCCGCAGCTCTCGCAATGCGGATTCCAATCGCTCACATCGAAGGTGGCGACATCAGCGAGGGCGCGGTCGACGATGCGGTGCGAAACGCGCTCACCAAGATGGCACACTTACACTTCACACCCACGCGGGAGGCCCGGGAGCGCGTACTCGCGATGGGCGAAGAGTCGTGGCGGGTCACCGTCGCCGGCGCCCCGTCACTCGATCATCTGCGGCGCAGTGCGCTCCCCTCGCGTGCAATTATTGCGGAACGCATCGGCGGGCTGTCGCCGCCCCTCGCCATCGTCGCCCTGCACCCCGTCACCCTTGAGAACGACACGGTCGCCGATGCCGACGCCACCCTGCGGGCGCTCGAAGACTTCGCCGGACAACTCGTCTTTTGTTTCCCCAACGCCGACGACGGCTACTCGCGGATAGCAAACGCGACCCGCGCATTCTGCAACCACCATCCCAATGCCCGGCTCTTCGTCAATCTCGATCACCTGACTTACTGGGCGTTGCTCGGGGCCGCAGACGTCATGATCGGCAACTCATCGAGCGGCATCATGGAAACCGCCAGTCTCGCACTGCCAACGGTCGATGTCGGGCGGCGTCAGGCTGGCAGGACCCGCGCCCGCAACGTTATTCACGCGCCAGCACAAGCGGACACGATCCGGACTGCCATCAGACGAGCCCTGTCCCAGGACTTCATCGATACTCTGGCCGGGATGACAAACCCCTACGGCGATGGTCACGCGAGCGAGTGCATCGTGTCCGGCCTTGTCGCCGCACCTAACCGGCAAACTCTGCTGCACAAACGGGCATTGCCATTGGCCCCCGCCACTGCGGGCGGTGGCTGGCTGCGCGGCCCGCTGGACTTCTGAGCGGCCCTGATTCAACCTCCGTGCCTCTCGGGAATCCGGCGGACAAGACACGTTTCGCAACGACCCTCACTGCAGGGCCCCCAAAGCGACCAACGGCAAGCGACTAACAGCAAGAAGCGAACGGCAAGACACAACTAACAAGCGTCACCCGCCTTGATCGGCCGGAAAATGACGGAGACAAGTCTCAAGGAGGCAACAGCGTGCAATTGAAAAGGGTACTGATCGCCAACCGCGGCGAGATTGCGATTCGCATCGCCCGCGCGGCCGCAGCGTTAGGCATGGAGTCGGTCGGCGTATATGCGCCCGTCGACAATCTGGCCCTGCATCCACGGTTCGCAACCGAGTCGCGCGAGATCGGATCAGGTGCAGATGCCGTCAACGCCTATCTTGATATCGACGCCATGGTCGCGGTCGCGGTCGAGACCGGCTGCGACTGCGTGCACCCCGGCTACGGGTTTCTGTCCGAGAACGCAGAATTTGCCCGCCGCTGCCAGGAACGCGGCATCATCTTCATCGGTCCTTCGCCTGACGCCCTCGCGCTCTTCGGCGACAAGGTCCAGGCACGCGAGCTGGCTAAGTCCCTTGAGATACCGGTCATTCCCGGCAGTGCGTCTGCGCTTTCGAGTAGCACCGATGCCGAGACAACGGCGAGCGAGATCGGCTACCCGGTGATGCTGAAAGCGGCAGCAGGTGGTGGCGGACGCGGCATGCGTGCGGTGGAGTCTCAGGCGGAAATCGCCGAGGCATTCGCCCGCTGCGCGAGTGAGGCGACGGCCGCGTTCGGCAACGGCGACATCTTCATCGAGAGGCTGCTCAAACGTCCCCGCCACATCGAAGTTCAGGTGCTCGCCGATGGCAGCGGCAACGCAATCCATCTGTTCGAGCGAGACTGTTCAGTGCAGTTGCGCAACCAAAAAGTCGTCGAGATCGCCCCAGCACCGGGCCTGGACGCCGCTCTGCGCGAGCGCATCCTCGATGACGCCCTACGCCTTGTGGGCGCTGCGAGCTACGCCAACGCCGGCACTGTGGAATTTCTAGTCGAGCCTGAGACCGGCGCGTATTACTTCATTGAATGTAATCCCCGCATCCAGGTTGAGCACACCGTGACCGAGCAGGTCACCGGCGTTGATCTGGTTGAAGCCCAGTTTCAGATCGCAGCAGGCGCGAGCCTCACGGACCTCGGACTCGGCGACCAGCAAGCGATCACGACCCGCGGTTACGCCGTGCAGACCCGCATCAGCGCCCAGGGCACCGGTACGCTCACGGCATACAAGGAACCCTCGGGCGCTGGCGTGCGCGTCGACGCTGCGGGCTATCAGGGCTACTCGCCACCGCCCCAATTCGACCCCTTGCTCGGCAAGCTGATTTGCTCATCCAATGGCTCCGGCAGTTACGAGTCCGCGGTTGCGCGCACCCAGCGCGCGCTCGCGGAATTCCACATCAGCGGTCTTGCAACCAATCTGCCGCAGCTACGAAGTATCCTCGCGCACGCGGATGTTCAAAAGGGAGACGCCAGAACGTCGCTCCTTGCCGAAGATCCATCGGCGATGGCAGGCGACGCCACCCCGAGCGAAGCGCTCAGCCTGTTGGAACAGCAGGTACCGAAGGGCCCCGTTTCGGTCAAACAGACGTTCGCCGTGCCGACGCTACCCTCACTCGACGTTCCGGACGGACAACGAGGCGTCGAAAGCCCGATGGCAGGTGCCGTCGTCGACGTCATGGTTGAACCCGGCAAGACCGTGCAGACGGGTGACACGATCATGGTTATCAGCGCCATGAAGATGGAGTCCATGATTATGGCACCCACCAGCGGCACGGTCCTTGCCGTCGCCGATCTCGCCGCCGGTGACAATGTGGCGGCTGACCAGGTCGTCGCGCTGATCGCGCCCAGCAAGGACGCCGCAGACGCCACTCCATCCGGCGAGCAGACCTGGGCGCCGGTTCTCGAAGAGGTCGCTGCACTCAGGAAACTGGCGGAAGCACGCCTTGCGCCCACCTCGGACGAGCCCGGGGTCGTGCGCCAACGCAGCCGCGGCAAACTCAATTGCCGCGAACGCATC
>CAVOBC010000486.1:0-3013 GCA_963693635.1 Gammaproteobacteria bacterium | reverse complement strand
GCTGGGGAGAGTCTCGATCCCGCGGCCGGCGAGTTCGGTGCGCAGTCGCGCGCGCTCGGCGCGCACGGTCGCCCACGATCGACGCGATTCGTCCCGCCCCGCGAGCGCAGCCTCGCCAACGCGTTGGGAGATCGTATCGAGATTGTAGCTGTCTCGTGTCTTGGTCAGCATGGGTGCGATCAGGCCCGGTGACGCAAGGCCGTACCCGAGGCGCATGCCGGCGAGCGAGTAGCCCTTGCTCAGCGTCCGCAGGATGATGAGGTTGCCGTGACGGGCCAGGAGCGGAATCGCGTCGTATGCGAGCGCGGGATCAACAAAATCAATGTAAGCCTCGTCCAGCAGCACGATCCCGCGCGCCTCCGCGCAGATGGCGTCGATTTGTGAGATGGGTAGCAGGCTTCCTGACGGCGCGTGGGGATTGACGAGGAGAATGAGGCGCGCGTTGATGTGATTCATCATCGCCGCGAAGTCCGGTGCCGGCTTCCAGTGCCTGGATATGTCGACCTTGAATGTCGGACAGGCGTGGATTTCGGCGAGCGTTTCGTAGAGCGAGTAGGTGGGGTCGGTCATGCCAATCGTCGATCCCGGTTCGACGAACGTGGTGATGACCAGCCGCAACAATTCGTCGCCACCACGGGTCGCAATCGTCGCGTCGAGGTTGAGTCCATGAGTCTGCGCGATTGCGCTGCGAAAGCCCGTGGATAGCGGGTCCGGATACCTGCGCAGGTCGGTCGGTTCAAGTTTACGCAGCGCCTCCTGCACCGGCGTGGATGGCGGAAACGGATTCTCATTCGTGTTGAGCTTGATGATCGACGAATCGTTCAGTTGCTCGCCCGGCAGGTAGCCTTCCATTCGCGCGATGTTGTCACGCTGAAAGTCCGGTAGTCCGCCCGACCTAGTTGGGTTCTTCATTGGCCTTGGCTGTTTTTCGGGTCTGTCATCGGTCATCTGCCCGGTGGGGCTCGGGGCCGGGCGAATCGTAGCTGACGGCAGCCACATAGAATTCTGCGGCGCCTTTCGGTCGCTTGACCATCACGTCGTCACCCACGGTCTTGCCCAGCAGGCTTCGGGCAAGTGGCGACGCGATGCTGATCCAGCCCTGCTTAAGGTCAAATTCATCGGCACCGACGATGCGGTAGGTGACTTCCGTACCGTCTTGTTCTTCCAGAGTCACCCACGCGCCAAAAAATATGCGCCGCAAATCATCGGGTTTGCGGTCGACAATTTCGAGATTGTCGAGGCGGCGCGTGAGGTAGCGAATGCGCTTGTCAATCTCCCGGAGTTGCTTCTTGCCGTAGATGTAGTCCGCATTCTCGGAGCGATCCCCGAGCGCGGCCGCCGCGCTGACGATCCGTGTGATCTCCGGGCGTTTGACCTTCCAGAGATGATTCACCTCATCGCGAAGCTGGCGGGCTCCGCCCGGGGTTATGTAGACCTTGTCGCTCACGCGCGGCCGGACACCATGCGTACGTCTGGTTGGCGCAGTCGGGTGCCGGTGCAGGCGGACTGCGCAGCGGCTGTCTGTCCCTCCACGAGTCTGCCAAACCTTGTTTGCAGCCGCGTTGGCGTCAGGGCTACTGGGCTGCGCTTCGGGGGGTCGCGAGCAGACGGATGACGCTGATGCCGCCGCGATCCATCATCTCGGGGATCTGGGGACCAATCTCGTTGGTCCACGTGTCGCTCTCGTAAACGGCTTTGTAGAGCGCCTCGCGTTCTTGCTCGCTTTCGAAGCGCCGGGTCCACACATAGACGGATTCGTCTTCCTCGCCCCGGTAGCTGCCCGTGATGACCATGCCCTGGGCGACCTGGAAGGGGATGATTGTCTCTTCCATGAACGCGACCCATGCGTCCATTTTGCCGGGAAGAATCTTGTATTGCCGCAGTTCAGAAAAAGCCATGAGCGTCTCCAGGTTTATTCGGTTTGTTTGCTGCCATGCTGGCGTCGGTTCGGCCTCTTGCGAGGGTCGCGGGCCCGAGCCCGCTGCACTTGCTCCGGCGTCGCCCATCACCAGTGACCGCCGCCGCCGGTCGCATGATAGTCAAGCCACGTGCATCTGGCCATTGTTCCGGGTTAAGTGTTGCGGGTCAGGTGTTGTGGGTCAGGTTGAATGCCGGATCGATGCCCACATACAACGTTGCAGTAGCAAACGCCGTCAGGAGACCCAATGATTCGCATGGACCGACTTACTAGCAAACTGGCCGAGGCGCTCGCTGACGCGCAATCGATTGCCGTGGGCGCGGACAATAATGTCATCGCACCAGCACATCTGGTTGAGGCGCTTCTCCGCCAGAAAGGCGGGTCAGTTACCCCGGTTCTTGCGCGATTGCTGGTCGACATTGCCGCGTTCCGAAAGGGCATCGCCGCGATTCTCGAGCGCTTAGCGGTCATCGCCAATGCCGATGGCAACGTGACCTCGTCGCCGGAACTCGTGCAGCTTCTGAACCGGGCTGACAAAGTCGCGCAGGACCGGGGCGATGAATTCATCGCGTCCGAACTCGTGCTCGTGGCGGCCGCTGGCGACAAAGGCGACCTGGGCGCGCTGTGCAAGCGCCTGGGTCTTGAGCGCGCCCAGATGGCGCGTGTTATCGATGATATACGGGGAGGAGAAGCCGTGAGTGATGCCAACGCGGAGGAGGCGAGAGAGGCCCTCGACCGCTACACCCTTGACCTGACCGAACGTGCGGAGGCCGGGAAGCTGGATCCGGTCATCGGGCGTGACGACGAAATCAGGCGCACCATCCAGGTGCTGCAGCGTCGTACGAAGAACAATCCGGTATTGATTGGGGAGCCGGGCGTTGGCAAGACGGCGATCGTCGAGGGCCTTGCCCAACGGATAATCAATGGTGAAGTACCTGAGGGTCTGAAGGGCAGGCGTGTCCTCGCGCTGGACATGGGCGCGCTGCTCGCCGGCACTAAGTTTCGAGGCGATTTCGAAGAGCGCCTGAAGGCCGTCCTCAACGAACTCGGCAAGCAGGAAGGCAACATCATCCTCTTTATCGATGAGTTGCATAC
>CAVOBC010000485.1:0-3027 GCA_963693635.1 Gammaproteobacteria bacterium | reverse complement strand
CATGTCACGCCGTCGCCGGCATTTGATGTTGACCTTGAATCAGTCAAACCGAAGATTGGCCCCCCGAGAATCCCGCTACGTCGGATCGACATAACGGGGCGTGAGGTAGCGACCTCCGTGATCTATTTGGACGATGAGGCGGCGTGACGGCGCGCCCCAAGTGCTTTTGCGATTTCAGCGTGCCGCGCTCGATCAATGCGGTAACCCATATAGAGAACCATGCCGCCGAACGTGAAGACTGATGTCGCTGGACCGGCGACGAAGCCGAGGTTCCAGACCGTCTCCTCAGCGACAGTTCCCATAATCGCACCGCGGGGGAAAGCAATGTAGTCGAGCAGGATGCCGCCCAGGATCAGCCCGAGCGAACTCGTTGCCTTCAAGGCGAACGCTCGCGCAGCGAAGATGATGCCTTCACGCCGCTCGCCAACTTCCAGTTCATGTTCGTCGGTGATGTCGGCAAACATCGAGTTGAGCGTCGCAAAGATAATCGGGCCGAGGAAGGAGGTGACGCCGGCATTGAGTACGAGTATTGCCAGCAGCAGCTGCGAGCCCCGGTCTGGAAACCAGGAGACGCCGGAAAGAGCAAGAACGATTGGCAGGTTGATGAATGCGATCGTCAGCAGGGCGGAGCCGATGAGTGTGGGCTTCTTGTCCCAGCGCCGGGTGCAGTATGGCGCGGCAAACACGGACAATACGAGGCCGATCACCTGACCGGCCGTTAGCAGGGCGAGTTGCTCGGTGGTCATGCCCCAGAAGTGAAAGCCCATGAAGGGGTTGAAGACCCCCTCGATGGCGATGATGAAGGTCCCTAGCATCATGCCGAAAAAGATCGCCCTGAAAGAGCGGTTTCTGAATGCGTCGCTGGTCTCGACGATGAGACGTGCCAGGCTAAACCGCTCTTTCGGTGGTGCGGCCTGCATCTCGCGGATGCGTGGAATCTCGCCCGCAGTTCCCGCTGCACAAACGAGGATGGTGAAGATCATGATCGCACCGGCAAAGAGCGACCAGTCGGTGTAAGCCGCCTTGTTCAGCAGTCCGGGGTTGAATTCAACCGTCGTTGGAAAGAAGAAGAAATAGGAGAGAGGCACAAAGGCCGCACCCCCGAAGAACCCACAGAAGGTGTTGAACGCATAGAGTCCGGAGCGTTGGTTGTAGTCGGACGCGAGCTCTGCGCCGAGCGCGAGATGAGGGACGTGATAAAACGTCATCGCGGCGCGAACCGCGACGGCACAGACCAGCAACCACGCGAGGGTGCCGAATTCGCTCAACCCCTCGGGCGGGTGAAACAGCAGGTAGAAAGTAATGGCGAGTGGGATCGCCGCCGCCACGATGAATGGATGCCTGCGTCCCCACCGGCTTCTCGCCTTGTCGGAAAGACCGCCTGCGAGAGGATCCGAGACGGCATCGAAAACGAGCGCAATGGCGAGCACGATCGCGGTGCCGGTGGCTGAGACTTGCAGGACCTGATTGTAATAAAACAGCAGGAATGTCGAGAAGCCAACGTTCTTGACCGCCTCGCCGATCTGGCCAAATCCGTAAGCGGCCATGACGGGCCATTTGAGCTTGTGGGCGACAAGGCTCGTGTCCGGGTTCGGCTGCACCTACTGGCGACCGCGGGGCATTGAGTCGCGGACCTCGTCGCTGAAACCTGACGCAACCCATTCACACTGCGCCGTATTCCAATGCGAGAAGAAGAGGCGCGTGGCTGGGTCCGGATGCAGGGCAAGTCGTTCAGGGAAGAGGTTCCAGTTGGTCAAAACGGGCGTTGGTGGTCGCACATAACGGTCGGAAGTGGGCAAGCTGCTCTTGAGCCAGCCGCCCCGGGCATAGTATTGATGCCAGGTTCGGCGGCGCTGACGACCGTCGCCGTCCAGCCGGGTGTGAAACGTGGCGGTGTCGTATAAAACGCAAGTGCCGGCCGGTCCATAGATGGGGGTCTCCAGGTACGCTTTGTCGAGTGTCTCCCAGGCGTCCTTCAGGGTCTCGGAGTGATTGCTGAACGGCACGACTGCAAATGCGGGCGTCCCGGGTTCCACGTCCGTCAGGTAATGGATGGCACAAAGCCAGTCGACAGGCATGTAGGGTTCACGGCCGAAGCGGTCAGCCGTGGTCGCATCGTGATGAAAGTTCATGGCACCGACCCCGGCGTCTTCGGGTGCTTCACGAAAGTTGAACTCGCTGAAGCGGGGCCGGTCGGGGCCGCCGAGCAGCGCCTCAACCACGGGGTATGAACGCGGGTGCCGGGTGTACGGATCGAGCTCGGGATAGTCCAGCAATGGCTGCGAATAGATCAGGCCCTGGCCCCGGTGGTGGGGCTTGCGCGTTGCGCTGAGGCCCCACGCTTCTGGACGCTCGTCCTGCGTGCGGTCGTAAAACTCATTCAGATGCTCGATCTCATGCCGCGTCAGGCAGTCGCCAAGAACGAGAAAGCCCGTGTTCGTGAAGAATTCGACCGCATCGCGGAGTTGGGTCGCTGGGTCGAAGATGGGAGGCGGTTGAGTCGCACGTTTGCCGAACCCCTGTCGTGCAAGGGACCGGTCTCCTGCGATGTTTGTTTGCTTTTCGAGCTTAATGTTGGCCGCCACCGTTTCTCCTTGCCACGCAGGGAGGCGATTAGTCGATCTGCTGCATTATCGCTGAGGGCAAGCAGGAAATCGATCAAACGCGGGCAAATGGCAGGTCAGCACTGGTAGTTATTGGGCGACCGAGGGATCGAGCACCGTGGCTGCGATGAACGAAGGGCTGGAAGCGGACCCAGGCAGGGCTCAGCGCGCGGCGGGTCCAGGACACTAGCGCCACCCGGCGCGGTCGAACAGCCGCACGGCCAACGCCTGTCGTTTGCCGAACGCGTTCGCATTGACGGCTGCTTCGCGGAAGGTGCCGAGGGTCGCTATCGGCCCCGTGGCTTCGCCCTGTATCGGGTACTCGTTGTTGCCTTCGGCGAAGAGTTTTTGTGCGAAGTTGCCGGTCAGATACTCCAGAAAGCGGACGGCCTGGTCGCGATTTTTTGCATACCGCGTGACGCCG
>CAVOBC010000484.1:0-3041 GCA_963693635.1 Gammaproteobacteria bacterium | reverse complement strand
GGCGCCGGTTCTCGAAGAGGTCGCTGCACTCAGGAAACTGGCGGAAGCACGCCTTGCGCCCACCTCGGACGAGCCCGGGGTCGTGCGCCAACGCAGCCGCGGCAAACTCAATTGCCGCGAACGCATCCTCATGCTGCTCGACGACGGCTCGTTCCGCGAGGTCGGCAGCGTGGCCGGATTTACCAGCTACAACGAGTACGGCGACATTGAAGCGTTCACGCCAGCAAACTCGGTCGGCGGGTGGGGCGATGTTGCCGGGCGCACCACGATCGTCTGCGCTGACGACTTCACGTCCCGCGGTGGTCACGCCGACGGCGCTATCGGCGCCAAAAGCGGCTATCTCGACCGGCTTGCGATCGAAATGCGCATCCCGTCGGTGCGTATGCTGGACGGATCCTCCGGCGGCGGCAGTGTGGCTGCCATGGTCCCGGCGCAGAAAAAGACCGGGGACAGCAGCGCTCAGGAAAGCTCTGGCGCAATCAAGGCCGGCAGGCCCCGGGTTGCTGGTGGCGGTGGCTCATTCCTGCCGGGACACCTCGGCAGCAACATGTACGCCGAGCAATTGACGACCGTTCCCGTGGTCAACATGCTGCTCGGCAGCGTCGTCGGCATCGGTGCCGCCAAGGCCGTGCTCGGACACTTCTCGGTGATGGTCCGGGACATGTCACAGCTCTTTGTCGCCGGCCCGCCGATCGTGTCCCACGCGATGGGCTATGACATCACCAAGGAAGACCTGGGCGGCTGGCATATCCACTGCACCAACGGGTCGGTGGACAACCTCGCCGAGAGCGAGGAAGAGGCGGCCGACATGACCCGGCGATTTTTGTCGTACCTGCCATCCAGCGTGTTCGAAGCGCCGCCAGTTGCCGCCTGCAGCGACCCGGTTGATCGCCGGGAAGAGGAGCTCTTTACGCTCATCCCCCGGAAACGGATCACGACCTTTGACATGCGGCGTGCGATTCGCCTCGTCGCCGACAAGGACTCCTTTTTCGAGGTCGGGTCCCTGTGGGGC
Source organism: Gammaproteobacteria bacterium (assembly GCA_963693635.1). Taxonomy (GTDB): domain Bacteria; phylum Pseudomonadota; class Gammaproteobacteria; order Pseudomonadales; family Azotimanducaceae; genus CAVOBC01. The sequence continues at coordinate 2,029 of CAVOBC010000484.1, read as the reverse complement.
ACTGATCAGATCACCGGTTTTGTCCGTTTCAATGGGCATCCGGTAGGCGTCATTGGATCCGACAGCCAACACGTCAATGGCGGCGCGTTGACGGCCGACGGTTGCGACAAGCTCAAACGGCATCTCGACGTCTGCGACCTCTTTCACATACCGGTGCTTAACCTCATCGACAATCCTGGCTTTGCGGTGGGACTTGAGCACGAGATCGCCGGCACGATCCGCAAGGGCGGCGAGTGGATGGTCGCGTTTGCTCAGATGAACGTGCCCGTCTTCACGGTCTTGATGCGCCGAAGCTTCGGCGTGGCGGGCAACAATTACGCAACCCCGCGATCCCGGCCGTCCATGCGCGTGGCGTGGCCGGCAGCGGATGCAGGCGGAATCCCGCCCGAGGGCGGCATCGAAGCGGCGTATAAGCGCCAGCTAGCGGAGGCTGACGACCCGGCGGCGTTGCGCGCGGAGATTGAGGCACGCATTGAAAGCGCACGCGGCCCGGTTGGGCCCCTTAACAAGTTTCAGCTCGAAGAGATGATCGATCCCCGGGATACGCGCAAGTACATCTGCGACTGGATCAAGCTGGCATATAACCTGGTGAATCAGGCGGATCAATTGGGTCCGAGGGCGCTCGGTTTTCGCCCATAGTCTAACGCACGGCCTCTGATGAATCGCCTCTGATGAATGGCCTCTTACGCTTAACTTCTGATGAGAGGAGAGTCACGGGGTGTGTGGTTTGGCGGGCGTCTTGCCCGAACGCAGCCGATCACTCGACGAGTAGCCCCACGCAGATGAGGCAATAGACACCCAGGAAGGCAAGCGGAACCACGTGCTCATAGGCCCTGCGTCCGTGCCCGTCGTCCGGCACATCGGGGTCGCGACCTCGCGCAAGCAACGCCGCACTTAGCCATGCAGTTAACTGTGTCATCTCGATCCCCTCTCGCCGGTGTCAGGAGACCCCCCTTCCCAGGAACCTCGCACAGAATCGAGCGTTCTGTTTTGCGGCTGACACTTCCAGCTTTCCAGCCGTTCCTATGAGCTTAGTCACGCCTTCGGGGTGTGCAGGTTCACGCGTCCATTTTCTTTCCCTCGATCTCCATCATTTATGCAGAACCATTTGTGCAGTACCGGCACCATCGAGGGTCGCCCGTCACTCGGCCTCGCTCATTCCTTCATTGACGCCCGAGTCGTGCTCTTGTGGTAAAGAGGGGCGTTTCAACTGGAATCGGTCGAAGATCGCGGGTCGACTGCAACAGAGGGGATCTCGCAAGCTGATCTGGCACGGGGCCATCGGCAGAGGATCGACGGAATGCGATCACAAGTGCTGACAGTGCGCGGTACAAGCGCCTATGGGCACGGCCCGGGCTAACCCACGCTCTTGGTCTGCAAACGTGGCCTGCAAACGTCAGTTCAACGCGGTGGTCGCGCCGGAATCGAGTCGCCCGCGGGGCGCGGATTGTTGGCCCAGTGCCCAGACTCGTCGTGCCCGCGGCAGATGACAGAGTCTTCATTCCAACCGTTGAAGGCCCGGACATCAGACGACAGAAAACGCATGGCAAGACCGCAACGTCGCCGGTCGGAACTATTCGGTTCGGAACCGTGCAACGTCCAGTCACTGTGCAACGACATCTCGCCTGCCTTAAGGATCAGCGACTTCGCCGTTCCGTAATCGTCCGGATTTGGCACGGTCTGGTTCAGCACGTTCCGTTCATCCGGATCGCTGTCCGCGAACGGCACCTGGGCTGCGAGGTGCGAACCCGGCCGAACCTGCATCGCGCCATTCGCGTCATCAGAATCGTCGATCGCGAGCCAGCCGGAGACCACCTTGCTGGGGCTGAGCGGCCAGTAGCTTGCATCCTGATGCCAGGAAACGCGCATGCCATCATGCGGCAACTTGGCAAAGAGGTGGCACCGCCGCAGGATCAACGTCTCGCCGAGCAGATCGCCGATGACGTCAAGCACCCGCGCATGGGTAACGAGTTCATAGAGCCCTTCGCAGTGATTGTGCCAGTCGATCAGCTCGTAATTGCCCCACCCG
>CAVOBC010000483.1:0-3045 GCA_963693635.1 Gammaproteobacteria bacterium | reverse complement strand
GCAAGATCGCGGGTCTGCCGGTGCATGCGCTGCTCGGGGGGCAATGTCGTGACCGACTTCGCGTGTATGCCAATGGTTGGTCGGGTGGCGCGAAGACGCCCGCAGAACTGGCGGACAAGGCCGCATCGATGGTCGAGCGCGGCTTCACGGCCATGAAGTTTGACCCGGTGCCGGGGCCCTGGCGAACCTTTGTCGACAAATCGGTGGAGCGGCAGAGCATTGAGAATGTGCTGGCGGTGCGTGACCGCGTCGGTCCGGACGTCGACCTGCTGATCGAGATGCACCGACGGCTTGCGCCGATGCATGCAGCAAGGATTGCGGCGGGGATCGAGTCTGCCGAACTGTACTGGTTTGAGGAGCCGGTGCTGGCCGAGAATCTTACCGCGCTCGCCGAGGTCCGGCGGGAGACGCGCATTCCAGTGGTCACGGGCGAAGCCCTTTACACCAAGTTCGATTTTCGGCGCGTGTTCGAAGCGCGTGCGGCTGACATCATCAACCCGGACGTTTGCAACGTCGGCGGCATCCTGGAACTAAAAGAGATTGCAGCGATGGCGGAGACCGAATTCGTCGCCGTGTCGCCCCACAATTACAACAGTACTACCGTGGGTCTCGCGGCGACGCTGCAGGCCTCCGCGGTCATGCCGAACTTCATCATCACCGAGTATTTCGTCAACTTCGAAGACTTCGGCAGAGAAATCGCGAAGTCGTCATTTGAAGTGGAGGACGGATATATCGAACTGCCGCAAACACCCGGGCTTGGGATTGAGCTGGATGCGGATGCGCTTGCGGCACGACCCTATCGCCAGTTCCCGCCGCGCAAGATTGGCGATTGATTAGTTCCTGCCCCCAAAATTGTGATCCTGACAATTCTTGGGAGTCGGTTTGCAAAAAAACCTCGTACCTTCAAGCAGAAAAGAGGCCTGCGGAAAATGGCCGTGCATCCCTGCACCGCGCGCCAGTGCCCGTCCCAGAACGGACTTCTGGGACAAGAACTAATTAGCCCTCGACGCGGATGCGCGTGCCAAACGCCATCACAGTGAGCGCGTCTTCCCCAAGCTCAAACGCTATGCCAGCGTCCGCAAGCCTGCGTTCAGTTGCTGGCAGGTCCCGGCCTTTGAGGACGAGGCAGAACATGCCCTCGCGGTCGTCCAACTGCGTCTGCAACGCTTGTGCAAACGGCTTTGATGCATCAACCGGTTCCGCCAGCTCGATGACCCCGCCGGCTGGCGGTCTGATGATGACAGAGCGTATGCCGCGTTGACTGTCTGTCTGCGCCGCGTCGGCGGCTAATCCGAGGCCCACTCCCCACGTTGAACTCGCCTGGTCGACATCCGACACGGCGACGATGACCCGCTCAATGCCCGACAGGTCACCCTGATCCTGCATGGTTCCCTTGAATGAGCCGGTCGGGTAGACGCGGATCAGTACGCCGTGTGTTGAGCTCGGGTGGATGTCCCTGCCGCTCGCGTCTGGCATCAGTGGCAGCACCTTCATGCCGCGAGCAATGAGCGCGTCCGCTTCAGCGTTGGGATCGGCGGCTTCAAGCATCAGGGCAAACAGTCCCTCGCCGTGCCGGTCGAGAAAGCGTTGCAGGCTCTGCGCGAGCGGTGCCGCGGGCGTGGCGGGCGACATCAGCTCGATGTTGCTGCCGCCAGCGGGTACGCACATGCCGAGGCTTGCTCCCAGGCTGTCGACGCTGCTTTCGGAGATATCGATGACAGGCACGCTCATCGTCTCGGCGAAGAACGTGACCATGCTGTGAAAGTCTGACGAGGCAATGGCTATGCGCGGCATTCCGGTGATCATGTGTTGCTCCGGGAGGGTTGGGTTGGTGGCTCTGTGCAGAATAGAGATCGTGGCGGCGTTAATCGAGCTGGCTCGATGTTAGGCTTTCGGGTTGGAGCGCGCACTTGGGCCGCGTTGCCTTGAGCATGTGGCGGCGAGTGGCTGCCGACCTGCCTTCGTCGAGGAGACGAACGTGAGGGCCAATAGCTCAATTACGAACCAGGTTAGATTTTGGTTTCTGGAGGCGCGCATTTTGCGCATGAACTCGGGGAACTCCTTCTCGCTCAGCGCGGGCATGTTCTGTGCTGCCGGCTTCACCATGACCACTTTGAGGTTTTCCGCTGGATCCGCCTGGCAGACTCCCAGGGACATGCCGTACCTGAACACCGCACTGCACCGTTGGCGGTGCTTGCGGGCTATCTCGTAGGCGCCCCGATTCTGGATTCGATTGATGACAGGTCTGAGCAGCACGGTGTTGATCTCGGCGATTGGGATTGCGCCGATGTGCGGGAAAATGTCCTTTCCCATTTAGTGAGCCACGTCATGGGTCTGGCGCGCGCTCCATTGCCCCGACTTGATGTCGATCCAGTCGCGGGCGATATCCTGGAAGAGCGTGCTCGCTCTCGCTCTTGCGGCGAGTTTCCGTTTCCTTCGCTCGAGTCCGGGATCCAGACCCTGATCGAGTAGTTGGCGGGCTTCAGTTCGCCGCCGTCGCGCGGTGGCTAGCGAGACGCCGTCATCGCCTGGGTCGTAGACTCCCAGTGCGAGTGTCTTCTCCTTGCCTGCAACTCGGTATTTCAGCCGTCAGTACTTTGCGCCGTTCGGCTTGACGAGAAGGTACATACCTTTCTCGTCGAAGAGTTTGTGGTCCTTTTCGCGGGGTTTGGCGGAACGTGCGTGAATGGCAGTCAGCGACATGTTCGTAGCTCAGATTGGTTACCCCAAATATACCCCTGGTGAGTCCGGATGAAAGTGGACGTTGCTGGACACTATCGGATGATTTACGTATCCATTAACTCATTAAAAACAGGAGGTTAAGTATAGTTCGTGGACTGTCTCGGACATCCTCGGATTTCCCAGGCAACCATATTGGTGCCCTGAACAGGAGTCGAACCTGTGACCCTCCGCTTAGGAGGGGGAGGTAGACCAGTAAAAATGCGCTGCACAGAGAAATATCCATCTAATATCCAACCCCAAAAGCTCCTCCAGTACGGGTATTTTATGTTCAAGGTGAGAACTTTTTACGTGTAGAGGAATGTG
>CAVOBC010000482.1:0-3052 GCA_963693635.1 Gammaproteobacteria bacterium | reverse complement strand
CTCGGCAACAATCACGCCCTCAAAGTCGCCCGCGACGGGTTCGAAGCCCTCGACCTCCAGTCCGGCCATCGTGAGCTGTTCCACCAGTTCTTCAGTCGTGAGCGCGGGGTCAACATACTCCCGCAGCCAGGCTTCACTGAATTTCATCGATTTCTCCTCGAGCCACCATCTGGTAGTTTCCGCATCAAGTTCGCTTGTCGCACGTCGCACACGTTGCCATCAACTTTCCCTCGCGCCGCGGGCGACATCACTTGCGACCATACGTGTCGTCAAGCCTGACGATGTCATCTTCGCTAAGGGACTCACCCGTTTGCACTTCAACCAGATGCAGCAGCGCGTCACCGACATTGGACAGACGATGCTGGCTACCGAGCGGAATGTAAGTGCTCTCATTCGCCATCAGATCAAATTCGTCGTCACCGCGACGCACGTGAGCAGTCCCGGCAACGACAACCCAGTGCTCCGCGCGATGCTCGTGGTACTGCAATGACAAACTCGCCTGCGGGTTCACCTGGAGATGCTTGACCAGAAATCCGTCACCGACATCAATGGTCTCGTAATAGCCCCACGGCCGGTAAATGCGGCGGTGATTGACCACCTCATCACGTCCTTCCGCGCTCAGTTGCTCAACCAGTGCGCGCACCTCCTGGCTGCGCCCACGGTCCGCCACCAGCACGGCATCGGCGGTCTCGACAATCGTCAGACCTTCAACACCGACGGCAGCAACCAACCGGTGCTGCGCCTCGATGAAGTTGTCTCTGGACTCGCGCTGGTAGACGTCGCCCGTTACCACGTTGCCGTCACCGTCAGCGCGATGGCGACTGAATTCCCACAGGCTCTCAAACGATCCAAGATCGCACCAGTCGCATTCAAGGGGCACCACGGCCGCGCGGGCTGTCCGTTCCATCACGGCACGATCGACAGCCACGGATTTGCAGCGCGAAAAGGCGGACTCATCCAGGCGCAGAAAATCGAGGTCCGCACGCAATCCAGCGAGGGCCTCCCGACAGTCCTCCACAATAGTCGGCTCGTTCGCGGACAACTCTGCGAGATAAGCATCCGCCCTAAAGAGGAAGATGCCGCTGTTCCACAGGTATGCGCCTGAGGCGACAAATTCCTCAGCGGTTTGCCTGTCAGGCTTCTCAACAAACCGGGCGATGCGAAAGCCACCTTCGAGCGGTTCTCCCGATCGAATGTAGCCGTAGCCCGTCTCGGCCCGATCAGGCACGAGCCCAAACGTCACCAGAGAACCCGCCTGCGCAAGCGCTTTGCCGGCCTCAACGGCATCACCGAATCTGTCGACATCATCGATCACATGGTCTGATGGCATCACCAGCAGCAGCGTCTCCGGCGCCGCCCGCAGGGCTGCAAGCGCAATGGCGGGGGCCGTGTTGCGGCCGACTGGCTCTAAAATGATGTTGGCGCTCACACCATCGAGCAAACGCAGTTGCTCGGCTATCTGAAAGCGATGTTCTTCGCCACAAATGATCTCGATAGCTGTGTCACCAGCAACGTGCGCCGCCCGCATAAGCGTTTGCTGAACGAGGGTTCGTTCGCGTCCGAGCGCAAGCAGTTGCTTGGGATAGTTGTCGCGCGACAAGGGCCACAGACGTGTGCCGCTGCCGCCGCAAAGTATGACCGGCGTTATCGAGGCAGACACCGGCAGTCCTCAGGCGAATTGACGCAGGAAACGCAGGTCGTTTTCGAAATAGAGTCGCAGGTCGTTGACCCCGTAGCGCAACATCGCCATGCGATCCGGGCCCATGCCAAAGGCGAAACCCGTGTACTCCTCAGGATCGATGCCGGATGCTCGCAACACATTGGGGTGCACCATGCCTGATCCCATAATCTCAATCCAGCCGGTCTGACTGCACACCCGGCAGCCATCGCCCAGACAATTGACGCACTGCACATCTACTTCTGCAGACGGTTCAGTAAAGGGGAAGTAGGACGGGCGGAACCGCACGTTCAGGTCCTTCTCAAAGAAGACGCGCAGGAACTCGATGATGGTGCCCTTGAGATCCGCGAAGCTCGCCTCGCGGTCGATCACCAGGCCCTCGATCTGATGAAACATCGGCGTGTGGGTCAGGTCCGAGTCGCGTCGATATACCCGGCCAGGGCAAATGATGCGTATCGGCGGCTGCTGCGATTCCATCACGCGCACCTGAACTGGCGATGTGTGGGTACGCAGCAGGGTCTGGGCGTCAAAGTAGAACGTGTCATGCATCGCGCGCGCCGGGTGGTGCGGCGGCAGATTCAGCGCCTCAAAGTTGTGATAGTCGTCCTCAATCTCGGGGCCTTCCACGACCTGATAACCAACGGACTGGAAAAATGCCGAGATGCGGCGGATGACCATCGTCACCGGATGCAGGCCACCGCTGTCACCGTTTCGACCTGGCAAGGTCACGTCGATGGCTTCCGCGTCGAGTTGACTCGTTAGCTGCAGCCTTGCGAGGTGGTCTTTCTTCGCCGCGATTGCGTCCTGGACCTGGCCCTTGGCCGCATTGATGCTTGCCCCCGCGGTCTTTCGTTCGCTCGGGTCCAGACTGCCGAGGCCCTTAAGCAGCGCCGTCAGCGAGCCCTTTTTGCCGAGATACTTCACGCGCACCCCATCGAGCGCACGCTCGTCGGTCGCTGCCCCTATCTCGGCAAGCGCTTCGGTTGTGACAAGTGGCAGGTCCACAACCGGCTATGCCGCGATCGAGGCCTTGGCCTGCACAACGATGGCGGCAAATGCCTCCTTTTCGTGAACAGCTAGATCGGCAAGCACGCGGCGGTCGATCTCGATGTTGCCTTTCTTCAGACCATTAATGAGCCGGCTGTAGGTCAAGCCGTGCTCGCGAGCGGCGGCGTTGATGCGCTGAATCCACAAACCGCGGAACATGCGTTTCCTGACTTTGCGGTCGCGATACGCATACTGGCCCGCTTTGGTGACGGCTTGCTTGGCAACGCGGTAAACGCGTGAACGCGCACCGTAATAACCCTTGGCTTGCTTCAGTACTTTCTTGTGGCGGCGATGGGCGGTTACACCCCGTTTTACTCTTGGCATTTC
>CAVOBC010000481.1:0-3070 GCA_963693635.1 Gammaproteobacteria bacterium | reverse complement strand
GGGTCCGGTCCCATGAAGTTCAGCATCTCAAAGGCGAGGGACGCATCGAACGCCGGTGCGGCCTGGGTTACCCAGAGGTTCAGCGCACGCTTGGTCCACCGGGTTGCGTCCTGGGGTCCGCGGGCGATCTTGTTCGCGACGCGTAAGGCTTAATCCATCAGATCTGCAGCGGGCACAGACTTGCTGACGAGCCCGATCTGGTCGGCCGTCTTGCTGTCGATAAAGTCGGCGGTGAGCAGATAATACTTGGCTTTGGCCAGCCCGCAGAGCAGCGGCCAGATGATATTGGCATGATCGCCGGCCGCGACGCCCAGACGAATGTGCCCGTCGGTGATGCGCGCCTCTTCCGCGATCAGGCTGATATCTGCCATCAGGGCGACCGCGAGGCCTGCGCCGACGGCGACACCGTTGATCGCTGAAATGATGATCTTTGAGCACTGGGTCATGCGATAGACGATGTCACCCGCCTCGCGGAAGGCCGCGTTCATGCCCTCATAGTTCTGCACCATGCCCTGAATCCATTCGAGATCGCCGCCGGCGGAAAATACACGGCCCTCGCCGGTGATGACGATGACCCGCGTGGCGTCGTCGTCGTCAATGTCGAGCCAGATGCGCGAGAGGGCGTTGTGCAGCGGGGCGTCGGTCGCGTTCATTGCTTCGGGGCGGTTGATGGTAATGATCAGGATGCCGGGGTCCCGACGTTCGAATCGGAGCTGTGCGTACTTGTCGAACTAGTCGTCAGCCATGGTGATTCCTTGCGGAGCAAGTCCGATTGGCGCCCGGCGCAGAATGAACCGGATCGCCCGGCATCGTAACAAACGACGAGTGTGCGACTCTGGCCCAAAGAAGCGGCGAGAATGAACTAACCTGGAGGCTGATGTGGCCAGTAACCGATTCTGTATAACCGACGTCTTTGCCGAGGGGCCCTATGCGGGCAATCAACTGGCAACTGTGTTTGACGCATTCGCGATCTCGAGCGAGGAGATGCAGCAGATTGCGCGTGAGTTCAATTTCTCCGAGACGACCTTTGTGGGCGGTGGCAGCAGCGACGCGGGGTTTGACGTGCGCATATTCACCCCAACGACCGAGCTGCCGTTTGCCGGTCACCCAACGTTGGGCACGGCTTTTCTGTTGCGGGACGCGGCCGATGGCGCCGCCGCGGTCACGCTGAATCTGGGGGTCGGCAAGATCACGGTGACCTTTGGCGATGATGGCGTGCTGTGGATGCGACAGGTTGCACCGGACTTTCGCGACGAGGTTGCGGCGGCGGATGTCGCGGCGGAACTGGGCATCGATGTCGCCGGTATTCGGGCCGATGCGCCATGCCAGATCGTCTCGACCGGGATTCCGTTCCTGATGGTTCCGCTCGTCAGTCACGCAGAGCTGGTTGCAGCCCGCCCGGGCGGTGGATCTCTGTCAGAAGGTTTGCTTGTCTTTGCACCCGATGGGTACACGGCGGACCAACAACTGGGCTGTCGCATGTTTGCGAGGGAACTCGGTGTTGGTGAAGACCCGGCAACCGGGAGCGCCAATGGTTGTCTTGCCGCGTACCTGCGACAGCACGCGCTTTTGGGTGACGGGCCCGTCGACATTCTTGTCGGGCAGGGCTACGAGATCGGCAGGCCGTCGCAACTTTATCTTCGTGCGCGCCTGGCGACTGACGGCGGGCTGGATGTTGGTGAGGCATTTCGCGTGGAGGTGGGTGGCCGCACGCGCCTGGTCGCTGAGGGAATGCTGCAACGATAGGCGATTATTCACGGCTCGCGAAGCGAACGTGAACTTCCATTCATGGCTCGTGAAAACGTGAAATCCCATTCATGGCCCCGCGACTTGGAACGTGGAACCCTATTGACGACTCGGAGGCGAACGTGAACTCCCGCATAGCCTGCGGGCAGGTTGTCCCCGGTCGCTAGATCCCAAGATCTCGCAGGTTGTAGTCCTTGAGAACGGTCTCGCGGGTCTCCTCGTTCCAGCGATTCGCTTCGATCTCATCCACTTGCGGCTGATAGGTGTAGCGAGGTTCATCCGGAAAGTGCTGGGCGCGGGCGTCAATCGCAAGCGAGATGACGCGGCAGCGCTCGTTGACGCGTTCATCGTCGTAAAGCACCGGTTCGCTCTTGCGAAAGTCCCAGCCCTTGACGCCCATGACTGAGCGCCGTCGATGAAAGCCAAAGACGAAGGTTACCCGGCGGTCGGGCGAGCCGTTGGGAAAGGAGCAATGCAGCATCTGGCGGCTGCAGACGGCAACGTCACCCGCTTCGGACACGAGCGGTACGGCGCCCGGCAGGTGATCTGAACCATCGTTGTCTGCGACCCGCTGACGAATATCGATTCTGCCGAGATCGTGGGTTTCGGGCATGATCCAGAGGGCGTTTCCCGGCGTGGTTCGATAGAGCTGCGCCATGAAGTTAAAGCCGTGGGTGCCACTGTCTAGGTCCGGATTGTCCCAGTGCGTGGTGCCGTCCTGATGCCAGGAAACGGCAGCGCCGAGGCCCGGCTCCTTGACCCATATGGCATCGGTAAAGGGTGTAAAGTCGGGACCGTTCAGTGCTTCAGCGACGGTGAGCAGATGGGGTTGGCCGTAAAGGCGCAGGCACGAGTCCATGAGTTGCAGGTTGCCGTTGATCTGCAGAATTGTTTGCGCAGGGGCGGCGGCGTCCGGCGTCAATTCGGCCATCTTGACCTGGTATCGTCCGTTTGCTGCGCCTGTGCCTCCCATGGGGTCTGACAGGGGTTTGGCGAACTGAAAGTTGACCCGCTCGAACGGGGCATTGATGGCGGGTCGCCCCTTGTTGTCGACCGCCGATCCCGGCGCCGCGGGTGCGTGATCGAGAACGTGGGCGAAGTCTGATCGGAGCTCTTCAAGCTCTTCGTTGCCGACCACGCCTTCGAGCACATAGAAGCCGTACTTCCAGTACGCCTCGATGATGTCATCGTGGATGGATCCGTCCGCATTGAAGCGTAGCGGGCCGCGATTGCCGAGCGCTAATGCGCGCTTCTGGCCCTGCTCGAAATAGGCTTGTCTCGCAGCGTGCGATTCGTTTTGGATTCGTGTGCTTTTGGTCTCGGC
>CAVOBC010000480.1:0-3096 GCA_963693635.1 Gammaproteobacteria bacterium | reverse complement strand
GCAATCTTTGGTCAGGCACCCGTTGCCGTTGACTGTATTGACAGACTGCTTGCAGCGGGACATGAGATTGCAGCGGTCTACGCACCAGAAGACGGGAGTCGGCCGGATCAGCTCGCGGCACGCGCCCGCGAACTGGGATTGGCCGTTTTCCAGCGGCGCTACTTCAAGAAAAAGACGGGCGAGCCCATCGCCGCTGCACTTGCCGACTATGAGCAGTTGGGTGTTGATCTCAATGTCATGGCCTCGTTCACGTACTTCCTGCCGCCTGAGATGACCGACGCGCCGACGCATGGCAGCATCTGTTATCACCCGTCCCTGCTGCCTCGCTATCGTGGCGGAAACGCCCTGCAGTGGCAGATCATCGATGGTGAGCCCGAAGTCGGCGTCAGCATTTTTGTGCCTGACACCGGTGTCGACACGGGTCAGGTGGTGGTTCAGAAGGGCGGCGTTGAAATCGGTCCGGAGGACACGACCGGCACGCTCTTTTTCAACAAGCTGGGCCCGCTTGGGGTCGACGCGATGGTCGAAGCGGTCGTTGCCATTGATGCTGGCACCGCTGCGCCGTGGACCCAGGACGAAGCCAAAGCCACGCATCAGGGGCTCGTTAGTGCTGCGGACGCCGCGATCGATCTCAGCGCAGCGGCTGCTGTCGTTGATCGTCTGATTCGGGGTTGCGACCCGCAACCGGGTGCCCACGTTAAACATGGCGAGCAATCGTTGAAGTTGTTTGACGCCCGCCTCGAAGCTGCGGTTGATGGTGCTGCCGGGTCCGTCGCTGCGATCGACGACAAGGGCATGGTGATTGCGCTCGCGGGGGGCTCGGTCCGGGTCGGACGCGTGCGCGGCGACGCCGGCAAGGAACCGGCGGCCGAATACGCCGCCCGCTCCGGGCTCGCGGTTGGCGATCAGCTCGGGAGCGGGTGAGCCGGATGTCTGCCAATGATCTGAGCGGTGGTTGCGCCTGCAGTGCAATTCGATATCAGACAAGCTCGGTGCCCGAGTTCACGTTGATCTGACATTGCCGGCAGTGCCAGCGCATCTCCGCGCCGGCCATGCCGCGGCATTCGCGGTGACGGTTGACGCGACGCGGCTTGAGGGTGAACTCACCTTCTATGACATGCAGGCGGATTCTGGCAACACGGCGCGCAGCGGTCTCTGCGGCACGTGCGGCAGCCCGAATCTGCAAGAAGACGACCAAGCTGCCGCACCTTTTCTTCTTTCCGCGCGGCGTCGTTGGACGATCCGTCTTTGTTCAAGCCCGAGATGGTTGTCTTTGAGGACGCGAAGCTGCCCTGGGATCATGTAGACCCGATGTTGCGGCGGCCCTGACGCCGGTTGCGACCAGGTCAGGCGTCTCGCGGGACTGAATGAAGTGCGGCGGGATCGCTGCCTACTTGAACGCCGAGAGGATCTCGGTCTCAAATTGTGAGAGCAGATCGGTATTGCCTGAGTGTATGCCGCCGAACATCACCTCGGCGATGCCAGCGTCGGCAAATTCGCCGATGCGATCGATGATGTACTGGGGTGATCCGGCCACCGTGCCCGCCCCCAGAGTGCTCTGGATGCGCTCGATGCGTTCCTTTTCGTCCGTGATGTAGCAGGGCATTAATAGGGTGCGCCGGATCTCGGCCGGGTCACGGCCCACGTCCTCGCAATGCTGGTCGAGGATCGCAGCTTTGTGCTGATAGTACTCAAGTGACATGCCGCCGCCGGCCCAGCCGTCGAGGTTCATCACGTCGCCATACTTGGCGAGTGTGCGCAGGGTCCGCTTGGGCCCGGTGCCGCCGACCATGATGGGGATCGGCTTGGCCGCATCGTATGAACCGGGAGACAGGCGTGCCTTGTCGATGTCGTAATATTTGCCCTTGAAGTCCACCGGGTCGGTGTTGTGGATCAGGCTCCGCAACAGTTCGCAGGCCTCTTCAAATCGATCCTGGCGTTCCTTCATGGATGGAAAGGTCCAGCCGTACGCCTCGTGTTCGCGCTTGTACCAGCCAGCCCCGATTGCAAGGGTGAAACGCCCCTCGCTCATGGTGTCGATCGTGCCGGCTATCTTGGCGACAAGCGCCGGGTTGCGGTAGGTGTTGCCAAGGACAAGGTTGCCGAGGCGCAACGTTTTGGTCATGCCACCGGCAAACGCGATCGCGGACAGACCCTCAAAAGCGGTCAGTGCTTCCTGATCGTGGTTGGCGCCGGGCGGAATGAAATGGTCGGCGAACCACACGCTGTCCCAGGGGCCCGCATCCATGGCTTCGACCGACGCTTTCACGTCGTCCCAATTGGTGCGATAAACGTTTACTTGTACGCCAAATTCCATGCTGTGCTCTCTTTGATTTTGCTTTATTTTCTGGGCCTGCGAGTGAGCAGGCCCGGTCCGCACCTTTGTGTGTGCTGATATACCTACTGGAAAGCCAGTATAGACACAGCCCGCCCAACTGGGACAGGGGACTGATTGTCGAGGAGTTGATTTTGCAGATTGCGGTGATAACGACGGGGGGCACGATCGGGTCTGTGTTTGAAGCGGACACGCCTCTCGTGGACGAATCGGCCGGACGGCTTCAGCGGATAGTTCAGGACGCCGCAGGCGAACTCGGCGTGGTGACGGTCGCGCGGCCGGTCTTATCCAACCATTCGGAAGACCTGGGGCCGGTAGACTGGTTCACCATCGCTCATGGTATTGCCGACGCGCAGGCAGACCCTGCGATCGACGCGGTGCTCGTGACCCATGGCACGGATACGATGGCCTGGTCGGTCGCCGCGGCGGTCGTCCTGTCTGCGGACTGGACGAAGACGGTGTGTTTCACCGGCGCTTTTTATCCACCGGACCATCCGCAGTCAGATGCGTCGATAAACCTCATGGCGGCGCTCGCTTTCCTCGCGAGCGACCCGGAGGACGCGGGTGTCTATGTGTCATTTCGTTCGCGGGTCGACAATACCGAAGCAAGTATCATGCGCGGCGAAGATATCAAACCGATGGCTTTTGACGACACGTGCATGTCGTCTGCATTCGGGCGCGTTGTGGCTCGTTATTCGAATCAAGGCCTGGTTCCGGGAGCTGCACAGGGACTGCGTCCCGACCGACGACTGGCCTCGCCC
>CAVOBC010000479.1:0-3097 GCA_963693635.1 Gammaproteobacteria bacterium | reverse complement strand
GAGCCTTCAGCCCAAAAAGAGCCCTTAGCCAAGAGAGCCCTTAGCCAGAGGGCCGGTAGCCTGAACGCACCCCTGATGTTCAATATTCGAGTTCCAGAAACTCACCATCGGCGAGCGCGCGATAGCGTGCTGTAAGCGCGTTGAATTCAAGCAGGAGTTCTGACGCAAGCGCCTCGCATGCGGGGGCGTCGTTCCTCCCCAGGGGTGCCAGACCCGGCGTCGCCGCAACATCGATCGACATGCCTTCGAGTTCCAGACCGACGAGTTCGCCGAATTGCGCAACCCGGCACGCGCCGGTCGCGAGCGCACCAACAGCGCGGGCGCAGATCTCGGCAACATACGCCTCGCTCGGCAGCGATCTGATGACCGCCGGGTCCGCGAGATCGCGCGCGGACATGCCGCCCGCCAGATTGCCGAAGTAGCCGCCCTTTAAACCCAGGCGGGTCTCGGCCACGAAGTGGGCGACGTCGTGAAACGGCAACGACGGGCCGAGATCGATGCGTTCGCTCGATCCATCGTCACGGTCGCACAGCATCTCGTGGCGCGAACCGCGCGGACGCATCCGTATCAACACCCGCAACAATCCAATTCAATCAGGCAACTCAATCAAGGCAAGCCTTTGCCTGTGCGAGGGATTTCAGGTTGCTCGCAACGAGATGCGACTGTTCGCCCATCAGCGTGTCGGCTGCCCGTATAAATACCGCGTATTGACCTCGGTTTCGTTGCCATCCGGGTCCAGCATAAAGAGTGCCCTGCCCTTGCCGCGCTCGCCCATCGGGCCGCGAAGAAACACCTGACCATCGTTAACGGCGGCAAATACCTCGTCGAACGTTTCCTCGGTAACCGTGAACGCAAAGTGCATGGGGCCGCCGCCCTGATGGCGGCCGCTGCCAGCAAGCTGCAGCACCACATGACTGCGTTCAAGTTGCAGATACGCGCGCTCGGCAGTCTCGCCTACGACGGGAATTCCCAACCGATCCCGGTAGAACGCGAGGGACCTCGCAAGGTCGCTGACGTCGAGAAAGATCTCCTCGATAGCAAAAAAGGTCATGGGCGTTCCGTTAACAGCTTGATTGCCGCACCTTTACTTAAACACTTCGCGAGGGCAAGCGGGGTCTCACCATCGCGGGTCTGCAAAGTCAGATTCGGGTCAAAGCCAAGCGTGCAGCGCAGACGAACCACAGTCCACGCGGCAGTGGGACGCTCGTCCGGCAAGCAAAACGGATCGGCGCGGCAAGGGTGGGGCGACGGCGGCCGTCGAGGCCGTCGGTCAGTCACGCGACGAGGCAGTCCGCACGCACCTCGGCCTACAGAAAGTTCGTCGGTGAATAGGCGCGGCCGAACTTGCTGGCATCTACTTTCTTCATGCTGTCGCTCAGCAACCGATCCGACTTCACCGGACCGTAGCTGTCGCAGAGCGCGATGTAGATGCCGTTCAATGCGCTCTGGTAGTTGCCCGCGTTGAGGGGTGGCGCAACCCGCGCCTTGCCATCCTCGAGGGTCTCGAGCACGGTTCGGGTGAACATGCTGTAGCCAATCAGCCAGAAGACCACGCTTGCCACGCAGAC
Source organism: Gammaproteobacteria bacterium (assembly GCA_963693635.1). Classification (GTDB taxonomy): domain Bacteria; phylum Pseudomonadota; class Gammaproteobacteria; order Pseudomonadales; family Azotimanducaceae; genus CAVOBC01. The sequence continues at coordinate 1,529 of CAVOBC010000479.1, read as the reverse complement.
ATCCGTGTAGTTCTTCATGATCACGTTCGCGGCATTCTTGGCGCGGGAGAGGCCGGTCTCGAGCAGCGCGAAGCCCGCTTGCATGAAAAACACGAGGCTGCCGCACAGCACGAGCCAGGCGACATTAAGGTCGGCCTAGATCACGACGGCCATGGGCGCCCTGGGCGAACGCCGGAAGCATCGAGGCCACTGCTATGACGGCGGCGAGGACGGCTGCAGCCCTGCGCTGGAAGTCTGATTTCGCTCGTCATCTGATCGCTGCATACCTGTCAATTCCTTTGAATGAGGGACGCGCCCGAACCGTAGGAGATCGCCCTCTCTACCTGCAAGCGCCTCGACAGGTCTACGCGAAAGGTCTACTCGAAAGCGCCACGCAGCAACTCTACCCAGAAACCAAAGGCCGAAGACACAAACCCAAAGGCCCAAAGGCCCAAAGGCCCAAAGGAGAGGTATCAACCGACGTAATCATTCAAGAATAGCAGCGAGTTCTGAGCGCGCATCGATTTCGATGTGGACGTTCCAACAGCGGTCAGAGGAGCCGTATCCGTGCCTTCATCCGCTCACGAAGTTCCCACATGGCGGTACGATTGCTGTCCCACTTGAGGAGATCTGCAGCCTCGTCGTAAGCGCACCACCCGTGCGCGCTATGTTCATCCGAGAGCGTGATCTGTGCGTCGCCGACGTCGATAGCAAAAGCGTATTCCCGAACGATGAAGACGTCGTCTGGCCAACTTGCACTGGCGTCAAAGTGGATCTTCGGCACTGCGGCGATGGAGGACAGAGCGAACGGCTGACCCGCCACGCCAATCTCCTCTGCAGCCTCGCGTGCCGCAGTCTGGCCCGTCGACTCTTCGTCTTCGACGCCGCCCGCGACAAATTGCCAGTACTGACCGGACGCACGCTTCAAGAGCAGATACTGGATGCCGGTCGGGGTTTGCCTGAATGGCACAACCAGCACATTTCTTGGTTGTCGCATAAATCACGCCCCATGCCGTTCGTGATTGCTGCCCCGACAATCGTCCGGAGCAGCCGCTACAAACCCTTCAGGTCAAGCGAACCTGGTTGATGTCACGTCGCCTTGCCAATCGACGCGCCGCTCAGTCGTAGATTGACGCCATGTCGTAAACGCACAAGTCAGCGATCCGGGCATTACCGCCTTGAGCGCGCATGAAGACGTGCGTGCTGTCGTCACGCGTGGGGTACACGCGCGTCGCGACACACTGACGGTCATTGACAAACACTTCAACTATGCTGCGATCGACGAAGATGCGAAGCCGCACCGGCTCATCTCTGTCAATCCGCACCTCCGCAGTCTCTGCTGCGCGTACCGGCACATCACCCACGGACGAAAGTGATGTGTCGAGGCTGATGAGGCTGTTGTTTGGCAACCATACCGGTTTGCCGTCGACGACTGTGCGGTCCCGATGTCCCCGATTCGGGTAGAAACGAATGACCGTCGTCTCCTCCAGGGCGGGGGCGCTGAGCACGCTAATCTGCACCATCTTCGCGTCCTGGACCTCGATCGTGGC
>CAVOBC010000478.1:0-3105 GCA_963693635.1 Gammaproteobacteria bacterium | reverse complement strand
GCCCAACAGTCCGGTTGTCTCCCGGTGTTTGCCGAGGGTCACTCTCTCGTCCGCGTCATCGTTCAAGGTCATGTCTCACTGCCAGATCTCGTCCACGGCCCCTCTTTCCCGGCCCCTCTTTCCCGGTCCCTCTTTCCTGGTCCCTCTTTCCTGGTCCTCTTTTTCGGTCCGAAGGCCACCGCGTCAAAGGGACTCATTCCCAGACCGGGTCGAACCCGCCTTCCCGGAGGCGCACTGCTCGCAGCTTCATCCAGGTGGTGTGAAAGTCTTCCGGCGCACTGATGCCGAGTTTCATCATGTGAGACCACGCATCCTGTAATCGCGCCTGGCGCGCAAGAAGCTGCTGGTTGTGATTGTCGTGCGCCGCCGTCCACGCGCCGACCGCTCCGAAGTAGTCCACGGCGGCGTCGTGAAACGGCACGACCCAGGAGAGCTTCTGTCTTTCCAATGCCCAGCCAATAGAGCCGGGGTCTGCATTCTTGAAGTCGTCATAGCCCGTATGGATCGCATGCACCAGGTTGTAGACGAGGTCTGCGTCCTGACTCGCGAGGGTGACCAGCAGCGGGTAGGGATAGGTGGCCCCTTCGTGCGGATGTGCTTCTGATAGCGCTGCACCGCGCGTTGCCATGTTGGGTGTGAAGTAGGGTGCAATGTCGTGGATTCGCTCCCAGCAGGCGGTGTCGTCATGCGGCACCGGCAACCAGTGAATACCATCGGGCGAAGCTTCGAGTTTGCGCGTAGGCCCGGAGACGGTCGTGGCGTACGCCGCGTCCACGTGTCCGTCGATGATGCCGTTCCACATCGCGTTGTAGCCAGGGAACTCAACCCGCGTGACATCAGACCAGGACAGATCGCCGCAGGCGAGCAGGGCCTCCGTGGAAATGTTGACGGCGGGCGCGCCACGCACCCAGGGCACGCGCTTGCCGCGAAGGCCGCGAATATCGGTGATGCCGGAGGCAGCCGTTACGGCAATCGCCTGGTTGGAAAGGCCAACCGACATCATGACAAGCCGAATCGGCATCGGCCCCCACTTTGCCGTCGCAAACTGAAAGGTGCCTTCCTGCGCGAAGTAGGTCGAGACGCCATTGGCGACGAACTGCACACGGTTCACTTTCAGGGGCAGCAGGCGGGAGATGTCGTTCTTGCCGGGTATCACGCGCAGCGTCACACGGTGCCGATCTTTCAGCATCTTGGCGATGGCGACGGACTGGTTGTAGCCGGTCGTACCAAGGTTGTATGCGCTCCAGGCCATCGCGCGCGGCAGTTTAATGTCTTTGGCTACTATTGATGGGGCGTTAATTGCCGGGGCTGCAATTGACGTGGCTGCCGCCGTGGCCATCAGAGCGAGGGCAATTAGCCCGCCAAAATAGACGGTTCGCGAGGCGCTTGGATGCAATGGACATCTCGGAAATCGGCCACTATAAGCCATTTTCTGCAAGCCCCTTTTCTTCATGAGCATGAGCAAACCCGGTTCTGGCACGCGTGCGTCTGCATTCAGGATGACATCGTCGAGCACGATCTCGCTCGCAAAGCCCCCGAGGTTAGTCGTGTGCCCCCAGTTGTGGAAGCTGATGTCCATGCTGGTGGCGTCGGCAGTGAGCGCAACCTGATAACGCTGGTCGAGCCCGAAGCTGTTGCTTCCCGCCGGCAGCAGCAGATGCCGCGTGTCGCCGTCGATCTCAAGGCCAAACACGCCGGTGTGGCCACCGGGGCCGCCGTTGCCCTCGCCGGTGACCCAGAAATCAAGCAGGTAGCTCGCACCCGCGGTCAGGCCGCCTACAGTCTGTCCGAGCACCACCGGGTCATACCCCTCGGCGTGGGTGAAGCCGGTGATACCACTGATTTCGCCGTTTGCCGCAATTGAGATGGCACCGGAAGCCGTCGTCAGCCAGTTGCCGAAATAGACCATGTTCGTGCCATGCGCTGCGGTCTTGCCGAACCCTGGCAGGTCGCCCCACCAGCCGTAGGCACCATCCGACCAGCTTGTCGACCGTACCGCCGGAATGGCCGGTCTCGAAGTTGCCATTGGTCATCAGGTTCGCGGTTCGGTCGCCAACCAGTACATCGCCGGTTGTGATGCTGACGATGCCCGCGTGGGCATAGGCAGCACCGCCGAAAACGATCGCGGCGATGGCGTGCAGAATCAGAGGTTTGTTCATAGGGTTTGTTCGGGTGTGGAAACGGTTTGTCGGGTGTCGTGACCCACTTGCAGACACGGTTCATGTAGTCTGGTCCGGCCGGTCAATCAGCTTGCGGATTGGTTCTGCGTATCCGGCGTCTGGCAGAATGCTGCGTCAAACCCGCAAGCGACCAATGACCGGTCACAAAACAAATACAACTAGGTGGAGATTGTATGTACGTTATCGATATGGCATCACTCACGAAAGTTGGCGAATTCGGGTCAAGGGAATGGGGCGAGGCGTGCGCTGCAGCGTCCGTGAAGATCCTGAAAGCGGCCAATCTGCCGACGGACTTTGAGTGGGCGTTTACGGAGTGCTATACGCATCCGCCGGCGCGGCTGATGCCTGAAGGGCGTGAGAAGTGTGGCTATTACATCCTGGTTAAGGACGGCGAGATTAGCGGCGGCGATGGTGAGCCTGAGGAAGCCCTCGCGGTCCGGGGTTTCCACATTCGTGCTCGCTGGGCCGCCATCTGCAATCAGTCAGGCGCGTTCTACGGCAAAGAAGGTGGCCAGAAACGTCGCGATGGAGAGAAATCGTTGCGCGAGTCCATCGAGCGCGAACTCGGCAAGAAGAATCCCTACGGCGAGGTACAACCGTCAGAGATGTACTGGCCCGAAACCGTGAGTGGACCGCTGATGGCGGGTTCCGAAGAAGGCAACGGTTTGCACAACATCGCGGCGACGATGCAGAGCCAGTCACCGGAGTTTGTTGATTTCCCTGTGACCGAAATGCGGGTGCCGATCTTCGATGAGATGACTGACGCGCAGAAGGAGACGTTTTTGGATTTGCTTGCTGTCGAAGGCTGACGCGTAGTTTCCGCCATCGAACTTTAGCGCCATGTTGGGCCGCCTCCATGGAACTGAGTAAAATTTACGTATAAAAATCAGTAATTTATAACAATAATACTGTATATATAAACAGT
>CAVOBC010000477.1:0-3106 GCA_963693635.1 Gammaproteobacteria bacterium | reverse complement strand
ATCTGGCGCTCGATCACGGTCACGTTATCGATGGAGTTGTCGAGTTCCCCGATCTCCTCATCCTGCTTCGAGATCAGTCTCTCTTGTTGACGGTTGTAGATCTTCAGGCCGTCGACGACCTTCATGACCTGCTTGTAGTCGCTGAGTAGGTCAGCCGTCTGCTCCGAAAGCCCGTCGATCTGTTTCTGCGAAACCCGGCCTGCTTCAGTGGTGTTGGCGCGGACTCCCAGGACTTCATCCAGGGACTGGGCCTGAGTGGTCGATGTCGCGGTCATAGACCCGAAAGCGATGATGAACACAGCAGTCCATCGTGCGCTTCCAACGCATCGGTTCAGTAGTTGATTCATGGAGGTTCCTACCTGAATGTTGCTCTTGTTGGCGATCCGATTTCTTTTTCTTCTTGTATTCCGTACACAGGGTCTTTCCGGCGTTCGGACACACTTGTCTTAACAAGGCTGAGAACAAAGAAATTCCTGCCGTGTCGAACGGCAAAGGCGGCTAGAATGTCCAAGCGACCTAGGTTTGTCAAGGACTTCCCCAAGGGCCCGGAGACCCGTCTAATTCTTGACAATACTCGCGTTTGTCAACAACTTAAGCACCTCTGAGGGTTAGTTTTTTATAGGCGATTCAGCACAATGATCGAGGTCGACCCCAGTTATTATCGCCCTGCAAGGATCGAGTCCTAAGCGCCGGACGGGTCAAACTCGACTTTTGCTCCGCGAATCATGCGGGCGGATATTATTCCCAGGTAGTTGTGCCCTCGTCAGCGTCCTTCCGGATGTTCCTCATCGAATTTTCGCCAGTAATCTCCGACCGTCTCTTTCATCTCACGATGCAGGTAAAGCAGGGACACGAGGTTGGGCAGTGTCATGAGCGCAACGGTGACGTAAGAGATCAGCCAGATGATGGACGTATCCATGATCGTTGCCATGAAGAACCCCACCACGTACAGGGCCCGATACGGCATGAGCCAGCGCGTACCGATCAGATAGGTCACGGCCCGGTCACCGTAGTACGACCAGGCAACGGCGGTAGAGAAGGCAAACAGCACGAGGCCGACCGACACGACGAACTTGCCGCTCTCGCCCAGCCAGCCCCGCGTAAATGCGCGTGCGGTCAGGTCGACCGACTGCAGCAGCGAGTGTCCATTCACCACGATCCCGTCGTCGACCAGCGCCCCGCTCTGAACCTCGACCTGGCCATTGACGAGTTCACCGTCTTTGCGGTACTCCACGCGCTCCGCGATCGACCGGTTGTGGATCAGGGTCACACCCGCACCGTCCGGTGGCTGCAAGCGCCCATTCACCACCGCGAGCGTGCCCGTGAATGACGGCACGGCGTCGGAACCACCGATTGAGTTCAGGTGAGTAAACAATGCAGCACGATCGTCCGCCACCGTGTCGTCGTACCGGCCGTCCAGGAATTCCATGTCCGCGCGCTGGAAAAGCGTCGGGTGCTTTTCGGTCCAGACCCCGGACGCGAGAATAACCATACCTGTCAGGGTGCAGATGATGATCGTGTCAATGAACGGCTCGAGGATCGAGACCATCCCCTCCGAGATGGGCTCATCGGCACGCGCCGCAGCGTGTGCGATGGGCGCGGAGCCTTGCCCCGCTTCATTGGAGAAGAGTCCCCGCGCGACGCCACGATTGAATGCATAGGCAAACGTCGCGCCGAGGAACCCACCCGAGGCCGCTGATCCCGTGAAGGCATCGCGGAAAACAGCAACGAAGGACTCACCCACCTGCTCCAGATTCGGAATGATAACCGCGAGCGCGCCCAGGATGTAAATAGCGGCCATCAGCGGCACAATCTTCTCGGCCACCTGAATGATCCGGCGTACCCCGCCAAGAAGCACGAGGCCAAGCAGGACGGCGAGAACCGCCCCACTAATCCAAGGGGGAATGCCGGCGGTACCCTCGAGGCCCTGGGCAATGTTATTCGCCTGCGGCATGTTGCCGGCCCCGAATGAACTCACCACTGTTGCGATCGCAAAGAAAACGGCCAGCCACTTCATGTTGAGGCGCTTTTCGATGACGAACATCGGGCCACCCACGATGTGTCCGTCAGCATCTTTCCTTCGATACTTGTGCGACAGCGACACCTCGGCGAATTTCGTGGTCATGCCGAAGAACGCAGTCATCCACATCCAAAAGAGTGCGGCCGGCCCACCGAGATAGATCGCGAGGGCAACGCCACCAATGTTGCCGGTGCCGACCGTGCCCGAGATGGCTGTCGAGAGCGCCTGAAAGTGTGAGGCGTCGCCTTCCATGCCCGGCTTGTCATACTTCCCGCGTACAATGCGCCAGGCGTGGTTGAAAAAGCGGATCTGCGGGAAGCCCAGATAGACCGTTAAGATGAGACCGGTGCCGAGCAGCAAAAACGGAAAATAAGCCGCCGAGCCAAGCCAGCTGTCCACGAGCGTGAGAGCGTTAGTCAATAATTCCACGAAGAGAGCGCACCGGTTTGCAAGCGTTCTGGACCATAACAGCGTCAACGGACAGAAAAAAGCGGGTCCCGCGTCGACTCGCCCATCTGTTCACATTCGTGCTCGTCCTCGCGGTGCAAAACACAGGAGATGCGCGCGACACCTGGTCCGGCGTTAAGCGAATCGTCGGCATCGGCGACCTGCACGGTGACTATGGCCAGTACGTCGCCGTGATGACCGACACCGGCCTCCTTGCCAATGATGAGTGGACGGGCGGCAAGGCACATCTGGTGCAAACCGGGGACATCACGGATCGCGGCCCGGACAGCGCGCGCATCATCCGCCACCTGGCCGGCCTTGCCCGGCACGCAGGCGGCTTCATCCATCTCCTGATCGGCAATCACGAGTTGATGAACATGACCCATGACCCATGACCTGCGCTATGTACACCCGGGCGAATACGCCAACCTCGTGACTCCCGCGTCGGCCAAACTACACGAAGCGCTGCTTGCACAGGTGTTGGTGTTACCCGAATACGCCGCGCTTGGCAAAGCCGCGCTCGAGGCACGCTATCCGCTCGGCTATGTCGAACACCGCAGGCTTTGGCGCAAGGGCGAGTTCGGCAAGGCCTACGCCAGACGCAATACCGTCATTCGCATCAACGAACTGCTTTTCGCG
>CAVOBC010000476.1:0-3123 GCA_963693635.1 Gammaproteobacteria bacterium | reverse complement strand
CCGCCCGCTAACAGGTCCACGAATGCTGCGGGTGCCCGCTCCAGGCCGTCAAATTCGTCCTGAATCGGTTGCAGCCGGCCGTCGTCAATCCAGCCGCGGATCTCCGCGCGCGCCTCGGCATAGCGCTCTGCAAAATCGAATACGAGGAAGCCCTCCATGCGGATACGTTTGTTAACCAGCAGTCCCGGAATTCCAGTCGGCGCCCCGCCCGGCGTGCTCGTGTCGTATTGCGACACTACCCCGCAGCACGCGATGCGACTGCCAACATTCATGCGGCGCAGAGCCATGCCGAGGATGTCGCCCCCGGTATTGTCAAAGTAGACATCAACCCCATCGGGGCACGCTTCCTTCAGGTCGACCCGAAAGTCGGGCGACGTGTACGACACCGAGCGGTCGTAGCCGACATCGGTCAAGAGTGCCTGGCACTTGGCGGGTGTGCTCGTGATGCCGACGGTCGTGCAACCCTTGATCGCTGCCATCTGTCCGACCATGTGGCCAACAGAACCTGCGGCGGCCGAGACCAGGACCGTGTCACCCGCCCTGGGCTGGCCAATATCCAGAAGGCCAAAATAGGCCGTCAACCCGTTGGTACCCAGGATGCCCAGCCAGTGGGCAGGGTCGATGCCGTCGTCAACCGGCGTCAGCGCGTTCGCAGCATGCACCGAATAGTCCTGCCAGCCGCTGCCGCAGACCACGAGATCACCCTCACTGAACGCCGGGTCATTCGATTTCTCAACCCGCGCAACGCCGCTACCGTTCATGACGATGCCCGTCTTGGGCGCACCCGCGTAGCTGGCACTGCCCTGCAGACCCGCGCGCGTACCCGCGCCCACAGTGAGCACCAGCGTTCGACATAGCACCTCGCCATCACCTGGCTCGGGTATGGCAGCGCTGGTCAGTTTGTAGTTCGCTTCGCTCAGCTTGCCGTCGGGAAGGCTGTCAATCAGTAACTGTCGATTCTCTGCCATCGGTTATCCAATCACGAGTTTAATGGTGCCAGCGAGAGTGCCACGCAACCGGGTCCAAGGACAAATTGCGTAATCCGAGCGCGTGCGATCGCAAGGCAGGTCCAAGCCACGCGAGGCGTAAATAAACGGTACGACGGCAGCCTCCACGGTGCAAATCTCGCCGCTGCCGAGACCCAATCTCGGGCCCTCGATAGTGGTGCCCCGGAACTCGGTTCCGGGGCGACATGAACGCCTTAGTTAGTTCCTGTCCCAGAACTACGTTCTGTGGCGGGCACTGACGTGCGGTGCAGGGATGCACCGCCATTCTCTGCAGGCCTCTTTATCTGTGGGCCTCTTTTCTTCAAGAGCAAGCGAGGTTCGCTCGCAAACCGACTCCCAAGAATTGTCAGGATGACAATTTTGGGACAGAAACTAGCTACCACGCTCAGGGCCCTTCAGCGTGACGCCGCCATCGACGATGAGCGATTGACCCGTCACGTAACGTGACAGCGGGGACGCTAGATAGAGCACCGCTTGCCCAATGTCCCAACCGGTTCCCTCCGTCTGCAGAACAGACGCGTCGCGCCGCCGGTTGCGCGCCTCACTTGACATGCCATGACCGTAAACCATCGGCGTATATACCGGGCCAGGGAGCACACAGTTGACGCGAATGCCGTCGGCCCCATGATCAACGGCCATCGCCTGGGTCAGGCTGATCACAGCCCCCTTCGATGTTGTGTAGGCCGTGAGGCCGCGCGGTCGGATCGCAGAAATCGAGGATACGTTGACGATTGCACCGCCGTCACCTGACTCCAACATGGCCGGGATGGTGGCACGACTCATCAGGAACATGCTGTCCACGTTGACCCGGATCACCTCGCGCCAGCGCTCGTAAGTCTCGGTCAGAACGCTGCCGCGGCTGCCGATGCCGACATTGTTGTCGAGGATGTCAACGCGACTCCACTGCGCTTGCGTCAATGCCACGACCCGTTCGCAGTCATCGCTGCGGGTTACGTCCGCGGCGACGGCAAGCCCTTGTCCACCGGCGGCCTCGATCCCCGCAACGGTCGCCTGTGCGCGACCAAGCTCCCGATCGACGACTGCGACCCACGCGCCCGCGCGTGCCATCAGCAAGGCCGCGGCCCGACCGTTGCCGATGCCGTCATCGGCGGCTCCACCACCCGTCACGATAGCCACCTTGCCCACAAGCCCGAAGCCTTCGGGCGGCGCATCATGCGCCGTCGGCACGTCTTGATTTGTTTCGTCCATTGCCATTCAACCCGTTGCTTTTTCGCCATCATGACACGCCGCCACGGCGGGACGCAGGTGTCGGAGGGCCCAGTTGGTCCGGGGAAGAATACAGGGGGAAGGGGTAGGGGGTGCGCGTGGGGGCGCGTGAGGTGGTGAGGGCGCGTCGGTGCTGCGGGCGTGTGAGTAGGTTGACCGAGCGGGCTCCTTAAGCGGCGTTATCTTCTATCATCATGTCAGACGTTTTCTCAGCAATCTTGATGGTGGGCGCGTTGGTATTGCCGCCCACAAGGGTCGGCATCACCGATGCGTCCACCACGCGAAGACGCTCTACCCCTTGACGCGCAAGCGAGCGTCAACCACCGCGGCATCGTCGTGGCCCATGCGGCAGGTGCCAACCGAGTGGTCGATCGTCTCGGCCGATGCCCGGACAAACGCCGCAATCTCATCGTCGGACTCACAACCCCGGCTGTCCTCATGCTCTTGGCCAACGACCCCGGCAAGGGGCTGCTGCGCAAAGATCTCGCGGGCCAGTCGTACGCCGCGCACCAAGACCTCGAGGTCCGTCGCAGCGTCGAGATAACCCGCCCGGATGTCGGAATCCGCTGTCAGCTCCCGTGATTTCAATCTGATTTCGCCACGACTCTCGGGTCGCAACTGGCACACATGCACGCCCATACCCGATCCGGGACGGCGGCCGGCGTCCGTGACTGAGCATGAAAACGGGCAGGAAGTGTAGCTGTAAATCCGGCACTTCAAGGTCCAGCCGGCTTTTGATGAAGCCGCCCGCCTGGACCGGGTTTTCAGCACCGGGGCCGCTTCTGAAGAGCATGTAGCGAGCCATCAGCAGCGCCATCCGATGCCACTTAATGTGACGATCAAGAGTCAGTTCGAGTCTGTTGCAATGATATTGCACCAGTACATCCAG
>CAVOBC010000475.1:0-3139 GCA_963693635.1 Gammaproteobacteria bacterium | reverse complement strand
TGATTTTAAAAAAATAGTGGGGACAGGATTTTCCCGCTGCGGGCTCAACAGAACAAGGCACACAAGGTGCTTGTGGCACGAGAATATTGGGAGTAAAGTCCGCCGGCCGAAAAAAAGAAACTGTTGGAGGGGGCGTATGCGAGTCTCATGTGCTTTGTTGTTGGGGTTATTTGCTTGTTCAAGCATTAGCATCGGTGCCGCTGAGGGCGATGATGATGATGATGATGAACGAGACGAGTCGATAGAGGAGGTTGTCGTTACCGGATCACACATCCGGCGCAGCAACTTCGACCTGCCGTCACCGATTGATGCGATAACGGATATGGACATTAAAATGTCCGGTTCGACCGACATCGGCGACGTGATTTTTGACCAGACATACCAAATCGGTGTCAACGCCAATACCAATACCGGTGAGATCGGCGGTGCCGACGGTCAGGGCAGCGGTGAGGGTTGGAACCAGAGTGTCAATCGCGCCGATGGACCACAAGGCGGTGAGACCTACGCCAACCTGCGAGGGTTAGGTACCAGGGCAACCATGACATTGATGGACGGGCATCGTGTCCCGACCAACGTCCAGGGCTACGGGCCGAATACACGCCGTAGCGGCGCCGACGTTGGCAACATGTATCCCAGCATTGCAATCGCCGGCATTGAGAACATCTTGGATGGTGCCTCCGCGATCTATGGCGCTGAAGCCGTATCCGGCGTTGTAAACATGATCCCGCGTAAGAATTTCGATGGGCTGATGATCAATTTCGAGACCCAACAGGCCCTCGAGGATGGCTCGCCCTATCGCAAGTTAGGTATACTTGCCGGTGCGCAGGGTGAACGCACCAGCATCATCTTTGCGCTTGAGATTAGCGATGCGGAGAACATGGGGCAATCGGCCCGCCCGGATTACATTATGAATTCCGCCGGTTGGACCGGCCAGACACTTCCGACGTACGGCGAACGTGGCACCGGTCTCCCCGGTGACTGGCGAGTACCCGTGCGCAACAACGAAGGTGAGCTTTATCTTCCAGACGCTACAAACCCGAACTGGTTCGAAGCCAACGCACAGCATTCCACGGCGTTTGGTGGGGACATACACTCGGTCTACAACAACATCAACATGGTCAATGCGCCCGCGGCAGGCGAGACACGTGGGGTTCCGTCCCGACTGCATAAAGATGGGTCTATGGTTCCGATACCCGGTGCTGCGCCGGGCTCGTCAGGCTGGCGTTATCCGCAGTACCCACGCGACTTCACGGATACTACGGACACATTTCGTACCCTTCACCTGCAGGATCCCGGTTGCAACAACGATTTCGGTGCCGGCGCCAACTCATTAGGGACAGCGCCCAACCTCCGTACGTACGACCCCGGCGATGGTGACCCGGCACGGCCGCATCCCTACACGACGGCCATTCTCGGCCAGAACGACACGCGTGTGCCCGGCAACTTCCTGAACGGCTTCCTCACTGGGGACTGGAGAGGGCAGGAAACCCGCTCTCGAGGTACTGAGATAAACCAGGCCTTCGGAAGCGATTGTCGCTATACGTTCGCGGATATCACTGACATCCGTGAATCGCGCGACCAAGAGCAGGCAATGACCTACTTCGAGCACGAATTCAACGACTACGTCACTATCCGTGGCGAAGCCGTGTTCTCGCGGCTGGACTATTCGACGCGCTCCTTCGCGCCTTCTATCGACGAATGGCCGGTTGGCGTACGCGAGTACAATACGACGCAGCCTGTTGCCATCGGCAGCTTGCCCGGCAACCCGTACCGCGCATTCGCTGACGATTCCAACAGCTGCGACATACTGGGGGCGCAAATCGCCGCTTGTGCTACCTACATACCCGGCCACGTACGCGACGCGACTGACACCGCGGCCGCTGAAGCAGCCGGCTACGTGCTCACGGGCCCAATCCTTGTTTCGCACGGCACCCTGGACTACGAGGACGTTAACGGCGATGGCAACTACGACTACCTGCAGGAACCGGGTGAGTGGCTGCTCTACGCGCAGGACGCAAACGGTGACGGACTGCCTGATCGCGACCTGAATGGCGACGGCGTGGCCAACCTCTCTGAACTTGGGAATCGTTCCGGCCAACTGAATCCTATGCACCGCGTCTTGCTTGCCTCGCTGGCCGACGACACTGACGGTGACGGCATACCGGATCGCTATGATCCCAACATGTCGGGTGTAAATGGTCATGGCGGTGTTCGTCTCTTCGATGATGTGCTCATGGGTGACGCTGGCGTCGGCATTCACGGCTTCATCGGCGCGTTCCCGAAACAGCCCTATGTCCACGAGTCTTATCCGTGGCTGAATCGCGACATGTCATTGGATGACAGGCGCCTTCAGGAAAATCTGCGCCTGCGACTGGGCACAACGGTAAACATTCCGGACACTGACTGGTACGTTGACGTTGATTGGATCTGGAACAAGAGTCGTCGCGAATGGGTCTCTATGGATCCTGCGTGGACCATGACCGTTGATTCACTTCGATGCCAGGGTGGGCCGCGCGGTGACCAATGCTGGAATCCGTTCTCCACAGCCTGGCTCTCGCAGGACGCCGTTACCGGGCTCGTATTGCCGGCCGAACTTCAGCGCTGGCGTGGCAAGGAGGATGACGCCTGGAATACGTCCACCGAGACCCGTGCGGCTGGCTTAAGTCCGCGTATGATTCAACGTGACGTCGGCATGAAGATGCTGGATCTGAACATCTCGAACGGATCGTTGTTCAACCTCCCGTTCGTCGATACGCCGGTCGGCATTGCTGTCGGTCTGCACATGCGCGAGGAGCTCGAAGAGGTCCGTCCTGACCAGATGGGGGCGGCCGGGATCGGCTCCGACCGTGTTAATTTCCAGGGTTCGCAAGAAGAAATTGTGGCTGGTTTCATGGAACTGCGCATTGTACCGCTTGATAGCGATAGATGGGGCACGATGGAAATCCAGGCGGCTATTCGGTACTCGGATTACGAGATCAGCGCGAACGTCGCAAATGCGGGCCAATCTGCCGAGTTCGACGTCACGATTCCGAAGCTTGCGATACGGTATGCACCGACTGAATGGTTAGCGTTTCGAGGTAGCGTCACGGAAGGCTTCGTGCCTCCCGGCAGCTTCCAATTGTTTGCATCTGCCGCCGGC
>CAVOBC010000474.1:0-3151 GCA_963693635.1 Gammaproteobacteria bacterium | reverse complement strand
CGACGAGTCGACGAACTCGTCGTGAACATGGAGCAGGAAGCGCTAAAGCTTGTGGACGTACTGAACAGCGACCGCCTCGCCGAAAGCCAAAGCCGCTCTGAGGCGAGCCAGGCTGTCGGCGAGTGAGCTTCGCGCGGCGCAGGCGCACGGAGACAGAGATCAACCTGACGCCACTGATTGATGTCGTGTTCCTTCTGCTCATCTTCTTCATGGTCTCAACCACGTTCACCAAGGAGACTCACCTGGCGATCGAGTTGCCGGAAGCGAGTTCAGATGCCTCGCGGGTGGTTGATCGACAGATTGAGTTGATTGTCGACAAGGCGGGCAGGTACGCGATCAATGAGGTCGCGCTGGTCAACAGTCGGATCGAAACGCTAAAAGCTGCGATCACCCAGGTAAGCAATGGCGACACCGCTATGCCGCTTGTCATCACCGCGGATGCGGCAACGTCGCACCAGGCAGTTGTCACCGCGATGGACGCGGCAAGCCAGCTTGGCTTCGTTCACTTGAGCATCACGACCAGGAACAAGTCACGTGACGGCGACTGACCCGGAAGCGGCGGAGGACACCGCGTCCACATCGGATTTGCGTATTTATGCGCGGCTGTTTGGTTACGTTGTGCCGTTCCTCGGCGCGTTCATTGTGAGTGTCATCGGGTATTTCCTGTACTCCGTCTCCAACGTCGGGTTTGTCCAGCTTCTCGCTTACATCGTGGACTCAATCGACGGCAAGGACCCGCTTGTTGGCTCGTCAGTCGCGCCGCTATTTGTGTCGATTTTTGGTGAGGACGATAGGTTGAATCGAGTCGTCATCCCGATTGCGATGATCGCCATTGTCGTTGCCCGGGGAGTCGGGTCCTTCATCGGCAACTACTTCATCACGTATGTGTCCACCAACGTCGTGCATCGGTTGCGGTGTGAGTTGTTCGAACAGATTCTGGCGCTGCCGAGTCGTTTCTTTGATCAAAGCACCATGGGGCATCTGGTCGCAAAAGTGACGTTTCATGTCAATCAGGTGACGGGTGCGGCGACTGATGCGGTCCGGGTCATCATTCGCGAAGGCTCCACGGTTATCGGCTACCTTGCGTTTCTGCTCTATCTAAACTCGAAGTTGACGCTCATTTTCTTCGCCGTCGCGCCCGTCATTGCGCTGCTGGTGTCCTACGCCGGGAAGCGCTTTCGCCGAATCAGCGAACGGATCCAACATTCGATGGGTGATGTCACACAGGTCGCATCGGAGGCAATTCAGGGTTTCCGCGAGGTCCGAACTTTTGGTGGCGCGGCGTATGAGCGAGACCGCTTCAACCGGGTCAGTCAGAACAACCGTCGCCAGACCATGAAGATGGTCGTCACGTCGTCAGTCAGCACACCGATCATTCAACTGCTCGTTGCGCTTGCGCTCGCGGCACTCGTCTATCTGGTGCTCGATCCGGTCATCCTTGCGGACATGACGGCGGGCAAGGTGATTGCGTTCATCACCACGGCAGGTTTGTTGGCAAAGCCGATTCGCCAACTATCCGAGATTAATTCAACTGTGCAGCGCGGCCTTGCTGCCGCAGAAGACATCTTTGCGCTCTTCGATGAAGATCTCGAACTCGACGACGGCCGCCAGGAACTGGAAACCGTATCGGGCAGCATCGAGTTTCAGGATATATCGTTCCGGTACTTCGACGAAGGACCGCTCGTCCTCAAGAACGTCAGCTTTCGGGTCGGTGCAGGCGAAACCATCGCGATTGTCGGGCGCTCGGGGAGTGGTAAGACGACCCTTGCGAGCTTGATTCCGCGCTTTTACACACCGTCTGATGGCTCGATTCTGATCGACGAGACCCCGGTTGACTGGCTGACGCTGGCCAATCTGCGGTCACACATTGCCGTCGTGCCTCAGGACATTACCCTGTTTAACGACACCGTGAGTCGTAACATCGCCTACGGCGCGTTGCAGACGGCGACGGCTGACGAGATTCGCGCTGCCGCTGCGCGCGCCTATGCGCTCGACTTCATCGAGGCCTTGCCGGCGGGGATGAACACGATCGTGGGCGACGACGGCGTACTGCTGTCGGGCGGCCAGCGTCAACGACTGGCGATCGCGCGGGCTTTTCTCAAGGATGCGCCTATCTTGATTCTGGATGAGGCGACCTCGTCGCTTGATTCCGAATCTGAACGATTTATTCAAGCGGCGCTCGAAGCGGTCTCACGGGGTCGAACAACCTTTGTCATTGCCCATCGCATGTCGACCATCGAGTCCGCGGACCGCATTGTCGTTCTTGAGGGCGGCGAGATCGTGGAGCAGGGGAACCATCAGGAACTGATCGCACTGGGCGGTTTGTATGCGTCTCTCGATGTCGGCCATGAGTCGGACGAACAACCGCCGCCGGAACCCGAACAGCTGCTGGCGGTGCCGCGAATTGACGCGTGGCAGCAGGCCGGGTTCTTAACCCGGGCCTGGTACAGTGACGCGCGTTGGCCGCGCCTTCTGCGGCCGATTGCGGCGGTCTATCAATGGCTGACGCGATTGCGCCGGCGGCGCCACGAAGCGGGAGCGTGGCATGCCCGGGTCCCGGTCATCGTTGCCGGCAATATTAATGTGGGCGGGACCGGGAAATCTCCGCTCGTCATGGCTCTCGTTACGTACTTTCAGAACCAGGGTCTCCGCCCAGGTGTGGTTAGCCGGGGCTACGGTGGTCGGTCCGCCACCTATCCAGTGACTGTCGACGGGGAGACTGATCCGCGAGTTGCAGGGGACGAACCTGTGATGATTGCGACCCGCACGGGATGTCCGGTCGTGGTGGACCCGGACAGGACGGCTGCCGTGGCGACGCTTCAGGCGAACCATCGTTGCGATATCGTGATCGCGGATGACGGGTTGCAACACTATCGCCTGGCACGCGATGTAGAGATTGCTGTTCTTGACGGCGAGCGTGGTCTTGGCAATGGCATGTGTCTGCCCGCCGGCCCCTTGCGCGAACCAGCCTCAAGGCTTGACGAAGTGGATCTTCTGGTCGCCACTGGCGGCGATGCCAAACTACCTTTTTCGGCATTTTCGATGTCTTTGGTACCTGAGGCGCTCGTCAATCTCGGATCAGAAAACCGTATTTTGCTGAATGTCTGGCAGCCCGGGCGCAAGGTCCACGCGGTTTGTGGCATCGGCTATC
>CAVOBC010000473.1:0-3157 GCA_963693635.1 Gammaproteobacteria bacterium | reverse complement strand
TACGACTCACCCGTGACGAACCAGGTGCGGCGTTTTTCTTACCGTAAGTTGCAGACCGAGATCGCGTTGCTGGCTGGCGCGATTCAACGGCTGGGCGTTACAGTCGGCGATCGGGTCATCATCTATATGCCGATGATTCCGGAAGCCGTGTTCGCGATGCTCGCGTGTGCCCGCATTGGCGCGGTGCACTCAGTGGTATTTGGCGGATTTGCTGCCCGGGAATTAGCGGTTCGCATCGACGATGCTGAACCGGTGCTGGTTCTCGGAGCGTCATGTGGGATTGAGTTTGCCAACGTTATTCCGTACAAGCCGCTGCTCGATGAAGCGAGGCGCATTGCTCGATTTCAGCCGTCAGCGACCCTCATTCTGCAACGACCGGAATGTGTCGCCGCGATGGGCGATGGCGACCTGGACTGGCAGACTGAAGTTCAGCGGTCCACGCCGGTCGGTTGCGTTTCGGTGCGCGGCTCAGACCCGCTCTACATCCTCTATACCTCCGGTACGACCGGCAAACCGAAAGGCGTTGTCCGGGACAACGGCGGGCACGCGGTAGCGCTTGCCTATAGCATGCGCGCGATTTACGGGGTGGGGCCGGGCGATGTGTTCTGGGCGGCGTCCGATGTGGGTTGGGTCGTCGGGCACTCCTACATTGTCTACGCGCCGTTGATCGCTGGCTGCACCACAATCTTGTTCGAAGGCAAACCGGTGCGGACGCCGGATGCCGGAACCTTCTGGCGCGTGATTGACGACTACAAGGTGAAGGTGTTCTTCACCGCGCCCACCGCCTTTCGGGCTATCCGCAAGGAAGACCCCGAATGTCTGGAGCTAGCCAAGTACGACATTGGAAGCCTGACGGCCCAGTTTGTCGCCGGTGAACGCACCGACCCTGCAACTTACGAATGGTTGTGCGAGCACCTCCAGGTTCCGGTCATCGACCATTGGTGGCAGACCGAAACCGGCTGGACGATTGCCGGAAACCCGCTTGGCATTGAACTGCATGATCGCAAGCCAGGTTCAGTCTCCCTCCCTGCGCCTGGTTTCGACGTGCAGATTCTGGCACCCGACGGGTCTGTTTGCGGGACGGGAGAAGAAGGCGACGTCGTGGTTCGGTTGCCTTTGCCGCCGGGATGCCTGCCAACTATCTGGGGGGACCACTCGCGATTTGTTGACGGGTATCTGACCACACATCCGGGTTACTACCACACAGGCGACGGCGGCTTCATCGACGAAGATGGGTATCTCTTCGTCATGGGACGGACGGATGATGTCATCAACGTTGCGGGCCATCGCCTGTCGACGGGTGAGATGGAGGAGATTGTGGCAAGTCATGCGGATGTAGCCGAATGCGCGGTAATCGGCATCGAGCATCCTGAGAAAGGCCAGGTGCCAGCGGGTCTGGTGGTGCTTAAGGACGGCGTCAATACGAACGATACGGAACTGACCGCCGCGTTGGTTGCGATGGTGCGCAAAAACATTGGTCCGATTGCCAATTTCAAACAGGCGGCGATTGTTGCAAGACTACCGAAGACGCGTTCCGGCAAGATTCTGCGGAAAGTGATGCGTAACATTGCGGATGGGAAACCGTTCGAGCTGCCCGCGACCATCGACGATCCGGTCATACTGGACGAGATCGAGGCGGTGTTGCGAACACGCGGTATCGGTTTGATCGCGGGTTGACGAGACTCGATGCGCCTTTCTTTCGATTAGATGGTGCTGGTCAGACTGGGTGTCGCGTGCGCAGATTCGTCGGAACTGAGATTCTTTAGAATTGAGATAGGCCTGATAAACAAAACACGTGGGGGAGAAGCATGCCGGGCACGGTTGTGATCACAGGGGCATCGTCTGGATTCGGTGCTGCAACAGCACGAAAATTTTATGAAGGGGGCTTTCGGATCGTCGTTGCGGCGCGGCGTTCCGAGCGTCTCGCTGATCTGGTTGCCGACATGGACGCCGACCGGGTGCATACGATCACGCTCGATGTCAGTGACCGCGCGGCTGTCGACGCCGCTGTGCAGGGTCTCCCGGATGGGTTTCGCGATATCGATGTTTTGGTCAACAATGCCGGGCTGGCATTGGGCCTTGCTGGCGCTGATGAAACGGATCTTGATGAATGGGAGACCATGGTCGACACCAACGTCAAGGGACTCATGTATACCACCCGGCTCTTTCTGCCATTGATGGTCGAGAGAGGCCGCGGACATGTCGTCAATCTGGGTTCGGTGGCTGCGTCCTGGCCATACCCGGGCGGAAATGTCTACGGTGGCACGAAGGCCTTTGTGCAACAGTTCTCGCGGAATCTGCGTGCAGACCTGCTGGGCAAGAACATACGCGTCACCAATGTCGAGCCGGGAATGAGCGACACCGAGTTCTCGCTTGTCCGCTTCGACGGGGACAAGACGAAGGCGGACAAAGTCTACGAAGGGACAGAGCCTCTGTCCGGCGAGGACATCGCCGAGATCATCTATTTCGTTGCAACCCTGCCGCCCCACATTAATATCAACCAGCTTGAAGTCATGCCGACCTGTCAGGCCTGGGCACCGTTTGCAGTTCATCGGGAATGATCGGTCACGGCAAACAATCGCGGTATAATCGCTCAACGATTGAGAGACCCAGACAATGATCATCGTCCACGGTACCTTCCCGGTGAAGCCGGAGCTTCGGGATGAAGCCCTCGAAATGATGACCCGGATGGCGACGGCCAGCCGTGCGGAAGTTGGCTGCGTTAGCTACGAGTTCTACGTTGGCCTGACGGACCCCAACACCATGCTCCTGTTTCAGGAATGGGAATCGTTCGAAGCCATGCAGGGCCACTTTGAGACGGACCACATGGACGAGTTCGTGCGCGTATTGCCAGAACTCCTCGCCGGCGAAGTCGCGACCCGGCGGTACGAGGTCAAGTCATCTGACGACAGTGCGTCACAGGCCGATATCAGTGTAGATGCCAAAGAGACCGAGCGGCCGGCGCGGTCGCAGAAGATCATTCACTGACGAAGCGCTTCACTCTATAGCCGCATCAACCTGGCGATACCCGCATCAACCTGGCAACTTTTGGTCTTCCGGGCAGGCGCTGCTGTCACTGATTGCTCTTTGTTCTGATTCGTTCTGATTTCGTTGTAGCTCGCTGTCGCTCTTGGTTGCTCCTTTCCGCTCCCTCATA
>CAVOBC010000472.1:0-3163 GCA_963693635.1 Gammaproteobacteria bacterium | reverse complement strand
CTGTAAGCCTCGAGGCCCAAAGATTACCCGCCTTGATGGAACGGCCATTTCAACGAAAAGGAACTCACAAATGATACGGAAACTCATCCTCGCGTCGATGATCGCTGTCTGTCTATTCGCATCAATCGGAGCCCACGCCAGCATCATCGGTTCCACCATGCGAGCACAACTCGGTATTGACAGTACCGACGGGATTGGCCTCGCGCCGACGTTCTTCCTACAACTTTCCAGTTCGAACTTCACTGCGGTTGAGCCAGGTGTCAGTCTGAGTGGCTTCTTCGGCAGTATCTGGACGATTACGTCAACCCAGATCGGCGTCACGTTCGGGTCCGGCCACTCAACACTTCCGTTCAACGGCTTCCGGCTGGTGGACATCCTCGGTACGGCGCCCGATTTCTCAACAGTCACATTTGTCTCCGGTAGTGGGGGCATGACGGCCGCCGATATCGCCTTCAACAACGACATCATTGCGATCGACATGTCAGGCAAAAACAGTGCCTCTGTGGTCCTGAACTACACGACCTCCGTGCCCGCACCGGCACCGATGATCCTGCTTCTTGGCGGGTTGGCTGGCCTCGTCGCCAGATCCCGCCTCGCATAGACCCCTCAACCACGGAGCACGAGGGGGCAACCCCTCGGATAAGAGCCCCCAGCCGGGGAGCACAAGGGGCAACCCCTCATGCAATCCACCGACCGGATTACACGACCGCGCACGGCCCAAATAAAGACCCCCGACACAACTCGTCCGCCCCCTACTCCTGGGCTTGAAACAACCGATACTTCCCTTTCGTTCCAGAAGACCTTGCCCGTCCCCCGCAAGCCGGCAGGGTCGCCAGCATTAACGCAGCCGGAAAGGTCGCCTCGGCTGACTACATCTGCGGTATCTCGCGCCCCCAGATTGTGGTGTTGGCAGGCCCCGGGATCATCGTGTTAATAAGGATGTCTGTGTCCCCAACCTCTGCTGCAGCCACCGACCAGGTCGTTCATATCGCCGCTTTTGCCGCGGCATAGCCGGCGTACGAAGGTTCATCGACTCCGCAACCCGCGACCCTGTATTGATGATGCGTCCGGCATTCTGCGTGCGCATGACTGGAATCGCCGCGCGCATCCCATGGAATGCGCCAAACAAATGCACCGCAATCTGATACTCGAACGCATCGTCGGGCGATTCTTGCACCGTGCGGCCATAACCGATGCCCACGTTGTTGAAAAGGACATCAAGCCGCCCCGTCTCGGCCACCGCAAAATCGACAAGGCCAGCAAACGGCCGCAGCGTTCGACACATCAACAACCCGAGGTATGAGACCGCTCGCCGCCCCGGTGACGACGCTGGTCTGACCCCGCAATGGAAAATCGTTCATCAAGATGGCCTTCGAAATGCCCAGACCAACACCAAATCATCACGGATTTTGGGTCCGCTGGCCGTCATGCGATCATAGGACGACTCCAGATCGAGCCCTGTCGCCCATGTCCCAGTCATCCCGGCAAACCGAGACCATCTTCTGCCACGCGCCGCTCAATTATGTCGACGCCGACGGCGCCCTTCCGCGCCAGGTGCCGATCCGCAACGGCCGAATCCAGGCACCCGGCCCCTGGCAAGTCCATGGCTTCGAGCGGATGGACCATGAATCTGCGGTCACCAACTGGCTGGACCCAGAAGAGGTGGCGACCGTTCACTACCCTGAGATTGAAGCGTTCGCGCAGCAACTCACGGGCTGTACGCACGCCCTCGTTGCCGGTCATATCAGCCGCAACCCGGAACAGGCGGCAGTCCACCAGGACCTTGCCCCCATACAATTCGTGCATTCGGATTTTGCTGACTCCTACGGCGGCTTGCTGCGCCGCACCTTCGGTGAGGAGCGAAACCCCGGGTCGGGTCAAGCACTCAGGCGGGCAGGTATCACTGCTGAACAAGCCGCCGCGGCGGCACGCATTCTCGTACTTCAGTTCTGGCGCAATGTTGGCGAACGCAGAATGGACCTGCCAATCGCTTTCTGCGACGCGACGACGGTCCCCAGAGACCATTTGCAGGCGTTCCCTGTCACCAACTACGCTGACGGCGGCGGGCCGACGTTTGACACGCTGGGGATCCATTACCCTGGGACACCTGACCAGCATGATTGGTACACCTACCCCGAACTGCAGGACAAGGAAGTAATCGCCTTTCGCACCTACGACACTGAGGCAGCGGCGCGGGGTGAGCCGTACTGGACGCCACATTCAGCTTTCCCGGATCCAGCGGTGGAACCTGGAAAGCCATCGCGCATGAGCATCGAGTTGCGGGCGACCTGCCTGTTCTTCGAAGCGACGTAACCCAGGGAATCCCGTCGGGGTGACTGCCACCCGTCCAGAGCCTTCCGACCGTCAACCAGGGACCGCGCAATGATTCACATTCTGAACACATATAACCCGCTGTCCGGGACGGCGACGACACGAGACCTGATCCACGATCTCGCGAACGGGGCACATCCGCCGCTCGGCATCTGGACCGTGGCTCTCGGCGGCCCACGCCGCCTCCTTACCCTTACTGCCTTTGACACCCTGCAAGCGTGGCAGGAGGACAGCGCCACATTGTCCGGCGCCGATCCGGCTGAATCGATCGCCCTGCGTCCGCTCACAAAACGTCGACCAACCGGTCAGGGACCGGAATCGAATGCGGGCATCTACACGATGCGTACCTTCAACATCGCACGGGCGGACCTTGCCCGCTTCACCGAGATTTCCGAAGACGGCTGGTGGCCATGGGTCGACGCCGGCCAGGAAGGTGTACGGCCGCTCGCTCAGTGGCTTTCCATCATCGGGCCTGCGACCCGTGTCTACATGATCTCCCGGTACGACAACATGGCGCACTGGGAGGCATCGAGGGCCGTCGGCCCGCGGCCGACCGACCCCGCCCTCGTTCCCATGTGGGAAACCGCGAGTGCGGCAATCGCCGAGCGCGCGGCCATGACCATTGATACTGAGGTGTGCATTCTGCTACCGCACGGACCACGCTGGCCATAGGGGCTGGCCTGTAAAGAGCCGGCCATAAAGGGCTGCCCTGAGAGCCTTAACAGCGGTCTGCTCGCCTTCCTCCAGGATTGCCCCCCTCAGGTGATCCGTGGCGGACCGGGTCAGACCCTTGAACTATGCTGAGAACTAATACGCCTCTGGCGGGCACTTG
>CAVOBC010000471.1:0-3165 GCA_963693635.1 Gammaproteobacteria bacterium | reverse complement strand
TCAACGTCGAGCTTTTCAAGTTTCAAGACTTCACCGGGCTCAACCCGATGCTGTTTACCACCACTTTCGATAACCGCGAACATGTCGATGATCTCTCGTTGCTGTCAGCTTTCTGTGTTTGTCTGCTCAAGGCCCGCTTTTCGAGTCTAGCGACCCTTGCGCCCTACGCCCGCTACCCGTCATTAAGGCCCTTGACAAAGGAAGCCCGTCAATAAGGCCGTCAATAAAGTAGCACCCGCGCAGGAAAGAGGCCCGGTTCTGCGAGGCAGCGCATTCTACGGGATGGTCCCTGTCGTCGCAACAGTGGAACTACAAGCGGGGAGCCCTTGCTTGACGGGCTTCGCACCAAACTCTAGGATTCGGCCCCTCCCCCCTGCCAACCTCTGATCGCGGACACGCATGACTCAGCCGTTCTACGCCTCGGTCGCTGATGACTTCGAGCGCATCGATAGCGTCATCAAGCAGAATCTCGGCTCCGAGGTTCCGTTGGTCGAGGAAATCGCACAATACCTGATTGACGCGGGTGGCAAGCGCCTGCGGCCGCTGCTTGTGCTGCTCTCCGCGCGGGCCTGTGGCTACAACCGGGATGCCCACATACCGTTAGCTGCCGTGATCGAGTTTCTGCATACCGCAATGCTGCTGCACGATGACGTTGTCGATGAGTCGTTGCTGCGGCGCGGTCGCAAGACGGTCAACGCCGCGTGGGGCAATCCTGCGAGCGTTCTAGTTGGCGACTTCCTGCACTCGCGGGCGTTTCAGATGATGGTGCAGATTGGCGACATGCCTGTTATGGACATCCTGTCGGCTGCGACCAATGTCATCTCGGAAGGCGAGGTGCAGCAGTTGGTCAATGTCCGCAATCCAGACGTCACCGAAGCGAGCTATCTCCAGGTGATTGAGCGCAAGACCGCCACCCTCTTCGAGGCGGCATCCCACTCCGGGGCGTCGCTCGCCAGCGCAGCGCCCGCACAGCGTGATGCGCTACGGGACTATGGGCGGCATCTCGGCATGGCCTTTCAACTGGTCGATGACGTCCTCGACTATTCCGGCTCGACTGAAGACCTGGGCAAGAATGTCGGCGACGATCTTGCCGAGGGCAAAGCCACCCTGCCACTTATATATGCGCTGCGGCACGGTGATGAGGCGTCCGGCAACTTCATCCGCAGCGCAATTCGCGAAGGCGGACTCGAAAACCTGGATGAGATTATCCAAACCGTCCAGGACGCAGGCGGCCTCGAATATACGGCCAACCTCGCTGAGCGGGAACGAGACAACGCGCTTGATTGCCTGGCGGTTGTCCCGGAATCCGAGTACCAGACCGCGATGTGCAGCCTTGCCAACTTCTCGATTGAGCGAAGTTTCTGACCGCGCTCCTATTGTCATGCGGCGTTGCTACGCGCGTGGATTGACCTTCATATCCCGCGGCGGGTAGAACGCCGGGCGCCGGGTCGTGAGTTGGACCCAGTCCCGGACATTCGGCCACGCGTCGAAATCGAATTTGATGGCCCGCCCATACTGACCGACGACCGATGCCATCATGATGTCGGCCACTGTGAACCGCCCCGCGCCCTCGCCGATCAGGTATTCTCGCCCGTCGAGTTCACTGTCGAGGGCAGAGAGCAGCGGCTGCAGGTTCGTCGTGTACTCCGCCCGACCTTCCTCCCCGCCCCGTCCGAACACCATCGGCAGCAAGTTTCGCTCGAAGTTCGAGATGGAATTGAGACCGTACATCGTGATCCTCGCCCGCTCGCTAGGCGTCTGGCCTGCCATCGGACCGCCAAAGAGATCTGCGATGTATTGGCAGATCGCCTGCGACTCGTAAAGAACGAGGTCACCGTGCTTCATCACTGGAATCAGCCGATAGGGGTTGAGCGTCAGAAACGCGGGCGTGTCTCGCACGTCGTTGAATCCAGTCACCGGACCACCGGTGTCGACTTCAAGGAAGTCTTCGCCGACCTGCATTTCATACTCACGCAGCAGCCAGTACGGCCGCGACGCCCGGCTAGCCTGATGTCCATAGATAACGATCTTGTCGGTGGGGTCCTGCATGCTCTTCTTCCTTGTCGGTTCCTGTCATCGATTAGCTCGTTACTGTCCCAAGAATTGTCATCGAAGACAATTCTTGGGTCTGGTGGACGGCGTTGAGTACGAACTCGACTGCCTGATCTTCGCGACAGGCTTTGAGGTCGGCACTGCCTATACGCGACGCGCCGGTTACGACATCACGGGCAAGGGCGGACTAAACCTCCCCGAGAAGTGGCTGGATGGCCTGCAAACGCTGCACGGATTTCAGACTAACGGTTTCCCCAACTGCTTCTGCATGGGTGTGACCCAGGGCGGCTTCACCGCCAATTTTCCACACATGCTGAATGAACAGAGCCTGCATATCGCTTACATGGTCAGCGAGTTCATGAAATCAAACGCGAGTTGTGTCGAGGCGTCAATTGAGGGCGAGACCAAGTGGGTTGCGACCATCAAACAGATGGCCATGGCCAATCAGAGTTTCCAGCAGGAGTGAACCCCAGGCTATTACAACAACGAGGGACAACCGGGCGGCGGCAATTCGCTCCTGGGCTTGCAGTACGGCGGCGGCCAGGAAGCCTTCTTCAAGATCATCCGCGACTGGCGCGACGCCGGGGACATGAAGGGTGTGGACGTCTCCTGAGGTTCTGATCGAGTGGAGTCAGCGCTTCGGCGTAGCTTCCGACCGGACCATGCTCTACAATCTGCGCACGTCGGGGTGTAGCTCAGCCTGGTAGAGCACTGTCTTCGGGAGGCAGGGGTCAGAGGTTCGAATCCTCTCATCCCGACCAATCAGCTCCAAGTCTCCACAGTTCCTACCCGCAGTGGGTCATGGCACTGTCGTCGGGAGGCGGGGCCAGAGCGGTTCGTCGATCCGATTCGAATCCTCTCATCCCCACCAATCGGCTCCAAGTCTCCACAGTTCCTACCCGCAGCAGGTCATGGCACCGTCGTCGGGAGGCGGGGGTCAGAGCGGTTGGCGACCCGATTCGAATCCTCTCATCCCCACCAATCAGTTCGCCAAGTCTCCACAATTCCTACCGGCAGTGGGCCATGGCATTGACTTCGGGAGGCAGGGGTTAGAACGGTTCGGCGACCCGATTCGCCACATCGTTACTCACTCGGCGCCCCTACCCGCCGCAA
>CAVOBC010000470.1:0-3166 GCA_963693635.1 Gammaproteobacteria bacterium | reverse complement strand
GTTTGAGAGGAACGATGTCTCTTGCTCAAGTTGAAAGTGGTCTGGCAACTCGGGAAAACATACGTCGCCCTCAACGGTCGCATCGATCGTCGTGAGGTAGAGGGTATGGGTCATCGGCAGCGCCTGCCGGTAGACGTCGCCGCCGCCTGCAATGACGCATTCGTCACCGTGTTTGGCGGCAGCCTCAATGGCTGCGCGGAGTGACCCGGCTATGTGGCAGCCGGCCTCAGAATAGTCCGGGTCCCGGGTGATGATGATTGTCTCGCGCCCGGGCAGTGGGCGGCCGATGCTGATGTATGTCTTCCGGCCAATCACCATCGGCTTGCCCATGGTTACTTCGCGAAAGATCTTCTGCTCACCTTTTACCTTCCAGGGGATGCCGTTGCGTTGACCGATCACGCGGTTGCGGGCTTGGGCGGCCACCATCAGGATGCGCATCGCTACATCTGCTCGACGGTTTCGATGCCCAGAAGTCCGAGTCCCGTGCCAAGGGTTCGGGCGGTAAGCGCCGCGAGGCCGAGTCGGCTTTTGCGCACCGTGTCTTCCGCGTTCAGGATGGGGCAGGCTTCGTAGAAGGTCATGAAGTTTCCTGCGAGCTCATACAGATATTGACAGAGGATGTTTGCCTGGCAATCGTCGACAACCGCAAGGATTGCTTCTTCAAACTGCAGCAGTTTGACGCCGAGCACCCGTTCGGCGGGTTCGCTCACGGCGATCTCGTCGCTCGGTTGGTCCGGGTCGACCCCGGCACGCCGAAAGACACTGCGGATGCGGGTGTAGGCATATTGCAGGTAGGGCGCTGTATCGCCTTCAAACGACAGCATGGTATCCCAGGCGAAACTGTAATCGGTCACCCTGTTCTTGGAGAGTTCCGCGTACTTAACTGCGCCGACGCCAACGCACCGGGCCACCTCCGCACGCTCGTCGTCTGACAGGCCGCTGCTCTTTTTATCAACAAGGCGCTGGGCTCGGGTCACAGCTTCGGCAAGCACATCAGCGAGCTTGACGTCAGCACCGTCACGCGTCTTGAACATTTTGCCCGTGTCGGGGTCGAGCACGCTGCCAAACGGGTAGTGGACAAAGCGGTGGTCTGGCGGCAGATAATTGGCTGCCTCCGCGACCGCGAATAGCTGCTTGAGGTGCAGTGTCTGCGGTGCACCGACGAAATAGCAGGCGCGGTCTGCTTGCAGGACGCCCGTGCGGTGCCTGATCGCGGCGAGGTCGGTCGCCATGTAGGGGTAGCCGCCATCGGACTTGCGGATGATTGCGGGCAAGGGCTTGTCATCCTTGCCGGTGAATCCGGGCAGGAAGACGCACATGGCCCCCATCGATTCTGTTAGCAATCCGCGTTCGGTCAGTTCGGTGACCACAAGCGGCAGATCGTGGTTGTAGGCACTCTCTGGTGAGATATCGCTTCGTTTGAGTGTGATGTTGAGCGCTTCGTAGACCGCCTGGCAGTGCCGAATGGACTCGTCGATAAAACGCTGCCAAAGCTCGAGACAGCGGGGGTCGCCGCTTTGCAGACGTACGACAAATTCCCGTGCGCGCTTTGCGAAGGCCTCGTCGGTACGAAAGAGTGCGCTCGCGGCCTTGTAAAAGTTCTCAAGGTCGCGCAACTCTGTATCCAAGACTGCTTCGTTCGACATCTGCTCCATGTAAGCCAGCAAGCTGCCGAATTGCGCGCCCCAGTCACCGACGTGGTTGGCGCGAATGACGTTGTGACCCAGAAACTCGAATATCCGTACAGACGCGTCACCGATCGTCGTCGAGCGCAGATGGCCGATGTGCATTTCTTTGGCGAGGTTGGGGGCCGAATAGTCGACAACGATGGTCTCCGGGGTCTCGCGACCGACGCCCAGGCGATCATCGGCGGCGATGGCGGCAAGGGACTCGCCGATGAACGCATCTGATAAGCGAATGTTAATGAAACCTGGCCCCGCGATCTCAAGCGGTTCGGCGTTCGGTAGCGTCAGCTTGTCGACGACGCCGGCAGCGAGGTCGCGTGGCTTCTTTCCCGCCCGCTTGGCGGCGCCCATGATGCCGTTGGCCTGGTAGTGGCCAAATTCGGGACGCGCAGCTTGCTTGACGATCGCAGGACCCTCGGCACCGAGTTCTTCGATAGCGCTCGTGACGGCCGCTTCAAGTTGCTGCTGGATGTTCATCACGATGTCCGCGCGTAAAAGGGGCGAGATTATAGGGGGTCGTCAGCGGTGGTTGAACAAGCGGTGGAAAGAAATCCTGCTCGACTGGTTCTTGTCCCAAAATTGTCATCATGACAATTCCTGGGAGTCGGTTTGCAAACAACCTCGCATTCTTCTTTTAGATACGAGACTTGCAGAAAAGCGGCTTACAGAAAAGAGCCCTGCAGAAAAGAGGCGTGCGGAAAGGAGCCCTGCAGAAAATGGTGGCGCATCCCTACATTTCCAGCTAGTGCCTGTCCCAGAACGGAGTTCTGGGACAGGCACTAGCTGGTTTCTGAAAAATTGCTTCCCTGCACTTTTTCAGAGTAGCGGGCCTCAGCCCGCTCGCGACAAATCGACGACTTACGTCGTCGATTTGCGGCCGATACTATTCATGGCTCGCGAAGCGAACGTGAAATCCATGTATCGGTCTATCAGGCTGCTTTTTCAGCAGCCTGATAGGGCTAGCGGGCGGCTCGAGGCTGGTGCAGCAGGGTTCCGGAGCGGTCCAGAATTGATCGGATTTTTCCGCGTAGCGTGTCTGTGACGAAGGGCTTCTGAATGAAGTCGAGTCCCTCCTCGAGGATGAAGTCGGTGTGTATTCCGGCTGCCGAATAGCCGCTGGTGAACAGGATGCGCACCGCCGGGTCGATGCGCTTCATCTGGATTCTGACTTCCCGCCCACCCATCTTGGGCATGACAACATCCATGAGCACGAGGTCGATGTCCTTTGCGCGCCGGGGGAACTGATCCAGTGCTTCCTCACCGTTGCTGGCGGTCAACACGGTGTAGCCCGCACCGCGGAGAATCAGCCGCGCGAGTTCGAGCACTTGTGCATTGTCCTCAACGACCAGAATCGTCTCGTCGCCACCGACAATGGTCCGGCCCTCTTTGCGGGGGGCGGTGATCGATGCGGCGGGAACCAGCGGCAGGTAGATGCTGAACACGGTGCCTTCGCCTTCAGTGCTGTCCACGTTAATCAGGCC
>CAVOBC010000469.1:0-3177 GCA_963693635.1 Gammaproteobacteria bacterium | reverse complement strand
CTCACTCGCCGACAGCCTGGCTCGCCTCAGAGCGGCTTTGGCTTTCGGCGAGGCGGTCGCTGTTCAGTACGTCCACAAGCTTTAGCGCTTCCTGCTCCATGTTCACGACGAGTTCGTCGACTCGTCGCTGAAAAAAGCGATGGAAGAACAGACTCGGAATCGCAACGGTCAAACCAGCCGCCGTGGTGATCAAAGCCTCTGAAATGCCACCTGCAAGCGCCGCGGCGTTGCCCGTGCCTTCGAGTTGAATCGACGCAAACACCTGAATCATGCCGATCACGGTCCCCAGCAGGCCGAGCAGCGGCGCGATCGCGGCAACTGTGCCAAGGGTATTCAGATAACGTTCCAGTTCGTGTACCGCGTGCGAAGCCGCCTCTTCGATCGCCTCTTTCATCACGTCGCGGCCCCGCCTTGAGTTGCCGAGACCGGCCGCCAGCACCTCACCGAGCGCCGAACCCGCGCGCAGATCGCGCAGGCGTTTGTTGTCCAACTGATTGTCGCGCAGCCAGATCCAGACCTGGGCAAGCAGATTCTTGGGGGTCACCTGGCTTGCGCGGAGCGTCCAGAAACGCTCGACACAGATTGCCGCCGCGACAATCGAGCACAAGATGATCGGGATCATCAGATAGCCGCCCGAACGCACCATCTCAAACATGCGGACATGGACCTTTACTTGGGATTTGCTGGACGTGCCGCGGTGAGTTCATAGGCGAGCGGCCTCGTGATTGTGTCCGGCGTACTTTTCACGCATTTCACGCGCTTGGCGCACTGGCGTTGTCTCAAAGAGAAAAATGATCCGCTCCGCTCTCGCATGTGGCTCGGCATCTACGGCAGTTCTGCCTGTTGTTCCTCCTGCAGAGCCCCCAGCACGCGGGGGACTCTATCATAACTGCACAGATACATTGTCCACTAAATCAATCGCTTGGGCGCGCACAAGGCGCACCCTCAGGCGACTGTTTTGTCATCGTGCAGGCGACCGATCTCGGCTGCCGACAGCCCCAGGTCATCGGCCAGCACGGCGTCCGTGTGTGCGCCTAACGTCGGCGCCACCATCGGTTCAAGATTGGCGGTAGTCGCAAACACAATGGGGGAGCCTGGCACCAGGTACTCGCCAATATCAGGCTGGACCAGCTTGCGAAAGAGCGGGCTGTCTTGCCGACAGTCAGGGTCTTCATCGAGCATTTGCGAGAATGTCTGATACGGGCCCCAGCAGACGCCTTCAGCGTCCAGCGCAGCACCTGCCTCGGCGAGGCTGCGGGCGGCAAACCAGGGCTCAAGAATTGCGGCGATGCCCTTGCGCGCCGCGAAGCGATCCCCTTCGCGACTTAAATCATTGCCTTCGCTTGCGACAAGTTCGTCAATTTCGGCCTCGATGCCCGCGGCCTTGACGATGCCGCGCCACTGCCGGCCGGTGAGCCCAACCAGCATCAGACGGCGACCATCTGCCGTCACAAAGTCACGACCGAAAGCGCCATACAGATAGTTGCCGACGCGTACGCGATCCTGACCGGATAGGGTCGCCTCAGCGATGTTGCCGAGGTGCCCGGCCGTCGCCATTGCAACATCCTTTAGAGCGATTTGGGCAAAATGGCCCTCCCCACCTTGCAGGCGCTGCCGGTCCGCCGCGAGTAGCGCGACCGCTGCCATCTGGCCCGTGATGTTGTCCCAGGCGGGTAATAGCGCGTTGGTCGGATTCGGATTCCCTGGCTCGCCGGTGACATCCGCGAAGCCGACCGCACAATTGACCGTGTAATCAACTGCGGAGCCGCCCCTGCGGTCACCCGTGATATTCACATAAACAAGGTCGTCGCGACCTGCGCGCAGCGCAGGGTCCGACAGCCACCCCCGCGCCGGGAAGTTGGACAGGAAAGTACCCTTGGAAGCGATGAGCGCGCCGATGATTTCCTGCCCTTCGGGCTTGTGGATATCCACCTGAATTGAGCGCTTGCCCTTGTTCATGCCATGCCAGAAAAGGCTCGCACCATTTTCGGCGAGGGGCCAACGGCCATAGTCAAGACCGCCCCCGATCGCGTCAAAGCGAATAACATCCGCGCCCAGTTGCGCGAGCGTCATCCCGCCGAGCGGAGCTGCGACAAAGGCCGAGCCCTCAACGACCGAGAGTCCCTCAAGAATACCGGGCATTAGAGTCCCCGCTGTCTCGCATCATCTGCAGATCCCCGCACCATCTGAGTTGCTTTGCATTACAGACCTCCCGAATCGTCGTCGCAAGTCCTCATCAATCACCGATCTTCCCGACCTGACGATCTGTCCGCCCTCGCGGAACACACTCGCCGGCACAATTGCCGGCATCAGAGCGAATGTGACGTTTACGGCTCGCAAGGCGCACGTGAAATCCATGTATGGGTCCAGCAGGCTGCTTTGCGGCAGCCCTTCATGGAACTGAATCAACAGTTCCCTGCGCGACCTCGCGGATAGCAGCCGTGGACTGCTGCTATCCGACCAGCGCGACGAGGTGCCAGTCAAGGACCCGCACATCCTCGCTTTCTTCAGGCGTTGTCTCAGAACCTTGTCCGGGTTCCGAGTGGCCCCGGTCAGCGTCAACTGTGACATTGAGATCCACGAGGCCGCCGCCAGTCGCGACCGGGGTCGTCCCGCTCACCGTTACGCGAGCCGCGAGGATGTCATTTTCAAAAACCGGCGCTACATGGTCACACTTCCGCCACGCAAGGACACTAACGAGGTTTGGCAGCGCGCGGGAGAGTTGTGCCGCAGCGGTAGCAATGGTGTGTCCACCGTAGACCAGTCGCCTGCCGTAGACGCTGCTCCCGGCATCGGTATGGGTCATCGCCATGTTGAGGGTCATCCGCACCAGTTCCGGTGCGCTCGTCACCGTGTCTCTCGACTCAATGATGAATCGGTCGCCAGCCGCGAGGTCCGCGAAGTGCAGGCCACCAAAGTCCGCAAAGCCGTCAAGGTTCCAGTCTGGTGCTGATTCGGCGAGGTCGAGGTCACTGATGTCCTCTGACATCATACTGAAATCGTCGTTGTGACCCGTGTCGGCCGAGGGCTCCCGACACGGCACCATCGGGCAACGCCAGAACAACATCACGGTCTCACCTTGCTGGTTCCTGACGTCCACTTCAAGGGCGACCATCCCTGAGGCGGCGCGGCCGGGGCGAATTTTGTTCTGCCGCAGCGCGACGATCCTGGTTCGGG
>CAVOBC010000468.1:0-3191 GCA_963693635.1 Gammaproteobacteria bacterium | reverse complement strand
CGCGCCATTACCGGCGCCGATGTACAGGAGGTTCAGTTCCGGGTCGTCGATGGTGTCCTCGTTGATCTGCTTGAGGGGGCTGAAGCGCTGCTCATCGTAGGTTCGACCGTGGCTCAGCCAGTTTTGCGGCTCGGCGTCGGCGGCAATGATGCGCGCGCCATCCACGTTTGCGGTGGACTGCCGGATGTCGTTCGTCATGTCGCTTGCGGGTGCTGCCGCTGCGGGTTGGGCTGGCTCACCGCCGCCGCAGGCGGCGAAAACAAGGCCGATGAGTCCTGCCAGCAGGATGCGCGATGGACAACGTATGGTCTTGATCAATAATTTCAAACCCCTTGATTCTGGTTTTTTTTGCACGGTTCTATCTGTGCCGGTTGATTGTGTTGGGATAACCGGGCGCACGACAGCGCCGCCGCGCCATCTGCTGACAGATGCGCGACGGGATTACGTCTGAATCAAGCGACCGATTTGATCGGCAGACTGCGAATGCGGTTGCCGCTCGCCGCGTATATCGCGTTGATGAGTGCGGGCGCAACCGGTGGCACGCCCGGTTCACCAACACCGGCCGGCAACGCAGTCGATGCGACAAGGTCAACTTCAATGTCGGGACACTCGGGCATACGCAGCACCGGGTAGTCGTGAAAGTTGCTCTGGTTGACGCGGCCGTCAGTCATCGTTATCTCGCCCATCTGTGCGAGAGAGAGGCCAAAGACAACCGCGCCTTCCATCTGAGCCGTGCACGTATCGGGATTGATATAGGTGCCGCAATCAAGCGACACCCAGGCGTTGTGCACCTTGACGTTGCCGTCCTCGACACTGGCTTCAATCACCGTCGCGACATAAGAGCGAAAGCTGTGGTGGACCGCAAAGCCGAGGCCATGCCCATCCGGGCGCGCCTTGTCGAAGGTGGATAGGTCACGCACGCGTTCGATGACGTTGCGAATACGGGCGATGTCCATCTCGTGGCCTTCTGGCGGCTGCAAGCCCGGTACCTTGAACCGGTGTTTGCTCTTGCCGAGCAGGGCCAGGCGATAATCGATGGGGTTCCGCCGCGCGGCCGTCGCCATCTCGTCGACAAAGACGTTGCACGAGAAAGAATGAAAGATATTGCACACGGAGCGCATCCAGCCGATGCGCACGCCCGGCTTAACGCCGGTTGCCTCGAATCGCTGGTGGCGGACCCGATAGGGAATGTTGGTGAAACCCATTTCCAATTCAAACTCGGCGGGCTTGAGCGCTTCGGCTGCAAACGTCGTCGAAATCGATGGAAACGCGGTACGCTGCAACCACGCTTCGGGCAGACCGTTCCGGCCGAGCTTCGCCTTGTGATATTGGGCGCTCGCGGCGTGGTAGTAGTCGTGCTGGATATCGTCTTCGCGGGTCCATATGACCTTCACGGGGCGCTCGAGGCGTCGTGCGAGTTCAACCGCTTCAATGGCGAAATCGGGCTTCGACTTTCGTCCAAACGCGCCGCCCAGGAGGGTCGTGTCTACCGTGACCTTGCTCTCGTCGACCTTGAGCCAGCGCGCGACGTCTGATCGCGTGCCCTGCGGGTTTTGCAGGGGCCCCCAAACGTGACAGTGGCCGTCAACGATCTCGGCGACGGCGCACGGCGGCTCCATGGGTGCATGGCTGAGGAAGGGCGTTTCGTACACGGCTTCAACAAATTTGCCTTTACGCGAGAGGGCCCGATCGATCTTGCCCTGGTCGAATACGGCGTCGCCCGGTTTGTTGACGGCATTGCGCATCGCCTGGCTGAGCGCGGTTGAATCAAACTTGTCGTTCTCGCTGGCGGACCACTCCACGTTTAACCCATCGGCGATTCGCATCGCGGTATGGGTGTCGTTAGCGATGACGGCGATGCCGCCGACAGGATTAAAGAGTGGCGCGCCAGCAGGCTGCTCCAGCACTTCAATACCAATGAAGCCGGGTTGGGGTGACACGTCAGCCATCGTAGTTGCTTGTGCGCCGAGCACGGGTGGGTGCTTGATCACCGCGTAGACCATGTTCGGACGACGCACGTCCGCTCCATAGGTGCCTTTGCCATCCAGAATGTCGTCGATATCGACGTGGCTCATCGGCTTGCCGATATAGCGATGTTGGTCGGCATTCTTGAAGGCGACATTCCTGGGCACGGGCATGCTGGCGGCGATGGTTGCGAGTTCGCCAAAGTCAGCGCGATTGTCGCTGTTGATGTGCAAGACTTGGTGGTTCTCGACAAAGCATTCCTCAACGGGCGCCCCAAGATGCTTGGCGCCGGCTTCGAGCAGCATCATTCGCGCTGTGGCACCGGCGTTGCGCAGGATGTCGTAGAAGAGGCGAATACTCTGGGACCCGTCGGTGTTCTGATCGCCATAGGCTTTGTCGCCTGGGGCCTGGCCGACCTGGACCCGCGACCAGTCCGCATTCAGTTCATCAGCGACAATCTGTGCGATGGCGGTACGAATTCCCTGCCCCATCTCGGAGCGGTGCGAGGTGACGGTGACCAGGCCGTCGTTTGCAATTGACAGGTAAAGGTTGGGGGAGAAGGCGTCGGTGGCGGGGGACGGGAAGAGATTGCCGGGGCCCGCTGTGGCCGCCATCGGCACCATGGCACCGAGTACAAACGCGCCCGAACCCTTCAGGAAGTCACGTCGCGAGACATTGCTGATCTTGCTCATGACATGCCTCCCGCTGCTACTTCTTTGATGGCAGCCCGTATGCGTGGATAGGTTCCGCAGCGGCAGATATTGCCGCTCATGGCCGCGTCAATCTCGGCGTCCGATGGCGACGGGTTGGCCGAGAGCAGCGCCGCCGCTGACATCAGCTGACCGGACTGGCAATAACCACACTGGGGTACGTTATGGGTGATCCATGCAGCGATCAGGTCAGGGTTGCGGCGGCGGAGCGATTCGATCGTTGATACCGGCTTGCCGGCGGCAGAAGCAACGGTGGTCTGGCAAGAGCGGACCGCCGTGCTGCCGACGTGGACGGTGCAGGCTCCACACAAACCCTTGCCGCAGCCGTACTTGGTACCGGTCAAGCCGATCGTGTCGCGAAGCGCCCAGAGCAGGGGCGTGTCGTCCGCTACATCGACCTCGTGGGTCTCCCCATTGATGATCAGTTGATGAGCCATCTGTCATCTCCTTTTTTGTTCTTGGTGGTGCGTGATGTGCTTGATAGTGTCATTTGGATTCATTTGGGTTTTTTTGGGT
>CAVOBC010000467.1:0-3193 GCA_963693635.1 Gammaproteobacteria bacterium | reverse complement strand
CGCCGGTTGATCTCAGTTCTTCGGCGAGCGATTCCGTAAATGAGAGCACGTAGGCTTTGGTGGCTGCGTATGCGCCCATGAAAGGCACGGGGTGAAACGCGGCGACGGATGCCACGTTCATGATGGCACCCCGGTCGCGTTCGAGCATCGAAGGCAAGAGCCCGAGGGTGAGTCGGGTCAGGGCACCGACGTTGAGGTTCACCATACCCATCACCGTGTCCACGCTCTGCTCACCGATGGCGCCGTGCAGGGACAGGCCGGCGTTGTTGACGAGCAGGTCGACAACAAGGCCGTGACCCGCGACTTCGGTCAAGAGTCGCTCAGCGCCGCCGGGTGAAGTGAGATCACAGGCGAAGGTGGAGACATCTACGCTGCCTGACAGTTCTTCGGCGAGATCTGCGAGTCTGCTCTCGCGCCGGCCGGTCAGCATCAGATTGTAGCCGCGGCTCGCGAGTTGCCTTGCGATGGCCTCGCCGATGCCCGCGGTCGCGCCGGTGACGAGCGCGCGCGGGGAAGCCTTTGCAGTCGTTGTCATAGGGTCCCGTTCCTGTCGCGAGCAAACGTGCCTCCGCGACCTTCAGAAAAAAGGTGTCGTCGAGTTTGTCCCACGAAGCCGGGCCGGGCAAGGTTGCCCTTGGGATAGAGATTGACCGTGCGCCCTTCAGCAGTGATCATCGCGCATTGCAGTTGGAATGCTATGCCCGAATCAAATTCTGAAGACGACGCGTCCGCCTTTGAGATTGCGGCCATCGCGGTCGATCTTGACGGCACCCTGCTCGTGGGCGATGAGTTGCCCGACGCTAATCGGGGCGCGTTGCAGCGGGCGCGCGAGAAGGGGCTGAAGGTCTTCATTGCCACGGCACGATGGCGGCAGATGGCGGATCGGATCAATGATCTGGTGGGTGGCGACGACGGTCTCATTGCGTGCAACGGTGCCCAGGTGCGCGTCGGCGAGGTGGACCACGTGGACCTGCGCTTGCCGGACGACTTGACGCGTGACCTCTTTGGCATTGCCAATACGCACCGGTCGGTTGTGACTGCCACCTTTAGTGAAAGCTCGGTCATCAAGATGGACGGCAAATTATCGGGCCCGCTCGAAGTGCCGGAACTGGCGCAGGTCGATGAGTTGATACCGGGGAACGATCAGCCGCGCATCGTCACCATTCAGGGCTCGGTCGCGGTCGCCGCAGCGGGCGAGCTGAAAGTGAAGTATGGGGAGGTCGCAAACTTTGCGGACTCCATCGGTCCAAGCGGTCGCGTGGTGTACACGGTTACCCATCACCTTGCGCACAAGGGTGAGGCATTGCACGTCCTCTGTGCGGCCGCGGGGGTGAGACCGGAGCAAACGCTCGTCTTCGGCGATGCTGAAAATGATATCGCGATGTTCCGCGCGGCCGGGATGTCGGTCGCGATGGGGCAAGCGCAGGCGAGTGTACGCGCCGCCGCTGACCATGTGGCACCGCCTAACGACCAGGACGGCGTGGCAGTCATGCTGGCACGCTTGATCTAGCCGAACCGGCGTCCATGTCTCTGTGGCAGTCTGGAAATCCGCCCTCAATACCAGAATACGACCGATAGTCGGACTTCAGGTTCGCTTCGTGATGGACGCGCGCCCGAGACGCAGGCGCTCAGCCGTTGGATGTCACTTCAGTATCGGAAAAATACCGACGGTGTCCCGCGCAGGCTGATGCGGCGGATAATGCGGGTGTCTTCATCACAGGTTGCCGCGGCAATGGGGCTCGCGCTGTGCATTGTCGTCGGGTTGTCCCACATCAGAATGTCGCCGGGGCGATGCTGGTGGCTGGTCAGGAATCGAGGTTGAAACGCGTGCTCGCAGAGTTCAGTAAGGAGTGCGCGGGCCTCCTCGGGACCCATGCCGACGATCCCCTGACTGGTTCCGGTGATCGCGTACAGGGTCTGTTCGCCCGTGATCGGATGGCGCCTGACCAGCGGGTGGGTGACGGTGCGGCTTTGGTCCCAGTTTCCGGGTGCGATGGGCGTGTGATCGCCGGGGCGGGCAACAATCGATACACCGTGACGGTGTTCAACGATCAGATCGGCGAGCGCGGTCTTTCGCTTGCGTGGCAGGGCCTGCCACGCGGCGGCCATGTCCACGAAACGAGTCTCGCCGCCGCTTCCCGGCGCTTTTACCGAGTAGAGCATGGTGACCGAGGCAAGCGGGCGCGTGAATGACTGATCCGTGTGCCAGTGTGCCGCGCCCCGTCCGGTTTCCTGCGTATCGACGCCAAGATTATCGATCGGGATGATCTCTGGGAACGCCGGTTTGCCGGGTATGAGCAGTGGATCACCCACGCGGCGTGCGAAGTGCACGTATTGCGCCCGGGTTAAACCGGGCGTGCGGACGACGCCGATGCGGTTTGCGTAGAGCGCCATTAAGAGGGCCCGCAGATCATCGTCCGTCAGTTCCGGGATGTTGATGTCCCGGATCTCGACGCCGAAGTTGCCGGGTAAGGGACCGATCTTGAAGGCGTCACTCATAGCATCTCACGGTGCTGGTTTGCCGCGCTGTCGCGCAGGGAACACCGCAGCATATTGCTTTAGTTCCATGGAAGGGTTCTTTTTCGAAGCCTTTGATTGGCGTCATTTGCCTGGCGTTACGTACTCTCGATTGAAGAGCACTATTTATTGAGAAGCGCTATTTATTGAGGAGCACTATTGATAAGCGGCACTTGAAAAGTGCTGCTTGAAAAGCACCGGCAACGCACAGGTATCACCCGTTGCGCGCGGCGTAGTGTTGACTATCGAGCATTAACAAGACAAGACTATTCGGCCAGGTCGGAAGATTTGTCTGTTAGCCGGCTGTGATGTGAGGCAGGCAACCCGTTGCTCCGCGCACTGCTATCAGCAAGAGGCGCATGTGGACCGATCACGTGATCTTGGAACGATTCCAAAGACGTCGGACGACGCGCTTCGCCCATACCGGAATTTCCTCACCTCAGGCGAGCCGCTCGCATCCTTGATGCGGAGCAACCCGTGGCTGCGCCCGCCCGGCGCCAACGACGATCTGGAGTGGGGCCGGGGCACTATTACGGTACGACGGTTCCGCGCAAGCATGGCTACTGGAAACACTTTCCGTTGCCCGTGCCAACGCGCAGCCTTAAACAGCTTCGCCATGACCTGTTTGAGGGGGGCTATTGGCTGATCGAGGACGGCCTGTCCGGCGCCAGTTGCG
>CAVOBC010000466.1:0-3222 GCA_963693635.1 Gammaproteobacteria bacterium | reverse complement strand
AAGACGTTGTCTGAACCCTTGCCGAGCATGTCAACGACTTGCTCGACTTCACCTGCGCGCAGGAGACCGTTGTCCACGAAAACGCAGGTGAGCTGATCGCCGATTGCCCGCGACAACAACGCGGCAACCACTGACGAGTCGACACCGCCAGAGAGCCCCAGGATGACGCGGTTAGTCCCAACCCGTTCGCGCACATTGGTGACGATGTCATCGATGATGTTCTCTGCCCGCCACAGCCCTTCGCAGCCACAGATATCACCGACAAATCGTCGCAACAGCGCTTCGCCCTGGCGGGTGTCGTTGACCTCCGGGTGGAACTGGACACCGTAAAGTTTGCCCGCCGGATTCGAGATGCTGGCAAATTCGGTCGTCTCAGTGGTCGCGTTGCCGTCGAAGCCGGGGGGCAGCCCGACAACCTTGTCCCCATGGCTCATCCAGACGTCGAGTTGCGACTCACCACCAACGCGGCTGTCGGCAATGCCGCGCAGCAGGTCGTTGTCTTTCGAAACGGTGACCCGGGCGTAGCCGAACTCCTGTTTTGACGAACCCTCAACCACGCCGCCGAGTTGGCTTGCCATCGTCTGCATGCCGTAGCAAATGCCAAGGACCGGGACGCCGCTCGTGAACACCTTCTCGGGTGCGCGCGGCGGCCGGTCTTCTGTCACAGATTCGGGGCCGCCGGACAGGATGAACCCATCTGCGCCCATCGCCAGCAGTTCCTCTTCATTGATCTCGTAGCCGACGATCTCGCAAAAGACGCCAATCTCGCGAATCCGGCGTGCTATCAGTTGGGTGTATTGCGACCCGAAGTCGAGAATGACTATTTTTTCGGCGTGGATGTTGCGGGTCATTTGGTCCTCTTGCCTGAGCAGGTTTGCCCCCGCGCCATCGGGGGTTGGCGATGCGGCGGTATTTGACACACTTGGCTTTGAGAAATCAAAGCAAACCAAAAACACTTGTGTGCCTGTCATGAGTATAGTTAATGCCCGCCCCAGAACTCCGTTCTGGGGCGGGCATTGGCGTGCGGTGCAGGGATGCACCGATATTTTCCAAAAGAAAATGCGAGGTTTGCTTGCAAACCGACCTCCAAGAATTGTCAGGATGACAATTTTGGGACAAGAGATCGTGAGTTCCTGTCCCAGAACTCCGTTCCGCGGCGGGGACTCGCGTGCGGTACAGGGATACACCGCCATTTTCAGCAATGGCTATTTAGCAAGTTCGGCAAAGCTATTTTGTGCAAGAAAGTGCGATCTTATGACCGACGCCCATACAGCGCAGCCCTTGGCGCGACCTGAACCCGAGGCCTGACGGATGGCTGCACCCGGCAATCGTGACGTGCTCAGTGTCAGCGATTTCACCAAGAATGTCAGACGCCTGATCGAAGGCGAGTTTCCTCTGCTCTACATCGAAGGCGAAGTCTCGAATTTCGCAGCACCACGCTCGGGCCACTGGTACTTCACGCTGAAAGACCAGCACGCCCAGATCCGATGCGTGATGTTCCGCAATCGCAACCAACTCATACGCTTTAAAGTCACAGACGGCCAACAGATTGTCACCCGCGCCCGGGCAAGCCTGTACGAGGCACGCGGAGAGTTTCAGGTCATTGTCGAATTCATGGAAGAGGCGGGCGATGGTGCGCTCAGGCGTGCGTTCGACGCGCTGCGCACAAGGCTGCAGACGGAAGGGTTGTTCGACGACGCGTTAAAAAAACCCATTCCACGCGTGCCGAGACACGTCGGCATCCTGACCTCCGCATCCGGCGCCGCTATCACCGATGTCCTGCACGTGTTCGAGCGTCGCTTTCCCGCCATGCGACGAACCCTCCTGCCCGTTCAAGTGCAGGGCGACGACGCCGTCAGACAGATAGTGACGGCAATCGACTTCGCCAATCGGTTTGCGCGGGAACCCTTCGACGTGCTACTGCTCACGCGCGGTGGCGGATCACTCGAAGACCTCTGGTCGTTCAATGTGGAAGCCGTCGCGCGGGCGATCGCCGAGAGCGCCATACCCGTCGTGTGCGGCGTGGGTCATGAATCCGATGTCACGATCGCCGATTTCGTTGCGGATCTGCGCGGTGCAACACCCTCTGCTGCTGCCGAACTCATCACGCCCGATCAGGCCGCGTTTCATGCGCAGCTGCGCGCGCTTGAAGACCGGCTTGCGCAGCAGGTGCAGCGTCACATCGACGTTAAGCGTGCAAGGATCAGTGAGTACGCCGGCCGCCTGACCCATCCTGGCAATCGCCTGGCCAATTTGGGGCGCGAACTCCGCACCCATTCGACCCGTCTCGGGCTCGCCATGCGCACAGCACTCGAAGGGGCCCGCCAAAAGACCGCGATTGCGAAACAGCGACTGACCGATCCGCGCGGGCGACTGGTCGCACATGAGCAGAATCTTGCACACATTGATCAACGACTGCGGGGAGCGGCGAGCGCCCACGTGGCGCAACACCGGGCTCGATTTGATACTGCCGTGCAGCGTTTGAACACCTTGAGCCCGCTCAACACCCTGACCCGTGGCTATGCGATCGTGACCCGGGGTACCAGCACCACAGACGTGATCACCTCACATTCACAGGTCGTGCCTGGCGAGACGATTACCGCGCGCCTTGCCGACGGGCAACTCGAGGCAGCAATCACCCGCGCAACACCCCGGCAACCCAGCCCAGACCAGCCGGATGACCCGGACACATCGTTGCCGGCTTCCGCAGATAAAATTGACGATTCGACAACGAACAACCCTTCCACGCGCAACCCTGACGCTTAGGTTCACATGCATTCGCCCTCCTTCTCTCCATACGCGCCCCTAACGTCCTGGACCGCACTAAGATGCTCTGAGAGTATTAAATTAAACTGTAAGAAAAAACCAGACAATTAAGCAATAAAATATGAACGTAAGGATTTGAGGAA
The DNA here is from genome assembly GCA_963693635.1 of Gammaproteobacteria bacterium. Classification (GTDB taxonomy): domain Bacteria; phylum Pseudomonadota; class Gammaproteobacteria; order Pseudomonadales; family Azotimanducaceae; genus CAVOBC01. Next base: position 313 of record CAVOBC010000466.1, on the reverse strand, counting down.
GAAAACATTAGAGTCTTATTTCAAAATCACTCAAGCCTTCTTTTGTAATATAGAGATAGGTATCTATTGACAGATCCTTGGTACAACAAGCCAGCTTTTGGAAGTTGGCTGCCTTCTTTTGCACCGTACATACACCCAACTCACTTAGCATCATTGGGTGAACGACTCACTATCTTAGTTTCGCACAGACACGATGATCACCTAGACGGTAGGCTGTTGGGGATATTTGACAAAAAGACGAAGATTGTCACTGCAGACTTTACGGCTCCTTCGGTAGTTAATAGGTTAAATAAATTGGGGTTCGAAAATACCT
>CAVOBC010000465.1:0-3231 GCA_963693635.1 Gammaproteobacteria bacterium | reverse complement strand
TGATAACGACCGGGCCGCCGGACTTGCCCTGCGCCACTGCAACGGCCTGCTCGGCCGAAAGACTAACCGGCTGGAAGGTGTCACGTTGTTGCCACAGGGACGCGGCGATCGTCTTCGCGACTGTCTCCGCCCGGTCTCTTTCACCACGTACGGTAACCGCAAAGTGACAGCCCACTTGCGGGATGTCTGTGTACGGAAAGCCGTGAAACCAGCTCACATCGATGATGTCGTCTGCCTCTTCTGCGCTGAGTACACTTGCGAGCATCGACTTGCCTATGCCCTCGAACGTGGTCGTGGTCGGCAATAACATCGGCACGGTCTCAACATGGATCACAGGCCGAAAGTCCTCGCGCAGCATCGCATCGATCAGCTCGATCGCTTCTGCGGCGCGTTCGTGGAAATCGACATGCGGGTATTGATGGCAGGCAAAGACACCGTCCAGCGCGTCTGCCATGGTCTGCGTGATATTGCCATGCAAGTCGAACACAGCAGTGACGGGGACCGCCTCACCGACAAGTTCCCGCACGGCAACCGCCAGGTCGCCTTCTATGTCGTCCAGGTGCTGGGCGACGCCAGCGCCATGCAGGGACAGGAAAATACCATCGAGGGGAGCCTGCGCAGTGATGCCCGCCAGGATCTCGTCTTTGAACATCTCGTACGCCGCGGTCTTGATCGTCCCGGAGGGCTGCGCGCCTGTCACGAGCAGCGGGACCACCTCGATGCCCAACCGCTCGCACGCATCAAGCGCACCGCCCACGGTCGTTTCCGTGCCCTTCTGCCGCAGCAGTGCATCGCCCCGGCTTTGGCCGAAATCGGACGCCGGTGTCGGGTCCGCGCAATAGGTGTTGGTCTCGTGCACGATACCGGCGATGGCAATTCGAATGGACATACGTTGTTCCGGGCGAGGCTGTCAGACGATTAGACCCGACCCGCCTGCTTCTTGCGAGTGTCGCAACCAGGCCCCCGCGCCGCACCCGGCCCCGGCTTCATGCTACCGTTGCCCATCCTGCAAACGAGTTGTCAGCGAGGTGTACATGCTCAAGTCCAGTGAAACGGGCGCGTTCCTGAAACGTGCGATTCGGCGTCATGAGGTTCCCGGCGCAAGCTTTGCCGTCCTGCGAGGCAACAAGATCGTCAGGCAAGCGCAAGCCGGAACCGTCAACACAGATTCCGGCGTTCCTGTTACGCCAGATGCGGTATTCCAGATCGGGTCGATAACAAAGCCCCTGACAGCGACGCTCGTGATGCAGATGGTCGATGAGGGCCTCATTGAACTCGACGCGCCCATCGTGACTTATCTGCCCGAGTTTCGAGTTGCGCGTGCTGACGTCGGCAGCACCGTGACGGTGCGAGAACTGCTCAGCCACACGAGTGGCATCGATGGCGACTTCTTCATCGACTCGGGACTTGGCGACGACGCAATACGCCGTTTTCTGGATCGATGCGCCATGGTTCCCAGCCTCTTCGAGCGCGGCGAGATGATGAGTTACTGCAATCTCGGCTTCGCCGTTCTCGGCCGTCTGCTGGAGGTCATGCGTCGTCGGTCCTACGGACGCGTCATGCAGAAACATCTGTTTGCACCACTCGGGATGGACCATGCATTTGCGAGTCCCGAGCAGGCCATCCGCTTCAATTGCGCAATTGGGCACCTGCCGCCCAGGGGGCGACAGAAGCTCTGGCAACCGACCAGGCAGCCGTATTTGTCCTTTGGCCAGTCTGCCGCAGGCTCTGTGCCTTCAATGTCTGCCGCCGACCTGCTGCAGGTCGCGCGTTTGCATCTCAATCTCGGCAGGGACCCCAGCGGCAGCCGCCTGCTCCGCACCACGTCCGTTCGCGACATGCAGCACCGCCATATCAAGTTGCCGCGCCACACACAAGTTGGCGCTACTGGCTGGGGACTCGGCTGGATCTTAATGAACTGGCGGGGCGAACCGGTCTATGGACACGACGGCGCCACCATCGGCCAGTTTGCGTTCATGCGTATTTTCCCGCAGCAGAACCTTGCCTTCGCCCTGCTGACCAATGGCGGTCGCGCGGGCTTCCTGTTTGACGAGGTGTGCAACGAAATCATCAGCCCTCTGGTCGGCACCGCCGCGCCAATGTTGCCCGAACCGGCGAGGCGTCAGCCATCGGCAGACCCCTACGTTGGTCGATACGGCAACATGAGCACACAGATCGACATGTCACGACGTGCCGGTCGTTTGCGCATACATCGGATAGGGCTGGAAAGTGGTGAGCCCCTTGATCCACAGCCACTCAACGTCACCTTCATTGATCGTGAGACCGCGCGCATCGATGTCGGGGACGAGGTCCTGGATCGAACTCGCCTTTTCTTTACGCAATTCGACGACGACGGCAAGCCACACTACCTGCAGACTGGCTTTCGTCAGTTCAGACGACTGACCTGAACGGCGCGTTGACTGCCACGCAATGACTGCCACGCTAGGGCACCCCGGGGCTTAGCAACGACCTGCTACCTCGGCTAAGTTCAAAGCCTGATCGCCATCACATCAACTCGTGTAGAGAGTCGCTTGAACGACCGCCAGTCCACACGATGAGCAGCACCGCCGCTGATCCACCGGCAAGCGACACGTTAAGGATCGCGGCCTATCCGGGTCGGTCCCCTTCGCGGTCAAGTCCATCTACGCCGTTGGTTCTGCGGCAGCGCCCGGGTTTCGCGACGGCACGGTCGCCGGCAACATTCACATGTCGCCAGCTTCCACCGGTACCGGCGAAGATCTCCGGTGATGAGTGGTTTGAACGCGGCAATCTGTCGCCACGTGCAAAAACGCGACTGTCGACAAAGAAAGGTCCCGGTATTTGCCAAACCACTGGTGGCAGGTTCAAACCCAGACCTGTTTATGGATGGCGCGGGTGGCGACACCGCACATGCAATCGCGTGCGGTGAAGGCATCGTCACCACTTTACGCGGCGGCGTAAACGCTCCCGATTAGCCAACGCCATCAGGGCAGGACTTTCTCAAAGTATATGAGCGCAACGCCGTTGAAGGGACCCGAGTGGACCTTTCGGTATCCGCACTTTTCGTAGAATGTCCCCGCACCCGCTGCGGCGTCATAGGCATCGAAACGGAGCGCGCTGCGGTTGTCCTGGACCGTCATCTGCTCAATCTCGGCCATGATCGATGACCCGATGCCCTGACGCTGGCTGGCAGGCAGAACGGCCATGTTAAAGAGGTAGTGCGCCGGGTCGCCCGGGTTAGCGAACCAGCGT
>CAVOBC010000464.1:0-3231 GCA_963693635.1 Gammaproteobacteria bacterium | reverse complement strand
CAGACAATTCTTGGGAGTCGGTTTGCAAACAAACCCCTTCTTGTAGAAAAGAGGCTTACAGAAAATGGCGGTGCATCCCTGCACCGCACGCCAGTGCGCGCCCCAGAACGGAATTCTGGGACAGGAACTCGCTAGTTGCGCAGCAGCAATCCCACCTGCCTCGATTGGGCGATCAGGTCGCCGTTTTCGTCCCACAGCGCACCATCTTCAATCATGCGTCCGTCATTCAGGTCCTCGGTCCGGAACTGCCCGCAGATCCAGCCGGGGGCGGGGCGCCTGCGCACGTGAACGGTTAGCTCAAGGGTCGGCATCCAGCCGATGATGCCGAGCAATCCGAAGAGCGACGGTGGAAAGGCGTCGGTAAAAAGAACGGCAGCGAGGGAATCAGCGGGTGATCCGTCGCGAAACCGTACCCAGCCGGAAACCTGCGCCTGGCCAGCGGTGCCGGCACGCGCTTCGTCGGGGTGCAGACGGATGTCCAGCCGATCAAGGATTGGCAGATGCACGCCCTGTTCTTCGCCGGATCGCTGCAGACAGTCTGCGGGTGGTGGGAGTGTCGGCGCGGGCACCGTCAGGCGAGTGTCATCCTGGCTGCCGGCCGTGAGATCGCCGAATCCGGCGAGTACCTCGATTCGAGATTTTCCCTCCTGCTCAAGGCGAGCGCGGGCGGTGGTGATCGTTCGGCCGGCCCGAATGAGGTCCGCCTCGACCGTGCACGGTGCCGACGGTACGCCCGGGCGCAGGTAATGCGCCGTGATGGTCAGCGGGTCCGGGTGTGATGGGTTCAATGCGGCGAGCGCTCGCATTGCAATCGAGACCAGGTAGCCGCCGTTCGGGTTGTCGCCGATGCCCCAGTGTGGGCTGACTGTACCCTGCCATTGTCCGTCTTCGCCGCAGTTTAGTCGCGTGTCGGTCTCAAAGTCGCTCATGTCATGTTCGTCTCCTGGAGTTTTGCGCTGTGCTCATCGGTCGGGGGATAGGCGACCCTTGAATATCACAGGCGCACTGGGTGTGGCAAAACCGGGGTCCGCCATTTTTTGCAAGAAAGTGTGAGGCCTGTTACAAACCGGCGTCGCGGAATGGTCAGGATGACGATTTTGAGACAAGAACAGACGTGCCCGTCCCGTCTTGCTGGCGTGACTTGCAGCACCCATAATCGTCGCTGGAGACTGATTGCAAAGGGACGCGTCGCGACCCCTCAAAACTGTGCCCCCAAGCGCGGCAGAAACCCGAAAAGGAGACGAAAGTGACCCACGACCTGATTATTCGGAACGGCATGATCGCTGACGGCAGTGGCGCTGAACCCGTTGCCGGCGACCTCGCGATTGACGGCGAACACATTGTTGCCGTGGGTGATGTCGCAGGGGATGCGCGTGAAGAGATCGATGCGAGCGGCAATCTGGTGACGCCGGGCTTCGTTGACCTGCACACACACCTCGACGCGCAAATCGGTTGGGACCCGCTGCTGACACCCGTTAGCTGGCATGGCGTCACGACGGCCCTGATGGGCAATTGCGGCGTCACGTTTGCGCCCTGCAAGGCCGAGGATCAGGAACTCATCGCGGCCATGATGGAGACGGTGGAAGACATCCCGCGGGAAGCGATTCTCAGTGGCTTGCCCTGGAACTGGGAGAGCTACGGCGATTACCTGAAAACGCTCGAGACGATGAACCCCGCCATCAACGTTGCCGGCATGGTCGGTCATTGCGCCATTCGTTATTACGTTATGGGTGACCGCAGCGCGTCAGAGCAACCCACTGTGGATGAGCAGGCGGAGATTGCCCGCATCGCGGGCGAAGCGGTTCGTGACGGTGCGGTTGGCTTCTCAACGAATCGATTCCTTGGGCACTACATGCCCGATGGCCGTCACGTACCAGGCACGCACGCACACCATGAAGAGCTTGAGGCGATTGCTGCCGAGGTCGGCAAGGCCGGTGGACTGATGCAGAATGTCCTCAATCTTGGCGGCGACTTCGAAGGCGAAGCGCAGCTTCTGCGGAAAGAAGCGCGGGCCTCGGGCGGCCGGGTGCTCTTTAGCATCACCGCGGGTGCCAAGGACTCATCAGGCAATCGCGTGCGCACCATGCTCGATGACATGGCGACGGAAGATCTGGACATCAATGCGATCTCGGTTCCCCGCGGCACCGGTTTCATCTCTGGCATGCAGTGCGGCCTGCCGTTCCGGTCCGCAAGCTGGCAGAAGCTTGCGGCGATGCCCTTCGATGAGCGATTGACGGCGATTGCAGACAGTGACTTCTGCGCGACACTCATCGCAGAAGCACAAGCCGAGCCTGGTACGTCGCCCGAGGACCTGTTCTGGATGGGTGATGGCGACTCTCCGGATTACGTCGGCGGTGAGGACTGCAGCCTGGCGGGTCTTGCTGCGAGTGCCATCGAGCATCCTGCAGAGACCTTCCTGCGCATGTCGCGCGAGAGCAAAGGCCGGGCCCTGTTCACCTTGCGCTCCTTTAACAAGAACCTGAAAGCACTAAGCAATTTGATATCAAGCGAGCACTGCCTGCCGGGACTGGGCGACGCGGGGGCCCACGTGTCCCAGGTTGCAGACGGTGGCTGGGCGACGTTCGTTCTGACGCACTGGTGCCGCAAGGAAGGCCTCTACTCCGTCGGCGAGGCAGTCCGGCGCCTGACGAGCGCCCCGGCGCGCATCATCGGGCTTCCGGACCGCGGGACCCTCGCAGCCGGTATGCGGGCGGACGTCAACGTGATTGACCTTGATCGGCTGGGCGAGGGCTTTCCGGAAATCGTGCATGACTTTCCGCATGGAGCGTCGCGCTTTATACAGCGAGGGCGCGGTTATCTTGCGACGATTTGTAACGGCAAGGTAATCCTGCGCAACGACGAACATACCGGTGAGCGCGGGGGCCACGTGATCCGCAAGTAACACCGGTTGGCTGCAAGGGTGCGCCCGCGCGGTGGGGGTGAGTCTGGGTCGGCAGCCTTTGGTTAGTGTTCGTTTGAGGGGTATATTGAACCCATGATGGTCAGGGGGTGAACTCATGCGCACGTTTCTCATGACGGTTTTCTGGATCACCAACGTTGGCAGTGTCCTTCAGTTGCTGGCGATCGCACTGGCAAGTTGGCTGGTGCTCTCGAGCGTTCACACGTTTTTTGAGTTCGATGGCCATCTCCTGTCCCAGGAGTATCTGCCCGCGTTTTCCTGGGTTAGGTTGATGATCCTTGCGATCTGGGGCGAACTCGGCGATTGGATGC
>CAVOBC010000463.1:0-3237 GCA_963693635.1 Gammaproteobacteria bacterium | reverse complement strand
GAGATGGCGATTCCGCCCTGGCTGCGGTCGCGCATTCCGCTCGTTTACACCGACGATCAGGTCGTCGCTATCGCGGGCGGCCCGGGCTGGCCCATGTACGTGACACCGAAGCATGCCGCGAACCCCCTCGAGCCTGGGCTTCACCTGAATTGGACGCCGCCGCTCTAGCTTCGCTACGGCATCCGGGACCCGCTGCGAGCGTGACTAACTTCACGCCCCTCCGCCCTTCGGTGGGGCACATCGCGTTTACTCCATCTGGCATGGGTGTTAGTATAAAAACCCATCTTGTGGCCCTCCTCCAACCCGCTTTCTCAAGATGGGAGTTTGATGTCTCGATTCGTATTTGTTACTGGTGGCGTTGTCTCTTCCATTGGAAAAGGCATCACGGCCGCCTCCCTTGGTGCCATTCTTGAAGCTCGGGGCCTGTCCGTCACGCTGATCAAGCTGGACCCCTACATCAACGTTGACCCCGGCACGATGAGTCCGCTGCAGCATGGCGAGGTCTTTGTCACTGCCGACGGGACAGAGACCGACATGGACCTGGGTCACTACGAGCGGTTTGTCGACTGCGAGATGACTCGCGACAACAATCTGACCACAGGTCGTATATACGCCGACGTCATCGCGAAGGAGCGTCGCGGCGACTACCTTGGCGCAACCATTCAGGTGATCCCGCACATCACCGATGAGATTAAGCGACGCATCAAGCAGGGTGCGGGCGATGCGGATGTTGCGATCGTTGAGATTGGTGGCACCGTCGGCGACATCGAGTCGCTGCCATTTCTCGAAGCTGCACGGCAGCTTCGGTTTGAGGTCGGCAGCTCCAAAGCCGTGTTGATACATTTGACCTGGCAGCCGTATCTCAGCGCGGCCGGGGAATCCAAGACCAAACCGACCCAACACTCGGTCAAGGAACTGCGTTCCCTCGGCTTGCAACCCGACATGCTGGTCGTGCGGTCGGATCATGAGGTAGGTGAGAAGGAACGCAACAAAATAGCGCTTTTCACCGACGTTGAGCGGGCAGCGGTCATCAGCATCCCGGATGCACCCACGATCTACATGATTCCGTCGATGCTGCACGAGGGGTCTGTTGACCAGGCAATTGTTGAACGTTTTGGTCTCGACTGTCCGCGCGCAGACCTTTCTGATTGGGCTCGCGTGGTCGAGGCACACCTGCATCCAACCAAGAGCGTGCGCGTCAAGCTGGTCGGCAAATATGTGGATTTGCTGGAGGCCTACAAATCGCTGAGCGAAGCGATTGTGCATGCCGGCATCCAGTGTGGAACGCGGGTCATCGCAGACTGGATTGACTCGGAAGACGTCGAGCGACTTGGGGCGTCGATATTGGAGGGCGCAGATGCGATTCTCGTCCCTGGTGGATTCGGTGGACGTGGTTTCGAAGGCAAGATCGCAGCCGCAAGGTTTGCACGCGAAAACCGCATACCGTATCTCGGCATCTGCTATGGATTGCACGCGGCGATCATCGACATTGCCCGCAATGTCGCCAATCTCGAGGGCGCGCACACGACCGAAGTGGATCGCAACTCCCCCCATCCGGTAATCGGGCTCATCACCGAGTGGTTGTCAGAAGATGGATCGGTTGAGGTGCGGGAGGAACAGGGTGACCTCGGCGGCACCATGCGGATGGGCGAGCAACCTTGTCGCCTGGCTGCCGACTCGCTGACCCGATCAATCTATGGCGAGGACATCATTCACGAGCGTCACCGACATCGCTATGAGGTCAACAATCGCTATCTTGAGCCTCTTGAGAAAGCCGGGTTGAGAATCGCCGGTCGTTCGATCGACGGGTTGTTAGTCGAGGTGATTGAACTGGCTGATCATCCCTGGTTTGTTGCCGCGCAGTTCCACCCGGAGTTCACCTCCAACCCACGTTCGGGGCATCCACTGTTCACGAGTTTCCTGAACGCGGCGCTCGACAACCGGGGCTGAGTCTGCGGCCCACCCCCTTATCCGTTACAGGAGTCCGCATGAATCTTTGCGGCTATGACATCTCTGACACGACGCCCTTTTTCCTCATCGCCGGCACCTGCGTTGTCGAGAGTGAGCAAATGGCTCTGGATACTGCCGGGACGCTGAAGGAGATTTGCGCGGATCTCAACATCCACTTCATCTACAAGTCCTCCTTCGACAAGGCGAATCGTTCGTCGCACGAGAGTTTTCGGGGTCTGGGGTTCGACCAGAGCCTCGCGATTCTCCAGAAGGTTCGGGATCAGATCGACGTCCCGGTCCTGACGGACGTGCATGAGTACACGCCGCTTGAGGAGGTGGGTGAAGTCGTCTCAGTGCTGCAAACGCCTGCGTTCTTGTGTCGCCAAACTGATTATATTCAACGTGTAGCCGCACTGGGGTTGCCGGTCAACATCAAAAAAGGCCAGTTCCTCGCACCGTGGGATATGACCCACGTCGTAGCCAAGGCCCGCGATGCAGGCAACGACCAGGTCATGGTGTGCGAGCGGGGAGTCAGCTTCGGCTACAACAATCTGGTTTCAGACATGCGCTCGCTCGCGGTGATGAAGGAGATCGGGTGTCCTGTCGTTTTCGACGCGACCCACAGCGTGCAGTTACCCGGCGGTCAAGGCGCGAGTTCGGGCGGGCAGCGAGAGATGGTGCCGGTGCTTGCGCGTGCGGCGATTGGCGTTGGTGTACACGGCCTCTTCATGGAGACGCATCCGGATCCGGACAACGCGATGTCCGATGGCCCCAATTCCTGGCCGCTCGGCCAGATGGCCGGTCTTCTTGGGCAGTTGCGCCGGATTGATAATGTCGTCAAGGATATAAATGGGTGACGGACTGCGGTCGCGGCCGCACCTTTGCAAGCATTCTTCCATCATGCGTGTGCGACAGAACCGAAAACGAACACAGAATTAGATTGTGCATCAAGACAGGCCTGGTTGGACCGGCCAGTCATCAAGGAAACCAGCGCATCGTGAGCGAGATCGTCGACATCAGGGCCCGGGAAATCCTCGACTCCAGGGGCAATCCGACAATTGAAGCGGAAGTTGAACTCAAAGATGGTTCAACCGGCCGTGCGCCAGCGCCATCGGGCGCATCCACCGGTTCTCGCGAAGCCCTCGAGTTGCGCGATGGCGACGCTGCACGATACCTGGGCAAGGGTGTCCTGACGGCCGTTGCCAACGTCAACGCAACGATTCGGGATTGCCTGCTTGGCCGCGATGGCACCGAGCAGCGGACGCTCGATCGCCTGATGATCGACCT
>CAVOBC010000462.1:0-3240 GCA_963693635.1 Gammaproteobacteria bacterium | reverse complement strand
CCCCCAAGGGCCCCATCAAGGCCCGCATAGCTGGTGTCGCACACGCCATTCCGGGCCAGCCGCAAACTGAGGGCTGTGATGACGAAGTCGTCACAGCACTTGAATACACTCCCACGGTACTTGAAATCGCAGTCACCGGCGGCAAAGCTCAAGCCTTTGCCGGTCTGGCGTTCGACGACATGCACCTCGTGCACCATGGGCGCGAGTTCTGCACCGTAGGCACCAATATTCTGGACCGGCGCGGCACCTGCCCACCCCGGTATGAATGCGAGGTTCTCGATGCCCGAGAAGCCGAGTTCAAGGGCTGCCATCACGAATCCATGCCAGGAGTTGCCGGCATGCACGGTGACGATATCGCCAGCAACCTCAACGCCTGCACGTACCACGCGAATGACTACCCCCGCGTAATCCCCTGAAAAGACGACGTTGCTGCCACCGCCCAATATGTGTGTCGTCAAACCGCCACGAGACGCAAAGGCGAGGGCTTCACATACCTCATCGGTCGACTCGACATCAATCAGATATCGGGAGGCCACATCCAGACCGAGTGTGTTGTAGGGAGCGAGGGATACATTCTCTCTGATTCGCACGTTCGTTCCTTCAGGGGACAGGCTGAGATACCACGTCGGCGACGGGATCGCGGCTAAGACTATCAGAGGGCCACCTACTGCGGCAGCACCAGACTGGCTGCGCATCGAACCACACACCTCCGCCCTCGAACGGTAACGACCACCCCCCTCCCTCGGACAGGACATCGCATGATTTCGGGATCCCGCTCAGATCCTCTTGGTATACTGCCGCGCTTCGCAATACTCACGATTGACAGGGCAACGCATGAATCTAGACGACAAAGTAGCATTCATTACCGGCGGCGCATCAGGCCTCGGGCGCGCAACCGCAGAGCGCTTTATCGCCGCTGGCGCACGCGTCATGGTGTTTGATCTCAACGAGGGAAACGCCGCCCGGGCCGCCGACGAGATGGGTGCCAATGCGGCCTACGCCGCCGGCGACGTCGCGAGCGAAGACGCGGTAACCGCCGCCGTGCAGAAGACGATCAACACCTTCGGCGCCATCCACGTCAACATCAACAGTGCTGGCATTGGCGCCGCGCACCGGGTGCTCGGCCGTAAGGGTCCAATGCCGCTCGCGAATTTTGAGTTTGTCCTGCGCGTCAATCTGGTCGGGACCTTCAACGCGCTGCGCATCTGTGCAAACGAAATGCAAAACAACGAACCCGCCACCGAAGACGGAGAACGCGGCGTCATCGTGAACGTCGCGTCAGTCGCAGCTTTCGACGGGCAAATTGGTCAGGTGGCGTACAGCGCCAGCAAGGGTGGCGTCGCGGGCATGACACTACCTCTCGCCCGTGATCTGTCCCGACAGGGCATTCGCGTCTGTACGATCGCGCCGGGCATCTTTGAAACGCCCATGATGGCGGGTGCGTCGAAAGAGGTCCGCGATCCTCTCATCGACATGATCCAGTTCCCAAGACGACTCGGACTGCCAGACGAGTTCGCAAGCACGGCCGAGCACATCGTCACATCCGGCTACCTGAACGGCGAGACCATCCGGCTGGACGCGGGTATACGCATGGCGCCCAAATAAGCACCGCAATCAGTTCTTGAACCGAGGCGTCGGTGGTGCGCGGGCGCACCGGCATCAGGCGAGATACTGTCGTACTCGCTCAAGATCTTTTTCGGTGTCAACGCCGGGCGGAATCGCTTCGCAGGCAGTGTCGACATGAATTGGAATGCCGCGCTCGACGACCCGCAGTTGCTCCAGACGCTCAACCCTTTCAAGCTGGCCAACTGGCCAGGTAACAAACTCGTTTAGCAGACGTGCCCGGTATGCATAGATTCCGACGTGACAGGCGTACGGGTAGATGTCTTTAACCGGGGCGCCCGGTTCCACCGGGAAGACGTCTCTCGCCCACGGCAAAGGCGCCCGGCTGAAATAGAGCGCGGTGCCATCGAGCGCTGTCACGACTTTGACAACATTCGGATCGAAGACGTCCGCTGCGCCCGCAATTGGCGTGGACAAGGTTGCCATCTCAACGCGCTCATGGGCGAGATTGTTTGCGACCTGATCAATGATCGCTGGCGGCACGAGCGGTTCGTCACCCTGAACATTGACGACGACGGTGTCATCAGCCAGGCGCCGGCGAGACACCACTTCCTGCAGTCGATCAGTTCCGCTCGCGTGCGCCGGTGATGTCATTTCAACCGCACCACCGAATCTCTGCACGACATCGAATATTCGCGTGTCATCCGTAGCGACGATCACGTCGGCCGCCGTGCTCTTGCTTGCCTGCTCATACACCCGCTGGATCATCGTTTTGCCCGCGATGTCGATCAGCGGTTTCCCGGGCAGGCGGGTCGACAGGAATCGTGACGGTATGACAACGATGAATTGCAATTCAGCAGCCTTCAGTCATCAGTCATCAGCCATTTTAGTCATCAGCCGTTAGTCATCGGCCAGGGGAATGTGACGCGCCTCGACTTCCAGCATCACTGGAATATCGTCGTGGACAGGGTAACCCAGCCGATCGGCGCGGCAGATCAGTTCCTCATCGATCCCTTCTGCTGGCTTCACATATTCGAGATTGCCCTTGCACTTGGGGCAAACGAGAATGCTCAGTAATTTCTTGTCAAGCATGGTAATCATTCCTCTCGCGTGAATTGGTACGCTAACCTCGTCTCAGGCGCGATGACTTGAGTCTGCCGGTCGCGTTTCACCGTCGTCGGCGCCCATCGCTCCACCCTCTGAGCCATTGTCGTCAGCGACAAGACCCGAGGCGTCCCCCGTCGAAACTTCGACACCGCCACGAGCAAACTGCGGGAGACCGGCAAGCCTCGCCTCAAGCGCTGCGAAAAAGGCCGGCTCTAGCGACGTCGTCATCGCGAGATACCAGTACTCCTGATGGGGCAATTGCCGGCAAAGCTCGCGGCATCGGACCGCATCTTTCTCAGTCATTAGCACAGGCAGGTCATCGTCGAAGGTGATGTCGCGCCGCCGGAAGACGTGATGGTCGGCAAACGGATGCTCGACGATCTCCAGCCCGCAGTTGCGCAATTGTGCAAAGAACCGCGCCGGATAGCCGATGCCACAAACCGCGTGGACCTTGCGCCCGGGCTGCCAGACATTCAGCAAAATACGGTTTTCTGATCCGAGATTGACGAGCGCCTCAGGTACCAAAGACATCGAAAATGCCGAAAAAGATAGTTTGGCATCGCCGCCAGT
>CAVOBC010000461.1:0-3253 GCA_963693635.1 Gammaproteobacteria bacterium | reverse complement strand
AATCTCGACGAACGAATAGTAGGTATTCAAGAAATATTTTTCAAAATTCGGATTGCGCGCAAAGCAACGGTTGAACGAAAGCTTCATCGACGCACTCGCTGAAGACTTTGGGTCGTACGGCGAGAGCGCGATCGCGTCTTGTCGGGAACAGTGAACCGCACCGGTTTCTCCAGAGACTCGTTTGTTTGAGTCAAGCTGCCTGAGCCTGGCTCGTTAGTTGCCGATAATACGCCGCTTCCTTCTCGCCACGGCCATGGCCCCCCCGAAACCTGCAACAGCGCAGGCTCCACTACCCGCATGCCTCCCGGATTCGTCGCCCCGAGGTTGCGACGTACTGTTCAGGCGCGGCGACGTCGCGCGAGGCCTAGTAGGAAGATACCGGCACCAATGATGAGCATCGGCGCCAATTATTTCGACACTCCTTGACTGGCATGGGGCGTCTATAGTTCCCACGGACCGGAGGACCACGGTCACGCTTGTTGCGGAGTCGACACAGGCTTGCCCGACGCTTTTTTCAGGCACGGAGGCTGACCTGCTCGACGCGCTGATTGATGCGAAAAAAGAAGCTTTGTGACCGGTCTGAGCACGACGACATTCCAAAAAACCCGGACACCACCAGGCCGGTACGCAAAGACTCTCCTCAGGGCTGCACTATGGCGTCGATGCTGCCTCTAAAGTCGACGTCAACATCACACTGTAGTGAGTTGGCGACGAAACAAGTTTCGTGTGCGCGGTTTAACAACCGGGAAGCGACCTCTTCGTTCGCGTCGTCCGGGATCGAAAGCGTCGCTTCGATCAGCATGCCAGTGAATCGTCGACCGTGATCTTCGCGCTCGAGCAATCCCTCAACCGCAACCTCGAGTTGCCTGAAAGAGAAATCCTTAGCCTTCGTGATCATTTGAAAGGTGAGACTGAAACAGCTTGCGACCGAAGCAACTAGCAGGCTCTCCGGAGACCAATCCGCGTCGTCACCTCAGTGTTGTTGGTGTCGCAAGTGAGCGTCACCTCGTATAGATGTGGTAATGGTTTCATTCGCGCGCTCGAAGTAGAGTCATTGGGTCGGGATCTCATTGGTTCGGTATGGGAACCCTCGGAGGACATCCGTGAACGCATGCAGGAACGCGGTGGATGCGCGTCCAACACGCATCCACCGAACCGGGTGCACACGTTGCACGCTGCCGCTCCACACCTTCTCCCCGGACTTGTTGTCGCGCATCTCAATCTCGATGGTCGCCATGAACCGCACATCCCCGCCAGGCGAGGTCGCACCCTGGAACTCGCCCACATACTTGTCAGCGGTGAGATCGGTGTACTCGAAATTCAGTGTCACGGCGAGATCACCCTCTCGTTCGACCGGTTGCATCCCGTAGGAGGCGAGCGCGACGTTGAAGTTGCTGACGACCACCGGACCGAGAAACGCGGGAATCTTCTCAGAGACCACGTGAAAGGTAGTGTGATCCGGCGGTGGGCAACACTCGTCGACAGTCGTGCCTATGCCTGACCGGCTTGATGCACAGGCAGACAGTAAGGCGACAAGGGTCAAGGCCACTCCGACACAGTTGAATTGACGCAATCCTTCTCCTTTGCCTTTAGCAATTATCGAACCATGGCAAGTCTGCAGGTCCGACGCCGGGTCGGGCGATCTCCGTCAAGAAACAGGTAATCAGCGCAGATTTCATAAACACCGACTAGCGATAAAAGGATCTCGTTTCGCGCCCGAAGCACTCGGCACCTATCCGTGGCTGGCTCAATTAGCTAGACGAATGGCGTCAGCCGGTGGCCAAGGACCCAGGCTCAAGGAAGCGGATGACGCCGTTAGTGCCGTCTACCTCGACAATCTGGCCATCCTCAAACTGCGCCGTCACGTTCGGAATGCCGCTGACACACGGCTTGCCATATTCCCGTGCTACCAGCGCGCCGTGCTGCAAAGGACCACCGATTTCCAGTATCACGGCACTTGCATTGATAAATAGCGGTGTCCAGCCGGGGTCTGTCGTCACCGCGACCAACACCTCACCCGGCAGGAGTTCCTTCTCGAATGGGTCCGACATCACCTTGATGGCTCCTCGAGCGGAGCCCGGTGAAACGGCGCTGCCGACGAGCGCACCATCCTCGATGACAGGCTCCGGGCGCATGATGCGGCCGCGCGAGTCGATCGCCAATGGAAAGTGCCGCACGTGCGCCTTCAGCTTGCGCGAGAATGCGCCGCGCTCTAACGCCAGCGCCCGCACATCGACCTGATCATCACGCACCGCGCGATCGACATCGTCCATCGCCATGTCGAAAATTTGCTCGACCCGATCAAGGCGACCCGCCGACACGAATTCGCCTGCGCGATGCAGCAGCAGCGCACGAACTCGCCCGTAGCATTGCAGTATATGATGCTTGAAGTATTCACGCGCATCCGAGTACGCGAGGCAGGTTGCGTAAGCCTTTTCGAGGACGCGTGCCTTGCGCGGTGTGAGGATGGTCTTGAGTTCGAGAAATGCCGACTCGCGCTCGCGGATGCGCTGCTGGTGCATCTCGCGCGGGTTGAAACTGCCCCCCGCGACCGCGATGGACGCTAGCTGTTGCAACACCAGCGCGACGTCATCGCCATACTTCGGCAGTGATATCTCCATCTCCAAGGGTCCGCGAGCACCGTAGGTGTGAATGAACTCGTCCCAGAGTGCCAGGACCGCGTCTGGCATGCGACGCTCAACAATGTCGCGCTCAAGCGAAGCCAGATCTTCGAACGCCGCCCGGGGTATCGCGTTGGCGAGATCAAAGAGCAAGATGCCCATCTGAACGACCATGTCTTTTTCGTAGCCACCGCACACCGCATCGGCCATAGCCACCTGCTGCCGTGAGCTCTTGTCCACGAGCCCCTTGATGCGCACGGTTTGCAAATAGACGTTGACTAACGCCGGATAGCTCGCGTTCATCGTTGCAGGCCCTGCCCTCGTTACGCTCTCGAACAAGCAGTCACTCAATGACTGGCCGAGGTCGATTGGTCCCCGCACCCAGGTGTCGAACGCGTCGAGGGCTGGCTGATAACCGGCGTCGAATTTCTCCCGGCTGAATGCCGGCCGCAGCAAGACGAAGAAAGCAGCACGCATGTTCCACAGGATTCGTGGCGCATGACGTACCAGGCTCCAAATGCGGGAAATCGGAGGAGGCCTTGCCGGGCGATAACGATCGAGATCAGGCGACATGAGCATCGCTGCCATCATTGGGTTCATCTCATCCGCCCGTGCGGCAATCATCGCGCCAT
>CAVOBC010000460.1:0-3257 GCA_963693635.1 Gammaproteobacteria bacterium | reverse complement strand
ATCCGCTGTGCAAAAGCACTGACCCCATCAGGCTGGGAGAATAACTGCGTTATTGAGCTTGACCAAATCGGTCGGATAGCAGCTATCACGAACAATAATGCTGGCGCCACCGACCTTTCCTTAAATGGCATCGTCATCGCGGGATTGCCCAATCTGCACTCCCACGCCCATCAAAAAGCGATTGCGGGACTGACCGAGCACAGGATTGCCGGGCAGGATGACTTCTGGGGCTGGCGTGACCTTATGTACCGTGCCAACGCGCAGCTGGACCCGGACCAACTGCAAGCTGTCGCGCGTTATCTTTATACCGGCATGCTTCAAAGCGGATATACCTCAGTAGCCGAGTTCCACTATCTGCACCATCAGCCTGGTGGCGACCCGTACCGCAATTGCAGCGAGCTATCTGCCAGGCTTCTCGAAGCCGCATCCGAGGTCGGCATCGCTATTACGCTGCTCCCTGTTCTTTACTGCCGAGGCGGTTTTAACAACGATCCGGTACAAGATACGCAACGCCGCTTTGCCAACTCGCCCGAGAGTTATCTTAAACTGCTACAGGCCTGCGACTCACTGTGCGTGGGCAACCCCGACCGGTCTGTCGGTTTCGCAGCGCACTCGCTGCGCGCCGTCGCCCCAGACGTCCTGTCGGCGACCCTTGAAGATGCGGGCAGCCTTATCAAGAACGCACCAGTACATATCCATATTGCCGAACAGGCCCGCGAAGTAGCCGAGTGCCTGGCACTGAATGGGGTTCGACCGGTGGCGTGGCTATACGATCAATGTGATGTAACTGACCAGTGGTGTCTGATACATGCCACACATGTCGACTCCGGTGAACTGAACTGTATTGTCAAAAGCGGCGCAACGGTTGGCCTGTGTCCGACAACAGAAGCGAACCTGGGCGATGGTATTTTTCCGGCAGCTCAGTTTCTAAGAGACGGTGGCCGCCTCGGTGTGGGCTCTGATAGCCAGATATGTACTTCCCCAGCAGAAGAACTAAGACTGCTAGAGTACGTTCAGAGACTCAGCCTGCAAAGGCGAACAGTGATGATTCCAGATGATGCCGGCAGTAACGGTCGTGCGTTGATCACAACCGCTATTTCCGGCGGCGCCCGGGCTCTTGGAGAAAAGTCTTCGGGGCTGGTTTCGGGGGCCCGCGGCGATCTCGTTGAAATTGACCATGAGCACAGCGAATTTGCGTCGCGTACACCGGATCAGATTCTCGACAGCTGGATCTTTTCGGGGCCAAACAATGCTGTGCGCAACGTCATCGTCGGGGGACGACATGTTGTGCGCGATAGCATCCACCCGCTTCGCGAAAGCGCCAGTGGTCCGTTTCGACAGGTCATCGCAATGCTGAACAACGCCTAACCGATGCTGGCAGCCCTCAGGAGAACCTGGTGCAAACAATAAAACTCATTCCAGCCAAGCTCACCCTTGATAATCTGAGGAACCTGGGGGCAACCCCCTGCGTGATCGACATACCCAATACTGCCTGGGAGCGAGTACGAAAGAGCCACGCCATACTCCTGGCGGTACTTCAGCAAGCAGCACCAGCCTACGGCATTAATACCGGGTTTGGCAAAATGGCCCGAACGCGGATCGACGCGGCAGATCTGTCTATACTGCAACGCAACCTTGTGCGATCTCACGCCGCGGGCGTTGGCAATGCGCTGGCACCGCAAACGGTTCGTCTGGCGCTGATACTCAAGACGATGAATCTGGCTCAGGGGTACTCCGGTGTCAGACCTCAGATAGTCGAACGGCTTATCGAGATGGTTTCTCAGGACATACTGCCGGTGGTGCCGGAAAAAGGATCAGTCGGGGCATCTGGTGATCTTGCGCCGCTGGCCCATATGAGCCTTCCGCTGATTGGAGAAGGTGAAGTCTTCTGGAACGGCAGCACGATGCCAGCAGCCAAGGCCCTGCAAGCTGTAGGGCTGGATGCGCTCACACTTGAAGCCAAGGAAGGGCTGGCTCTGCTGAACGGTACCCAGATCTCCACCGCGCTGGCCATCAACGCGCTGTTCAGTGCAGAACAGAACCTTGCCAGTGCTGTCGTCACCGGCGCCATTTCCGTCGACGCGGCTCTGGGCAGTTATGTTCCCTTTGACGAGCGTATTCACGACATCCGCCAGCAAACAGGGCAGATACTGATAGCCCGTCTTTACCGCACCTTACTAAAGGACAGCGAACTCAACCACTCGCACGCTGACTGTGACCGGGTGCAGGATCCCTACTGTCTTCGCTGTCAACCACAGATACTCGGCGCCTGCCTCGACCAGCTCGGCCACGTCGCGGGCATTCTTCTGCGTGAGGCCAACGCCGTGTCCGACAACCCCCTGTTGTGCCCAGACACCGGTGAAGTTCTGTCGGGCGGCAACTTTCATGCCGAGCCGGTCGCCATGGCAGCTGACAATATGGCGCTGGCAATCGCCGAGATCGGCGCTTTGTCCGAGCGGCGTGTCGCCATGTTGATCGATTCAAGTATCAGTGAGCTGCCGCCTTTTCTTACCTCAAAAGCCGGCTTGGAATCCGGATTCATGATTGCCCACGTAACAGCAGCGGCACTGGCATCCGAAAATAAAAGCCTGGCACATCCCGCCAGTGTCGACAGCCTACCTACCTCGGCTAATCAGGAAGATCATGTCAGCATGGCGACTTTCGCTGCGAGGCGATTGGGCACGATGAATGAGAACACAAGACACATCCTTGCAATCGAATTTCTGGCAGCGGCCCAGGGCATTTCTCTACGTCGACCCCTTAGATCATCGAACACTATCGAAAATGCAATTAAATCATTACGTGATCATGTGCTCGAATGGACCGAAGACCGTATCATGTCTCCTGATATCGAACTGGCAAACTCTTTGATTCGCCAAGGTACGCTCGCCGAGTTGCTCCCCACCCAGCCACTTGACACCATTTTGTACTGACCACGCCCTAACCGGCTCTTGCTCATGAACCGACTTTTAAATATCGCGCAAATTGGAGATCCTATCCTTCGGGAGCCCACCGCCGAACTAACGCCGGACTTGCTAGCGCAGGCCGAAATGCAGCAGTTCATTGATGATTTGATAGAGACCATGCGCGCAGCCAAAGGTGCCGGACTCGCGGCCAACCAGGTTCATCAATCGCTTCGTATTTGCGCCATCGAGGTGCGCGACAACCCACGCTACCCCTACCGTCCCAATATTCCGCTGACTATATTGGTAAACCCGGTGCTCATTCCGGTGGGCGAGGACATGTTTGAAAATTAC
>CAVOBC010000459.1:0-3257 GCA_963693635.1 Gammaproteobacteria bacterium | reverse complement strand
TTGTTAGCTGACTCGGGTGATTAGAGGGTGATGAGAGGAGTCGCGACCCGCGGGATGCCCCACCGCCCCAGGACAAAGCCGTTCGATTTAGGGTCAAACGTTTGTCAACATGCACTTTCGTCAACAGGCGCTTTCGTTGACTGCGCCTGCCGCCGCACGGGCATGGCCAGCCCTTGGGCAGCAGTGCCAGAATCCGCATCCGCAGGATGCCAGCGTTTCAACGTTCGCATAAACTGGTGCGCCATTCGCACGTCGGCATGGCATGCTCCATACCGCAGACAACTACCCAGGGTGCTTAGCACCAGGTCAGAAAGAGGAAGTCATGGCAAAGAACATCGCTATCGTTGAAGACGATCCGGACCAGCGGAGCAACTATATCGATGCGATCACCCGGAAGGGATACAAGGTCACGGCCTACTCGAGCCGATCTGAAGCGCTCTCTGGCTTCGAACTGGAACTACCCGACCTCGCCATCCTGGACATTATTCTCGGCGACGAAGTCGACGCGGGATTCGAGATCTGCCGCGAGCTGCTCGCCCGCTCACCATCGTTACCCGTGATTTTCCTCACTGAACGCATCGCGGAAATCGACAAGATTTCCGGCTTGCGGCTTGGCGCATGGGATTACCTGCCAAAACCGATCACGCTCGATTACCTGGCCGAACGCATCAGTTCCCTGCTCCGCATCAACGAGGCCCGCGGGCAGTCAAACGCCGGCGGGGCTAATTCAGCCAAGCTTGTCGGTGATCTCTCTATCGATCAGGAAGCGCTGCTCGTGTCGTGGCAAGCGCAGCCCATCAATCTGTCAGGAACCGAGTTCCGCATGCTGGCCAAACTCGTGCGTGTGCCCGGTCACGCGGTCTCGTACGACACACTGATGAACGCCACCATGCAGAGTCTCGTCACCAACAACACCATCAACACCCACATGCGCAACATCCGCAAGAAGTTCGAAGCGATTGACCCGGACTTCGACTGCATCAAAAGCGAATATGGATACGGCTATCGCTGGTCGCTCAAGTAGGCGCTGATGGCCGCCACAATCCGGGGACCCAGCCTCGGGACGAAGCTGCTCATCCTGATGAGTTTCGCGCTGATTATCATCCCGTCGTTCAGCTATCAGTACCTGCGCGAGATGGAGGGCTTTCTGGTCGACAGCCAGGGCAACGCTCAGCTTCTGACGGCCGAGGGCATCTCAACATTGCTCAATGGCCGGCCGGACCTCTTCTACGAACTGCCCTTGTCGCCAGAAGGCTATGAACAGCTTTACGCGCATCCGCTCGAAAGTGCGATCCGCATCGACGGCAAAGCCGCGGACTGGGAGCCCATTGTTGACTACTCGGTGACCTTCGGTGAAACCGAACTCGGCAACTCACCCCACCTGTTCACCCTGCTTCTGGGCGAGCAGAACGACCAGATCTACGCGCTGGTCACGGTGGTTGATGAATCGGTGGTCTATCGGGATCGCGACATCCTGCGGCTCGACCTGTCGGACCACGTGCGCCTCACCTACACGGGCATCGAGAACACCAACGAAAAGATGGTGATCACGATGACCGAACCGGGCGTGACCACCGCGTACGCCATTGATCAGAACTGGCGGTATGCGATCCAGGAAGGCACTGAGAAGCAGGTGCAGGGCTTCGTCAGCCAGACAGACACGGGCTACGTACTCGAATTTCGCATGCCACTTTCATTGCTTGGCTCCACGCGCCACTTCGGCTTCTCGGTCGTCGATGTGGACGACCCGGCGACCCGGGACATCGTTTCGATAACCGGCACCTTGCCATCGGCCGGGCAGGACGCCTTCGGACTCGTCCTGCTGACCTCCCCGGAGGTGCTTAAAATCGTCGAGGGGCTGGGTTACTCCGGCGCCACCGTTCAGGTCATCGACTCGCGCCAGCGGGTGCGGGCGCAGGTCGGGAGCTATCAAAGCAGTCAGATTCGCAACACCCCATCAGACCCCGGCTGGACCAGCGCGTCCTCATCCCTGATCAACCTGCTGATCGAGCCCTTCTACCGCGCGATCGACAACCAGCTTCGAGATGACCCAGCGGTCGAAGCCGATCAGGTCATCCGCGATTCACTGACCGGCAGCCCAAGCTTCCAGCGGCGCTACACGGAGGCTGAGGGCGAGGTCATCATCGCCGCCCACCCGATCATTTCGAGTGACGACATCATCGGCACCGTGGTGCTGACCCAGAACACCAGCCGGATTCTCGAACTGCGGCGCGACGCACTCGAACGGATCATCAACTTCTCGGTGCTGTCTCTCTTTATCTTCGTCGCTCTCATTCTTGCATTCTCCGTCAGGTTGGCGCGTCGCATCCGCAAACTCGGCGCGGAGGCCACCAACGCCATCGATATTTATGGCCGCCTGCAAACCAATCAATTGCGCAGCGAGACTCACTCTGGCGACGAGATTGGCGACCTGGCCCGCACCATCTCGGGCATGCTGGCCCGCCTGCATCAGCACAATCAGTTCCTCGAGAACATGCCCCGCACCCTCCGGCACGAGATCAACAATCCGCTGAACGCGCTCAGCACGTCGCTCCAGAATCTCGCCGACGAGAACACCGAAGCCGGCAAGAAGAAGTATCTGGCAAGCGCACGTCGCGGTGTCAATCGGATCGGCATGATCGTGCAAAATCTGGCAGACGCGGCAAGCCTGGAAGAAGCCCTCGTCGCGGATGACATCGAGACCGTCGATCTCTTCGACCTGGTAAAGAACTATCTCGCCAACTGCCGCATCACCCACCCGGACCGTCAGTTCCTGTACCGCGGCATCGAGCGCGCGGCGTTGTGTGCCGCGTCTGACTACCGCGTCGAACAAATGCTGGACAAGCTGATCGACAACGCCGTCGACTTCAGCCCGCTCGGATCAACGATTACAGTCGGAATCGGCATCGAGGATGAGGAACTGACACTGTTTGTGACCAACCAGGGACCGCTCATTGCGCCGGAACTGGTCGACAGCATTTTCGACTCGATGGTATCGGTGCGCGAATCAAACCCCGACAACCGGTTGCACTTCGGCATGGGACTTTATGTCGTTCGCGTGATCGCAGAACATCATCAGGGCCGCGTCGGTGCGGCAAACCTGATCAACGGCAAGGGCGTCACCATTCGGGTCAACCTGCCCCTGATTCATCCCCAGGAGCGCGCCGCGGCATAGGTCCTGTCCTGCGTTGTAGAGAAGGCCGTCTGCGTTTGCTCTCGTCGCAATCGATTCAACGGGTACGCGTCCCACCCCCCCT
>CAVOBC010000458.1:0-3265 GCA_963693635.1 Gammaproteobacteria bacterium | reverse complement strand
AGACCTTGCAGCGTCAGTGGGATATCAACTGCAACTCTCCGGCAACGTGGCTCCGGGCGACACCTTCAGCGTGGGGGCGGTTCCTGCCGGCAGTTATGACAACGGCAACGGTGTGTTGATGTTGAACCGCGAAGATCGATCACTACAATCACTCGGCGCGTTGGGTCAGGCGGTCGCGGTCGCGACATCGGCTGCTCGCTATTCTGCAGAAGCTGCCGAGTCGATTCTCCAGGGCTCGGTTGCCGCGCGGGATCGCATATCGGGTGTGAACCTCGACGAGGAGGCTGCAGACTTGCTACGGTTCGAACAGGCCTACAACGCGTCGGCGCAGGTTATCTCGGTGGCGCGCAGCTTGTTCGACTCCCTGATCGCGTCGCTCGGTCGCTAGGCAACAACGTGTTTTCTGCAAGCAAATGCGAGGTTCGTTCGCAAAACGGGCTCCCAGGAGTTGTCAGGAAGGCAATTCTGGGTCAGGAACCAGACTGACGTCAGAAACGGAGATCTCGCGTACGCATCAGTACATTGCAGAGCTACATGGGTCAGGTTGATCAGATGGTGCGGCTACGCCACAACGTCGCGAGCACCCAGGCGCAGATCTCAACCGGCAAGCGATTCGACACCGCGGCGGATGATCCGATGGCGGCGGCGCGGATCGGGGACATCAAGCGCGGTCTCGTTGCGCTTACCCGCTATGCCAGCGCGGTTGATCAGGCTGAATCACGCCTGGCGCAGCAGGACGTGGCGCTCAGCAGCATCAGTGACGTGTTGCAGAGTATTCGAGATCTCACGTTGCAGGCAGGTAACGGTGCCCTTGGTGGTGATGACCGGGGATTCATTGAAGCGGAGTTGACCGTTCTCCTGGCAGAGATCGAGTCTCTGATCGAAGCCCGTGCTGCGGCGGGCACCGCGCTCTTCGGGGCAGGGCCCGTGCGCGCTCTTGCGATTGGTGATGCGGCGACCGTCGCCATCGATGTGTCCCGTGAGGTACAGAGCGGATCCCGCGAGCGTCTGCGGCAGCTCACGTCTCCCCCGATATTGCGAACCGTGGGAGCGCGCAACTTGGTCCGCCTGGGACGGTTGTGCCGGACGGTGAATACACCATCGCTTTTGCTGAAAACGTGGACGGTCAGCTCAATGTGAGAGTGACCCCCTAGATTTGGCGACCCATCGGCACCATCCGTACCATCGTCACCAGAGGACGCCATGGCGCAGCCATTCGTTCCGGGTCAACCCATCGATGGTCCCGGCTTCTCGATGAGTGTCACTGGCACCCCGGCTGCAGGTGACCGGTTCTCGGTTGCGGCCACACATCATCAACGCCTAGATGAGATCGTCGGCTATCTGACCTTGGCCCTGACGAGTGGCGAAGGTGATCTCGCGGATGTGGTCGAAACCACCCTTGCTGCCATCGATGCGACTGAGGTTCGGGTGCTGGAGACCCGCAGCACCGTGGGGGGGCGATTGAATCTCGTGGACAACGCGCGCGATCTTAATGCGCCGATGGAGATCGCAAGCCGCTCGCTCCTCTCCAACATCGAGGATGTGGATTTCACGGCCGCTGTCAGCCGGCTGAGCCTGGAGACGTTTGTGCTCGAAGCCACTCAACAGAGCTTCGTGCGCGTCGCGAGTCTGAATCTCTTTAACCTGCTCTGATCGGGACTACAGAGCCTGCGTATTGTGGGCGGGCGGAGACCAGGCGTTCGCGTCCGCTTGTCGTACCTGCGATGGTGCATTCTTGCCGCGAGGTTCCACAGACTCTCCCATGACAGGGGGAATGCCGAGGTCAGCATGCCGTACCCAGATGCAAATTCCCGCTCAGCGCAACTCTTCAAACGGGCCCGCAACGTGCTGCCGGACGGTGGCTCGCGCAGCACGATTCGACTCACGCCGTACTCGATCTACCTTGAGTCCGCGAGCGGTAAGTCCATCACAGACGTCGATGGCGTTACCCGGATGGACTTCAATAACAACTATTCGTCGCTGATCCACGGTCACGCGCAACCGCAGGTGGTGGCCGCGGCGCGGGCGCAGGCTGCACGCGGCAGTGCCTTCTCGTTTGGCAGTGAAGCCGAAATTGCGCTCGCAGAACTGCTCGTGGCACGCGTCCCGTCCTTCGAGCGGATTCGCTTCATGAACAGCGGCACGGAAGCGGTCATGAACGCCGTGAAGGCAGGTCGCGCCTTCACCGGACGCCCCAAGATCGCCAAGTGTGAGTATGCGTACCATGGCTCTTACGACCCCGTGGAGGCGAGCCTCTCTGCGGGGCCCGGTGATCACGCAACGCCGCGGGCGTACAGCCGCGGCACCCCCGAGGGTGTGCTCTCGGATGTCGTCATCATCCCGTTCAACGACGTCGAGGTAGCGCGTGAGATGCTGACCGCGAACGCGGCGGAACTCGCCGCGATCGTCTTTGATCCGTTCGGTCTCGGCTTTGGCAGCGTGGCGCCGACCCAGGCGTTCATCGACATGCTGGCGGCGGTGCGCGACGAGCATGGGGTCATGTTGGTCGCCGATGAAGTGGTCGCTTTTCGCAGCGACTACGAGGGCTGCCTGTCGCGGTTCGGCGTGTCAGCGGACTACACGGCGCTCGGCAAAATCATCGGTGGTGGTTTCCCGGTCGGCGCGGTGGCAGGCGCTGCGGACCGCATGGCGGTGTTTGAAGTCGCTGATGGGGTCGCGCCGCTTCCCCACGGGGGCACGTTCAACGCCAATCCGGTGACGATGGCGGCGGGTCATGCCGCCATGAGCCTGATGACCCGGGATGCGTTTGATCATATCAATGGCTTGGGCGAGGCCTTTCGCAAGGGATTGTCCGAGGCTCTGGCCGAGGTCAACGTGGCGGGAGAGATCCGCGGACAAGCATCGGTCTTCTCGATTAACGTCGACGATGGCGCGACCACGGGTGAGCTATCCGGGTTGCGACTTTACCTTTTGAACCATGGGTATTTCCTGGGTTCCGGGTCGCTCGGCTGTGTCTCGACAGCAATGGATTCGGCAGACGTTGATCCGTTCTGTCAGACCGTGCTTGATGGCTTGCGCAGCTTGTAGTGACCGACTGGTGACCGACCGGCGCGACGGTTGAAGCTCGCTCAGAACTCTGGGTCCCGCCGCTCGAGTAGCGCTTTTGCGCCCTCGGCAGGGTCCGGTCCCATGAAGTTCAGCATCTCAAAGGCGAGGGACGCATCGAACGCCGGTGCGGCCTGGGTTACCCAGAGGTTCAGCGCACGCTTGGTCCACCGGGTTGCGTCCTGGGGTCCGCGGGCGA
>CAVOBC010000457.1:0-3265 GCA_963693635.1 Gammaproteobacteria bacterium | reverse complement strand
GTCGGCACTGCAACCGGCACGTTTGATGCCACGTTTCTCGGTGCCATGCCGAACCGCCTGTTTGGGATTCTGGCCAACCAGACCCTGATCGCCGTGCCGCTCTTTGTGTTCATGGGTGTCACGCTCGAGAAGTCCCGCATTGCCGAAGACCTGCTCGACACAATGAGCAAGCTCTTCGGCCCCATACCGGGCGGCCTTGGAATCGCCGTGACGATCGTCGGCATGTTGCTCGCCGCGAGCACCGGCATCGTCGGCGCAACCGTCGTCACCATGGGACTCATGGCCCTGCCAACCATGCTGAAAGCCAACTACAGCCCGGCTCTCGCAACCGGGACCATCTGCGCGACCGGGACCCTGGGTCAGATCATTCCCCCTTCGATCGCCCTCGTCCTGCTTGGCGATGTGCTCTCGAATGCCTATCAGCAGGCCCAACTTAATATGGGGATCTTCAATCCTCGCACCGTCTCGGTCGGCGATCTTTTTGCGGGCGCGTTCATACCGGGTCTGATGCTGGTTGGTCTGTACATCACCTACCTGACCGTCGTCGCCGTGCTACGCCCGGCCCTCGCTCCCCCGATTCCAAGGCAATCGACCGACGCGTGGACCGCGGTCAAAAGCGTCCTCGCGCCCCTCGTTCTTATTGTTGCGGTGCTCGGGTCGATTCTGGCGGGCATCGCGACGCCCACCGAAGCGGCTGGCGTCGGGGCGTTGGGCGCATTGGCGCTCGCGTTTTTCCGTGGCGCAGCGACGCTGACACGGGTGCGCGAGTCCTGCGAGTCCACCACAAAGACGACCGCCATGGTGTTTCTGATCCTGATCGGGGCATCGCTCTTCTCGCTGGTGTTTCGCGGCTTTGGGGGTGACGACCTGGTGCACCGGGTCTTTACCGAGATGCCAGGCGGTGTCGTCGGCGCGACGATCATCGTTATGGTTGTGATCTTTCTGCTCGGCTTCATCCTCGACTTCATCGAGATCACGTTCGTGGTCGTGCCGATCGTCGGACCGGTGCTGCTTGCGATGGGCCTGGACCCGATCTGGCTCGGCGTCATGATTGCCCTCAATCTGCAGACCTCGTTCCTGACGCCGCCATTCGGTTTCGCGCTCTTCTATCTGCGCGGGGTCGCGCCATCCCACGTGCGCACGACCGACATCTACCGCGGCGTTGCGCCGTTCATTGCGATTCAGTTGCTAATGTTATTGATCCTCGCCCTCTGGCCGGCGATTGCGACCTGGCTTCCCGCCCAGATCTACGGCTGATGCGCGCGCGATCAGTCCGCCGCTCGCGCGTTGATGTATGCGCGCTCTGAGATCTCGTGGTAGCTGATGACGTTCTTCTTGTAGGCCATGAACGACTCATAGATCCGCTTCGCGAGCGGGCCCGTCTCTGCGATCTCGGCGGTCACCTTGGCCGACTCCCGGCGGAATTCGGCGAGCACATCGTCCGGTAGTCGACGTAACTGCACGCCGTGTTTCTCGGTCAACTCAACAAGGGCGGCATTGTTCTTGGCGGTGTATTCCGCGAGCAGGTCGGCGTCGACCATGCGCGACGCTGCAACCAATATAGCCTGAAGGTCCGCGGGCAGAGAATCGAACTTCTCCTTGTTGATGATGGTCTCGAGGGTCGGGCCGGGTTCCTGCCAACCGGGGTAGTAGTAGTACTTGCCCACTTGATGCAGGCCGAACGCCAGGTCGTTGTACGGCCCCACCCACTCGGTTGCATCGATCACCCCTGTTTGCAGACTGGTGTAAATCTCGGCGCCGGGCAATGTCACGGCCGAGCCGCCCAGTCGCTCGAACACTTCACCGCCGAGGCCAGGAATGCGCATCTTGAGCCCCTGGATGTCCGCCATGGAATTGATCTCCTTGTTGAACCAGCCCGCCATCTGTACACCCGTGTTGCCTCCAGCGATCGGCTTCAAGTTGTACTGCGCATAGAGCTCATCCCACAGCGCCATGCCGCCCCCATGGTGCAGCCACCCATTCATCTCCTGGGCGGTGAGGCCAAAGGGCACCGCCGTAAAAAACTGCGCTGCCGGAACTTTACCGCGCCAGTAGTACGCGGCGCCGTGACCCATCTCCGCCGTACCCTGGGAAACCGCTTCGAACACCTGTAGTGGCGGGACAATCTCACCACCGCCGTAGACCTTAATGATGAGTCGACCGCGGCTCATGATTTGCACTTCTCGCGCGAGTGTCTCTGCGGCGACCCCCATGCCCGGCAGGTTCTTCGGCCAGGTCGTGACCATCCGCCACGAATAGACTTTGTCCGGCGACGACGCGGCCGCCGCTGCTTCAGCGCCATCGGTCGCAGGCGGCCCCGCGCCACCACAGCCGACGAGAAGTGCTGTCAGAATGACCAGAAGTGCGCCGCCCGCCGCCCGCGTCGGAGATGGGTGCAGGGACCTGCGTTGAGGACGAGGTTTCACAGATGCTTCTCCAAAGAATGAAGTCAATTGGTTCGATACCGGCAGTTTAGACGTCCGGATCGTGAATCGTAGGCGCTACAACGGTTCGAGTTTCGCATACGCCATGACGAGCCACTTGCTGCCTGCGTCTGGAAAGTTCACCTGCACCCGCGCCTGCTTGCCGCTGCCCTCGTAATTGAGCACGACGCCTTCGCCGAACTTGCTATGGCGAACCTGCTGACCAAGGCGCAATTCGGTGCCCGCGACCTCGACCGCAAGCGGGCGATTGCGGGGCGTCACCTTCTTGACCGCACGCCGTGACAGAGAATGGTGCGCACGCACTTCCTGGACCAGTTCAGGCGGAATCTCCTTTAAGAACCGTGATGGACGATTATAAGTTTCAGACCCGTTAATGCGGCGATTCTCTGCATAGGTGACATAAAGCTGCCGCATCGCCCGCGTGATGCCGACATAACAAAGGCGTCGCTCCTCTTCCAGTCGTCCCGGCTCTTCAAGCGACATCATGCTCGGGAACAATCCCTCCTCCATGCCCGCCATGAAGACGAGCGGGAACTCAAGACCCTTGGCCGAGTGCAGCGTCATCATCTGCACACAGTCATCCTCTGGCTCGCCCTGCGTGTCTCCGGCCTCAAGCGCCGCGTGATTCAAAAACTCATCCAACAGGGTGCCTTCTTCTTCCATCGCACGATCAAACGATGTGTCGTTGTCCGGATCAAAGGTCCGCGCCGCAGTGACCAGTTCTTCGAGATTCTCGACCCGCGCCTGGCCACGCTCACCACCTTCTTTGCGGTGATGTTCACGCAAACCGGTCTTGTCGACGACGTATTCCGCGAGTGCAT
>CAVOBC010000456.1:0-3300 GCA_963693635.1 Gammaproteobacteria bacterium | reverse complement strand
CAGCGCTGATCGTCGATCGTGTGCGGGTGCTCATGTCGGATGGGTTGGACGCGAGCGTCTCAGTCGCAAGTGCCGAACGGGAGCTGATGCTTGCACTGGGCACCATCGTGCGACGGCCCGACGGCGTCATATCGTTCAACTCGGTCGTCATCCTGAACGGTACATTCAGTGCTGGAGACGGCGAGGGCAACGCCTATCTGCTTGCGATTTCCAGTCTGGTGGATTGCCTTGCCTTTGATCGGTCGGAGTCGGTGGGGGCTGTCCTTACTCGGTTGGCGGCAGACTTTGCAGACGACGGTTCGCTCTCGCCTGGTGACGATCTTATGGGTCTGGAGACCGCGAGAGGTCGTCTCAATCCCGATCAGATTCATGGCGCGCTGGTGCGCTTTGATTCCCTTTATCTGGGTGAGAGGCTGGAGGCATCCCTCGCCGTTGCCGGCGACGACCCCGCGGCCGCTGTCAGAGACTTTTGCGTGGCACGGCAAAGCGAGCTGGTTTGTGGCGTGACCCTGCTCGACGCCTCGGTTGGCGACGATGACCAGGTCCGGGTTCCCCTTACGAGTGTCGTAGCGAACCTCAATCTCTGCATCGACACGGATGGGGATGGTGAGGTAAACGCGACTGACCCGGACGACGATAATGATGGTATCCAGGATGATATGGACATGTCGCCCTATGGCGGCGAGGAGTAACAGATGTCGAAAGTGACCCGAATCCGGAACGTATCGGCGCTCGCGACAATACTACTCGCGGCTGGATGCGGTGGTGGCGGCTCGTCTATGCCTGGGACGCCGCCAGTGACAACCCCACCGGTCGTAACTCCGCCGGTCGTAACTCCGCCGGTCGTAACTTCGCCGGACCCGACGCCGCCGAGCGCGCTTCTGGTTCCGCCAGGATCAGAGGTCGAATTCACGTCGTTCATCAAGCGGGGCCTCGCCCAGTGGGGCGGACTGGATCCCAATGTCCGACCAGAAGCAGTCTTCGAGGCGACGCCGTTTGACGTGCAGCTGGCAGTGGTGCGTTCGACCGACGAGGTCGCGTTCACCGGCAGTCCGGACGCCTCCGCGGAGTCGAGTGGAACGACGTTCTCGGGGACGAATCTGGTGGTCGGGGGCGTAGATGAGTTTGATTCAGTGAAGTTCGACGGCGAGCACATGTATGCGCTTGTGGCTGGTTACTTGCAGGTCGTGGCTATTGGAGACCCGGCGGGAGGCAGGGAGAGTGAGATCATCGCGCAACTGGCGGTCGATGATGATGTCGCTTTCGGTCTTCGGGGAATGTATCAGGATGGTGATCGGCTCGCGGTCATCAGCGGTAGGTCCTACGGCTGGGGGTTTGACTGGTTTGCACCCTGGGGCTGGAGCGACGAAACGGGGGTGAGTATCGTCGCAATCACAGATCCTTCGTCGCCGTCGGTTGAGTCCAGGATGACCATTGACGGTGTTTACGTTGACAGTCGCCGTGTTGGCGACAATCTCTACCTGGTGACGCGCTACACGGCTGGCTTCGATGGGATGATTCGCAACCCCGAAAGCGACTCTGATCGGGCTGCTAACCAGGCGTTAATTGACGGGCTTGAGGTCAACGACGTCTTGCCGAGAGTCAACCGTGACGGCGAGGATGTTGGACCGCTCGTCACTGCCGACGCGTGCTTTGTGCCGGCGGCACAGTCTGGCGATGATGAGTGGGTTGCGTTTCCAACGCTGACAACGATCACGCGGATCAGCATCACGGATCCATCTGACATTCAGTCGGTGTGCATGGCCGAGAGTGTGTATGGCGTCTACGTGTCGCCAGGCGCTGTCTATCTTGCAGCGTACGATCAGGGTGATAGTGCGGACAGATTCTTTTTCCAGGCGACGCGTTTCCACAAATTCGCGATCGGGTCTTCCGGTCCGAACTATCTTGGAACGGGCAAGGCGCAAGGCGTTTTTTGGGGTGATCCCAAATTCCTGATGGGCGAAGTCGGTGGAGACCTGGTCGCCATCACATCGACGACTGAAGGTTTCGGCCTCGAGACCAGGCACCGCCTTACGACGTTGCGCCAGGCGGATGACTACGTGCTCGAAACACTGGCGGTGCTGCCGAACGAGATCGAACCGGCGCCCATTGGCAAGCCTGGTGAACAGATCTTTGCATCGCGTTTTGTTGGCGACCGTGCTTATGTTGTGACGTTCCTTCGCATTGATCCGGTGTACGCGATCGATCTTGCAGACCGCGCCGCGCCGCGCATTCTCGGTGAACTCGAGATCGACGGCTTTTCTTCGTACCTGCACCCGGTTGGTGAGAACCTGTTGTTGGGCATCGGTCGCGATGCAACGGTAGATGAGCGATTCACCCAACTACTCGGCATCAATGTGCGTCTCTTTGATGTGACGGACCCTGCCAACATGCAGGTGCTGGGGGACATGAGTTTTGGTGGCGGTGGCAGCTATCTGCCGCTCGGGGGTGACAACCATGAACTCGCCTATCTTGCGGGTGAAGATGGTCGCCACCGCTTCGCCTTCGCGGTGTCGCTCGCAGGTTCAACCGATGATGCGGCCGATGACCAGTATGCCTGGCGGCAGGATTCACTGGAGGTATTCGAGATCGACGACCGCGAGATGACCCTGGGTCACCTGGGGTCAATGGTGTTTGCGGATCAGGATTCTGGAATGCAGTTCAATCAATATGTCAGATGGTACAACCGACCGTTCCTTCTGCGTAAAGGCGGCGTTGACGAAGTTCATTCACTCTTTCGGAACGAACTGGTCTCAGCGACTGTCGACGCGCTGGCTGTGCCGACGCGGTTGCGACTTCGGACGGTGTTTGGTGAGCCTGATGAAACGACCCTTTGCACCGCCGATTTCCGGATCGGACTCTATTTGAACGCAATAGATCGGGTTACTCACCAATGGCTCGATTGTGTCGAAGCGCGGATCTCAAACGTGGACGGCTTTGTATTCATCCACAAGAATTCGTGTAGCGCCGCCGGGCAGCTAGCCTTTGGCGAAACACGGGGCACGTTCGACGTGACCATCGATCATCCGGGCTACGAGTCCTGGACGATGACCGACGTGTTGTTTGAAGGAGACGAATGTCATGTCAGCCCAACGCAGGTCAACGCGCACCTGACGCCAGCGGCAGGCGCGACCGAATAGCAGGCGGGGCGAACTTGCGTCCCGCTACTCGAGCGAACCAGGATTCAAGCTATCTGACGAGGGCCCGAATCCTGGGAAACGCCTCCAGAACGGAGTGTTCTGAGACAGGAACTTGCTAGTCTTCTGCCGGACTGCTGTCCTCAGCGCTATTGTTTTCAGA
>CAVOBC010000455.1:0-3308 GCA_963693635.1 Gammaproteobacteria bacterium | reverse complement strand
GTGTAACGCGAGGTGAGTCTTTGATTGATCCGTTGATCCCGCGCTTCTTGATCTCTTGATCTGCATGCACTGCGTGGTGGGAGCTCAACTGCTCTACAATGTGCCAATATGTCAGCCGTCAGATGTGCTCTGATACTCGTTTGCGTTCTCGCGGGTGCCTCCTGCCAGCAGCTGCTGGAGGCGCCTTCTCGGGACGAACTGTATGAACCGCTGGACCTCAGCGAGGCTATTGCCGTTTCCGTCATTGACCTCACCGAAGCTCCCGAGATCGAGCCGGGAAATGCCGAATTGGTCCTCTGGGCGCTTGCTGACTGGTCGTCCGCGCTGAATGGCCGTCTGCGTTTCTACCGGGTTCCTGCGGAGGAGGACGCGCTGATCAGGGTTCGTTTCGTGCCACCTTACATCGATCAGTACGGCGAAATGTTCGCGATTACGGTGGACGGCAGGCGCGGCGCCATCGTGTATGTTCGCCCGGACACTGAGGCGCTCGGGCCCGCGATTGCGCGGCGCGCGCGGCATGATCCACTCTTCCGGGAGAGCATCGTGTATCAGACCTGCCTGCACGAGCTCGGGCATGCGCTCGGACTGGGGCACACACGAACCTATGCTGACATCATGTATTCGATGGCGTTTGGCGGAGACATCGAAGAGTATCTCCTGCGCTATCGGCGCAGGCTCCGGGAGCCCGGTGACATGGAAACCCAAAGCGCACTTTCGCGTGGGGATCGCGCGCGGATTCGTGCGCTTTACGCGGCAAAGACGCTATCTGGGCCATAGCGTCACGCGCGGGCCGGGACCCACGACTCTGAGGAAGTGCAGGAAGTGATCGCAGAAGGAGAAGACCATGTCTGAACCCGTGTTGCTCGTCGACAAGACCGACGGCATTGCCACGCTCACGTTCAATCGACCCGAGCAGATGAATGCGTTGTCGGTGGAACTTCGTCGTGCTTTTCAGCACGCCATCGCCGACATCCGGTCGGACCCGGATGTCGGCGTCGTGATCCTGACGGGGGGCGGGCGCGCCTTCTGTGCAGGTCTCGACCTCAAGGAGATGGGTGACGCCTCCCTGCGCGCAGCAGGCAATAGCATTCCAGATCCCCCAAGCTTGCTGCGAACGCTCAAGCAGCCCGTCATTGGTGCTATCAATGGTGTCGCCGTGACCGGCGGGTTTGAGATCTCCCTCTCTTGCGATCTGCTGATCGCAACGCCCAACGCCCACTTTGCCGATACGCACGCGCGCATCGGCCTCATCGCCGGCTGGGGTCTGGGGGCGCGGTTATCGCGCGCCATCGGTTTGAATCGGGCCAAAGAGCTGTCGCTGACCGGCAATTACCTCTCGGCCGAACTCGCCTGCCAGTGGGGCCTTGTAAACCGGGTCGTGGACCCTGACGCACTGATCCCGACCTGCGAAGAACTCGCGCGGGACATGCTGAGTTGCGTGCCAGAGGTCATGTTCCGGTACAAACGCCAGATTGATCGTGCGTACGATCTGTCGCTGGGCGACGCCATGACCCACGAACTCGAAATCAACCACCTGCACCAGGGGCCGCCAGCAGACGTCGTCGCTGAGCGCCGGGCCGCGGTCCAAAGTCGTGGCCGGCAACAAAGCAGCCGGGTCACGCAAGGGGGCGACGAAAGCTGATTGGCAGCTTGCGCGCACGCGTCCCAGCAAACCGTTTCCATGCCCCCCGAAAATGACAGGGGCAACACGCAAAATCAGGAGCCGCCATGGCAACGAAGATCAAACTGGCGCTCATCGGCTGTGGCGGCATCGCCCACGCCCACTGGCGCGGCATTCAATCCCACGCACCCGATATCGAGGTGACCGCTTGCGTCGATGAAAACGAGGCAAGCGCCAACGCGTTTGCCGAACAAACCGGCGGCATACCTTTCACGTCGCTCACCGAAGCACTCGCCACCGGCGACTTCGACTCGGTGGATCTCATGTTGCCGCACGACCTGCACGAAGAAGCCGCCCTCCAGTGCTTTGCTGCGGGCAAGCACGTGTGCCTGGAAAAACCGATGGCCCACACGCTTGCCAGTGCCGAGCGCATCCTTGCCGCTGGCGAAGCACACGACAAGGTCTTTATGGTGGCCGAGCAAGCCCAGTACTGGCCGGATGTGCACAAGGTGGCCGAACTCATCGAAGCCGGCGCCATTGGCGACGTGCTAACGGGCCACGGTTTCTTCTTCGATCCGCTGCGGCCCGACCCGGCGAACCCCAAGCCGTGGCGCTATCATCTCGACCGCGCGGGCGGGGGTATCAGCATCGACGGCGGCGCACACTGGATTCGGCCGCTCCGGATTATGCTGGGGGAGATAGACGAG
Organism: Gammaproteobacteria bacterium; assembly: GCA_963693635.1. GTDB lineage: Bacteria > Pseudomonadota > Gammaproteobacteria > Pseudomonadales > Azotimanducaceae > CAVOBC01. The sequence goes on along the minus strand of CAVOBC010000455.1, from coordinate 980 downwards.
GTCTTCGCGGCTACCCAAAGCCACGTGGAACACATGGAGGGTGAGTCACTTGCCCACGCCATCTTTCGGTTTCGCAGCGGTGTCATTGGCACGTTTCAAGCCCTGATGAAGGCCGGGCGCATGGGCCCGATCGTGGACTTCCGAGTCACCGGCACCGATGGCGAACTCATCATCGAGCGCGGCCGCGGTGGCCGGTTGATGCTGTACGACAATGAGCACCCGGACGGCGAAGTGGTTATGAGCGATGTGGTCACCGGCAAGATGAACAGCTACGGCGGCGAACTCCACGATTTCAGCCAGGCGATCCTGCATGGGACCGACCTCGCCGCAGCGCCGAGATTCGCGATGGGGGAATTCAGGACCGCCCAGGCCATGTATCGATCCGTCGAAAGCGGCACGTGGGCCCGCGTTTGGGATTAACCCCCGGTAACGGCTGGCTGCCTCAGGCGGGAGATATCATTCGCAGCCGGTGATTCTCCGTGTCGCCGACGTAGATATTGGCAGCCGCATCGACAAATACCCCGTGCGGACGAGCGAGGCCGCAGCGAAGGGGGTCACCGTCCGGACCGTCGTGCTTCGTGCCATCACCCAACACCGTTGTGATCACATTCGTGTCACCATCAATGCGGCGCACGGTGTGGCTTTCCGTATCCGCGATGAAGATGGCGCCAGCGGGCCCGAGTGCCAGCCCTTTGGGTCCGGCGAGCAGAGCTTGTCGCGCATCACCACCGTCACCTGACCAGCCGAATTCACCGGTGCCTGCAACGTGGCGAATGATCCCGGTCGCTGCATCCACGCGCACAACGCAGTTACCTTCACGCAGCGCGATCACCATGTCACCGCTGGCAGCAAACGCGATCGCGCGCGGGCCGTGCAGATCGGTCTCTGAGATATGACTGCCATACGCAACCGGCCCCGTGCCACCATTGCCAGCAAAGGTCGTGATCACGCCCGTGGCGAGGTCAAGCCGACGAATCCGG
>CAVOBC010000454.1:0-3348 GCA_963693635.1 Gammaproteobacteria bacterium | reverse complement strand
TCTTGAGCCAGAACGCGGACCCGGCCTGCACTATCGTTTCAGCTTTCAGGACATCATCATCCTGCGCACGGCCCGGGAATTGATCGCCGCAGGCATCGGCAAATCGCGGGTGAACCGGGCCCTCTTCCGGCTCAAGACGCGGCTGCTGCAAAGTAAATCTCTGACGTCGGTGCGAATCAGCGGCGGCGACGGCGAAGTCATGGTTCGTGACGGCAATCAGCTCTTCAGCGCCGAGACCGGCCAGTTGCAGTTCAACTTTACCGTGAGCGAACTCGCCGGCGACGTCGCGCCACTCGCGCGCAAAGCCAAAAAAGAGGCTGAGGACTCAGACCGGCTCACCAGTGACGACTGGTTTGATCTGGGTGTCGATCTCGAGGCCGTGAGCCCGGAAGACGCGCCGGGGGCGTACGAACGAGCGCTGGAACTTGACCCCTATCACGCGGACGCGCACGTCAATCTGGGTCGTGTGCAGCATGAATCCGGCAAGCTTGAAGAGGCGGAGAGCCACTATCGACGGGCGCTCACCACTGAACCTGAGAACGTCCTCGCAGCCTTCAACCTCGGCACCCTGCTTGAGGACCTCGGGCGCATTCAGGAGGCGATTACCGAATACAAAAAAGCGCCATCGTTTGCCGATGCCCACTACAATCTGTCGCGACTCTACGAGTTGGTAGGTCAACATGCAGAAGCGCTAAAGCACCTGCGCACGTATCGTACCCTCATCGACCCGAAGTGAATCGACCCGAAGTGAATCGAGCCCAAGCGAATCGAGCCCAAGTGAATTAACCGTAAGTGAATCGACCCAAAGTGTCCGTCTGACGACCGGCACCCGGACCCAGCGCACAAAACTGGCGTGGATCGTCCCCATAGTCTTAAAGTGCCACTTGGGTCCTGACATCATCACGGGTCCAACCTCCGATGCACTATGAGGGCGCATGTCGGAAGGAGTCCGAATCTTTAAGGAGAAGGAGCGATGGATAAACGCAGCGAAGACCGAGTGTCGTCAGCGGTCCGCTTCTTAGTGCATGTCCACGAATGCGTTGACGACCCGGACATGGTCGGCGTGTCGCTGTCTTGCAAGGCTGTAGACTTCTCGATTCACGGCATCCAATTTCGCACCGACAAGGTGATTGCACCCGGCAGCCTGGTCAATGTCACGATCGGCATCGGCAACCCCTTCGCTATGTACCTTGTGCGCCGCGGGGTCCGGTGGGTGCGGGATTCAGAAGGATCGCACTACATGGGCGTGCTGCTGCAGGATGCGGCGGGAACAGACCTTGCCAAGTGGCGGGATGCGTTCGATGAGACTTTCGCCCCGGGCTGAATGCTGGCGCTGACACCCCGTGGGTGCACCCTGGACCGCGTAATGGCAAGGCCGCTCTAGCAAGGTGCTGAAAAAGTGCTTTCCTGCACTTTTTCAGAGTCGCGGGCCTCGGCCCGCTCGCGACAAATAAACGACTTAACAATGGCGATTTGCGGCCGATGCGATTCATGGCTCGCGAAGCGAACGTGAAATCCATATATCGGTCTAGCAAGCTGCTTTTTCAGCAGCCTTTCATGGAACTAAAGCAATATGCTGCGGTGTTCCCTGTGCGACAGCGCGGCAATCCAGCACCGTGAAATGCTGTTAGTGAATGATCGGCGAGAACGTTTCCATGCGCGTGCTGACGACGCGCTGGCCCAGCATTACGATCGTACCCTGACGGCGTGTCTCACCATCTTCTGAGTATTCAAACCGATAATCTCGCCACAGGCGCCAATGACCCTCTGTATCGCGACTCATCGACAGGCGCGACTGGTGCACCGATTGGTCCAGAAACTGCACGCCGCAGCGCTGACATTCACGGCGCGCAACCTGCCTTGCGATGTCCTTGCTGTGGACGGCCGCTTGCCAGTAGAAGACGACGCCGACAAGCGCGATGATGATAAGTAATTCGGCCATTGCGTTGGATTATCGCACGCACAGGAAATGACATCGCGGGTGGATCTAGTCCGGAAAGCGTCGTCGGTTAAGGATGCTACCGGCCGGACCGCGACCGCGCTGCCCGAAACCGGGTCAATTTAGACTGACCCAGGTCGCGCTCGTAGGTGGTCAGCATCACCCCGTCCGCAACCGGTCAATTCTCCCGCGCGCGATGCCACAGGCGTGAGTCGCGCAGGCAAAGCGCGCCAGCAGGCATCGTCATCGGCTCGGATGGCGTGGCTGCCGCTCGTTTCGGTGACGCGAGCCTGATCCCCCCGCACTCGCGTCAACAAGCAGATGTGACGGCGGCCAGACCTCAGTCGCGCCATTGGCGTCGGTGAAGTCGGTCAACGCAATCTGCACGACGAGCGAATACGCGGACCGAGGCATTTTGATGTCTGAAAACAACTGCGGCCTGTCCCGATGCACCCACATGTCCCTTGCGCCGCCAGCTTGCCGGTGCATGCCAAGCGGACCGACGACCAACTCACCGAGCATGGCGTGAACATGCGCGAACGCTGCGGGGTTGGCAACGACAGACGTGTCGGTGAGCGGAGCAGTCAACGGCAGGTATGGCTGGTGTGATTTCAACGGCTTGACCCGCGCGATCGATTCGAGACCCGCGTGCAGACGGACCAGCCATTGCTGATCAAATACGTCGGGAGTGACGACCCAGGTGCGGTCACGAAGCGACGCGATTTGGCCGGGGGTTGTCGCCGCTGAACTACCTGCGCTCATTCCGGCTTCATCGGCTGACATGGGCATGTCAAGGCTGTGCTCCCGGTGTGTCAAGGTTCAACGTCGGGGATCTGACATCGGCTCGCTGCACGGTCATCCCCAAGAATTGTCGTTCACATTTAGCATCCGAAAGTGGATGTCCTGATATGCGCGCCACGGAGGGGTGGCAGAGCGGTTGAATGCACCGGTCTTGAAAACCGGCATGTCGAGAGGCATCCAGGGTTCGACAAATCGGCAGGAAGCGGATTTGGGCGCGCCGACGGCGCGGGCGAAGCCCGAGGGCCATGGATGGCCCGAGTCAATCCCTGCATCGACCACGTTCTACCCTCCATTGGGCATGGCCAAAAAAAACCAACCCAAAATTGTCGTTCACATTTAACATCCGAAAGTGGATGTCCTAATATGCGCGCCACGGAGGGGTGGCAGAGCGGTTGAATGCACCGGTCTTGAAAACCGGCATGTCGAGAGGCATCCAGGGTTCGAATCCCTGCCCCTCCGCCACATATTTTTTTAAGTAATTGAATATAATGACGATTGTTCGATCACCGAGTCTTCTATTCACGACTCTATACACGGTTGTAAAGACTCGGGATCGATCAGTTGGGTGCGCTCAGGCGTTGTACATTCCGCCATTCTGGTACAGCGTG
>CAVOBC010000453.1:0-3355 GCA_963693635.1 Gammaproteobacteria bacterium | reverse complement strand
CACTTCTTCTCGACCGGGCCTTCAAGGCCAGGCGAATGGTGATTGTTGGCGTCTCGTCGGATCGCGGGAAATGGTCCAACATCATGTTCCGACGTTTGCTGGACGGCCCGTACGACGGCGAGCTTATCGCGGTCAACCCGGCACGAAATGAAGTCGAAGGGCAACCGTGCTACGCATCGCTTCGCGATGTGCCAGGTGAGATAGATTATGTTCAGCTGCTGGTCGCAAGGGAACATACTGTCGATGCGGTCCGGGACTGTGTTGCGCGCAAAGTTCTGGTTGTTCATGTGCTTTCCTCCGGGTTTGGCGAAGTCTCTGGTGAAGGCCCGGGATTCCAGAGTGCGCTTGTTGAAGCTCTCAGCGGCGGCGCGAGCGCCTTGATTGGCCCGAACTCGCTCGGTCTTTACAGCGCAGGGCACGGTTTGTGCTTCTCTGACGGCTGTCATTTCGAGCCTGGTCCGGTGACTTTTATCTCGCAGAGCGGGGCCCTTTGCACTGATGTTTTGGCCCAGGGACAGACGCGGGGTGTCAAATTCTCAAAGGTACTTTCGGTTGGTAACTGCGCTGATCTCGATTGGCCGGACTATGTGCGCTACTGCCGACATGACCCGGAAACGGGTATCGCGGTGTTCTATATCGAGAGTGTCTCCGACGGCCGGGCACTTTTTGAAGAACTGAAAAAGCTTGCACGGGAGAAACCAGTGCTGGTACTCAAGGGCGGGCAGACCCCGGCCGGAGCGCGGGCCGTGGTATCGCATACCGGGCGAATGACGGGACAACATGAAGTCTGGCAGGCTATGATGCGCCAGGCGGGTGTGATTGAGCTGACCGGATTGACTGATCTGCTCGTGACTCTACAGGCCTGTCGTAGTGCTGAACTGCGGCCCCACAACCGATCCGGCGGTGGCGTGATGGTGATCGGGTGCGGCGGTGGCATTTCGGTGCTAATCAGTGATGCTCTGGTCGCAGCGAATCTTTCCGTCGCCAAGCTTGGGCCCGGCACGCTGTCTGCCCTGAAGCAGCTGGAGCCTGCTGCCAAGGTGCTCGGCGGTATCGATAACCCGATCGAGATGCCTGTCGACCGGCTTTTCACCGATCCTGCCAAACTTGCGCGTCTAATTAAGACCTCTGCGACCGACCCGGAGGTCGGCATGGTCCTTGTGCATCTCAACCTGATCGCCTTTTCTGATCTTTTCGGTGATGACAACCTCGCGCATCTGGAAGCCATCTGTACTGCGATCAGGGACGTTGCGGGTTGTATCGCCAAACCGCTGACGGTGGTTTTGCGTAATGGAGACTGCGGGCAGACGACCGAAACGCTATACCATTCGGCACTGACGAGTCTGGGTTCACAGGGGGGGCTGGATATCTTCAGGGATCTGGAGTCCGCACTGGCCTGGCTGGGTCGGGTGAGAACGTTCACCAGTTGTCAGTCATGACTACACCACAGATCATGGATTTGATCTCAGCCCGACAGATGATCTCAGACTGTGGGGTCGAGTTTGCAGATTGGGAAGTTGCCTCATCCGCCGGCGCGGCGGTCAGCGCAGCTGCTGGGCTGGGCGAGCCGGTGGCAATTAAATCGGCGGCGGTGGATGTGATTCACAAGAGTGACAGCGGCTGTGTAGTTTTGGGTGTTGCGGGTGGCGAAGCGGTTGAAAAGGCCTATGCAGAGGTTACAGCCCGTGCCGCAGCGGCCGGCAGTACGACACCGGAGCGGGTACTGGTAGAGACAATGACCCCGGGCCTTGCTGAGGTCATTATCGGGCTCAAGCGCGATAAGACTTTCGGTGCAGTTGTTCTAGTCGGCCTGGGCGGAATCTTTACGGAGGTGCTCGAAGACTTTGTCCTGCGGCTTTGTCCCGTGACAGAACCCGAAGCGCTGGACATGTTCAGGGAATTGCGCGGGTTCTCCATCCTCGCCGGTGTTAGGAGCAAGGTTTGCTGCGATCTCGACGCCTTGACTCGACTTGTTGTTTCCATCAGTTGGCTTGGTAACGACCGGGACGACATCCTTGAGCTGGACCTCAACCCGGTGATGGCAATGGAACAGGGCGCGCTGGCGGTCGACGCGCGTGTTGTTCTGAATGGGAGGAGGGAACATGGTGCGTATCAAGCCTGACGAGTCGATCATCGGCCTTGAGGGGCCGGTCTACGACGTGGACCTAGAACGCGGGCGCATCCGGCAGTTCGCAAATTCGATCTATGCTTTTCACCCGGCCTACCACAAGGAAAGCAAGCCTGTTATACCGCCGACTTTTCTGATTATGTCAGGCTATTTTTACGGGTATATTCTTGCGCGCGCCCCACGGGATTCGGCATTCGGTTCGATTGACGAAGATTTTACGACCTGTGCCGATGGTGGGCAGGAGTTCGTTTTTCACGGCCCACTCCCGCGTGCTGGTGACCCACTCGTGGCATCAACCCACATGCACGACTTTAAGGAAAGACAGGGAAGGCGCGGTGGGCAACTGCGAATCTATGTTACCTGTACCCAGTTCCACACGCCTGGAGGTCACCATGTGGCCGACTGGTTCGAGTGGAACGTCAAGACTTCACACTCTCCGGTCCAGAGCCTCGATGAGGCACGGATCAGAGATCGGCCCTACTTCATGAAAGGCGACCCGCGCGATCAGTTCAACACCGTTGGCTTTCAGGACTGGGATGAACTACGCGAGGGTGAGGGCCCAGGCAGCGTCGTGATGCCACCTCTCACCGTCACCGACATTGTCGCCTACCAGTATGCCTCTGGAGAAGATGGCCCGACCCATCATGACGATGGTTCGGCCAGAGCCTGTGGATACCCCGGCATCTACTCGATGGGTATGTTGCATGGCGGCGCACTGGCCACTTATGCCGTGAACTGGCTCGGGCCCGAGAACATCCGCCGGTTCAAGTGTCGGTTCGTCGAGATGCAGTTTCCGGGAGATGTATTGACGTATCGCGGCTGGGTAGTGCGGAAATACGAACAGGACGACAACCGGATGGTGGACATCGAGCTCGATTTTCAACGTGACGGCACGGTACTTGGCAGCGCCTGGGCAACTTTTGCATTGAGGTAAGCCAGATTGTGGGCATAGCCAGTGCGGATTGAGGAGTTAATCACGAATATAAATTACAAACATCTTGGAATGTATCTTCTGGCCGGGGTTGTGTCTGGCCTTTTTTGTCAATTGATCTATGCCGATCATGACGTATGGAAATATGTTGGACCTTCTTTGGTGCTGGGCGTCATGATTGCACTAGCAGGGCGTTACATCAGCAAGATAACTCCCGACAACGCTTTGCTTAGTCCTTTAATTCTTATTCTCGCCTGTGGCGTTGGATGGTTTCTGGCTTTTGAATTTGGCGTTAA
>CAVOBC010000452.1:0-3362 GCA_963693635.1 Gammaproteobacteria bacterium | reverse complement strand
CCTGGGGTATGCCCTTTGCCGACATGTTGGCCTGGTTGTAGAAGATTCGGCCAAAGTGGAAGCGGTCGGCGAAGATCTCATCCTGGTGCGGAAGGTTGGCGCCCCCCGAGTCAACGAGGTAGACGCAGGGCAGGTGGTTCTGTTCAGCGATAGCCTGCGCGCGCAGATGTTTCTTGACCGTGACCGGGTAGTACGTGCCACCTTTCACGGTGGCGTCGTTGGCAATGACCATACATTCGACACCGCTGACCCGACCGATACCGGTCACGATACCCGCGCCTGGTGCATCATTGTCGTACATGTCCCATGCAGCGAACTGTGACAGTTCCAGAAACGGTGAGCCGGGGTCGAGCAGGGTCTGGACGCGGTCTCTGGTCAGCAGTTTGCCGCGAGAGACGTGACGGGCTCGCGATGAGGGAGAGCCGCCGGGTTCGATGCGCCCGAAGACCTCCGAGAGGTCCGCCGCGAGGCGCTGGTTGTGGGCGTAATTCTCGCGGTAGAGCTCGCTCGATGTGCTGATTCGTGACTTGATAGCTACCATGGTGACTCCATCGGTACGGCCGGGTTAATCAGTTCGATTCCATCGCGATCTCTTCACTCCCCAACCGCCAACACCGCCAACACCGCCAACACGCCTGACCCAGCCCCGAACCAACCGCCGCCCCCGCTCCCCCCGTCCTGGGGGACGTAGCCGAGGTTGGGTTCAACGAGACTCGTTGAACAGTTCCCTGCCAATGAGCATTCGGCGGATCTCGGAGGTCCCGGCGCCAATCTCGTAGAGTTTGGCGTCCCGCAGCAACCGGCCGGTGGGATAATCATTGATGTAGCCATTGCCGCCCAGCAGTTGGATCGCATCGAGGGCCGACTGGGTTGCCGCCTCGGCGCAATGCAGGATGACGCCAGCGGCATCCTTGCGGGTGGTCTCGCCGCGATCGCAGGCGGCAGCCACGGCGTAGAGGTACGCGCGGGAGGCACTTGTGCGGGTGTACATGTCGGCAACTTTGCCCTGTACAAGCTGAAATTCGCCGATCGCCTGATCGAACTGCTTGCGCTCGTGCACGTAGGGCGTCACGACATCGAGGCATGCCTGCATGATGCCGACCGGGCCGGCGGCCAGGACAACGCGCTCGAAGTCGAGGCCGCTCATCAGCACGCGCACGCCACCGTTTTTCTCGCCGAGGATATTGGCCGCGGGTACCGGACAATCGTCAAACGTCAGCTCGCAGGTGTTTGAGCCGCGCATGCCGAGCTTGTCGAGCTTTGGCGAACGGCCGAAGCCCGGCAGGTCGCGCTCCACGATGAAAGCGGTGATGCCGCGCGGGCCCGCGTCCTTCTCGGTGCGCGCGTAGATTACATAGGTGTGCGCGTCGGGACCGTTGGTGATCCACATCTTGGAGCCGTTCAGAATGTACTGGTCGCCGTCCTGCTCGGCCTTGAGTTGCAGGCTGACGACGTCGGACCCGGCCTGATGCTCACTCATGGCGAGCGCCCCGACGTGCTCGCCGCTGACGAGGCGCGGCAGATAGCGAATGCACTGCTCGGGAGTCCCATTGCGAGAGATCTGGTTGACGCACAGATTAGAATGGGCGCCGTATGACAAAGCGACCGACGCCGATGCGCGGCTGATTTCTTCCATGACGATGGCGTGTGCAAGGTACCCCAGTCCGGCGCCGCCGTAGTCGGGTGACACCGTAACGCCCAGCAGTCCGACGTCGCCCATCATTCGCCACAGGTTGAGGGGAAACTCATTGGAAGCGTCGATCTCGCGGGCAAGGGGCGCGATCTCCTGCGCGGCAAATCGGTTCACCTGCTCTCGCAGCATGTCCAACGTCTCATCGTGGCCGAACTTAAGAATGTCGTAGGTGCTTTGCACGCGCGCTCCGCATGGGTGGGTTGAAAGACGTTGGCGGATGCGGAGATGCCTGGCGACAGCCGTCGGCGTACGCCCGGCATCTATCACGATGGGTGGCAACCATCACAATGGGCCGCAACTATCACATTGGGCTGCGGCGCTGGCCGGTGCCTAAGCTATCGCTCCCCCGTGTGCCAGCCAACATCTCGGGCCGAATTATGAACCTGGTTGGCCACATCAAGAATCAGGGCAAAGAGAGCCATGCGGATGACGATACCGTTTTCGGTTTGTCTGAAGATAGCGAGGTTGGGATTGTTGTTGAGATCGTTGTCCAGTTCGCTCGCCTCACCGCGCGAGTCGCGTGGCAACGGATGCATGATGACCGTATTCGGTTCGCAGTATTCCGTGTAAATCGCCTGGTTCAGGCGAAACAGCCCACGGTACTTATCTGCTTCAGCCTGATTCGGAAATCGCTCTTCCTGTGTTCGTGTGACATAAATGATGTCGGCCCGCTCGATGCCGGCGGCAAGATCATCGCGCTGGTCGACCTGGTGGCCGCGGCGCCTGAGGTATTGCACGTACTCTTCTGGCAATGCCAGTTCCGGTGGCGAGATGAGGGAGAACCGAACGTCATCAAAGAGCGCAAGGAGCTTGCAGAGCGAATGTACCGCGCGCCCGTACCGCAGGTCGCCGACGAGCGCGATGCGGAAGTCGTCGACCGCCTTGCCGTGGCCGGCGAGTTCCTTTTGGATGGTGTAGAGATCGAGCAAGGCCTGGCTCGGGTGCTCGTTGGCGCCGTCGCCGCCATTGATGACAGGTCGTCGGCTGGCCCGCGCAAACTCCTCAACCGAGCCTTCCAGTTGATGCCGCATAACGATGACGTCGCTGTAACCTGAAAGTACGCGTGCGGTGTCGTAAAGTGATTCGCCCTTGGCGATCGCTGACGCCTTGACGCCGGTGGTCTCGCGAACCTCCCCACCCAGCAGGTTGAATGCGCAACCGAAACTGACGCGGGTCCGGGTGCTGGGTTCGAAGAACATGTTGCCGAGAATGGCGCCTTCAAGCACCCGGGTCAGTCGTTGTCGCTCGGCATATGGCGCCATCTCGTCTGCGACGTGAAAGATACGTTCGATGCTCGCCCGGTCAAACTGGGACACCGAGAGGATATGACTGCCAACAAGCTCCATCTCAGCCGGCCGACTCCTGGTGCATCGAGGTCAGGTGTTCGCGCATCCAGCAGTTGGCCTGGTCCTTGTCCGTGCTTTCGTGCCAGTAAAGAAAGGTCTCAAGTGGTGGCGCGTCGAACGGCAGTTCGAAGTAGGTGACGTCCCAGGTTTCTCCGACGAGACGGGCGAACTGGGACGTGGCGGTCATGACGAGATTGGTGTTTGCGACGAGGGCCGGTGCGACCAGGTGGTGTTGCGTGCGCAAGACGATATTGCGGCGCTTGCCCATCTTGCCGAGCGCGAGGTCGACGTGGCCAAGGCCGCCGCGCCTGCTGGAGACCTGA
>CAVOBC010000451.1:0-3368 GCA_963693635.1 Gammaproteobacteria bacterium | reverse complement strand
AAAATATCCGACTGAGAAAGCCCGAAATAATCGACCTCTTGCCCAAACATATTCTTCGGGTCTTTGAAAGTGAAGCCGAAAAGTGCCTTATAAAGCGGAGCATAAGAAAATGCGGCTCCCCGCTGCGTGGCGAGCTCTAGCTCCGGGTAGCGCGGTGCCGATGCTTTCTCGCCTGTACGAGGAATGGTGCCATCCACTCTGCGTGATGCCAAAGGAGGTATCCTGCTTTGTATCTCGCCCCAGCCCGCGTGCCAGAAGTTGGACAGGCCCGCTTCGTAAAAGGGCTTTTCAAAGCCAAGCGGCATCGGTCCACCCTCCCGCGCACGATCAGGATCGGGTACTCCAGGCTGCGCCGGGCCGGAAACATCCCTGACCTTGGATGGCTCCATGTCCCCCTGCCACTGCTTGAAGGACTTGTAACTGTCCCAAAACGGGTTCAACGGAACCATGTAACTCGCAACCACGTTACCGAGCGCAGAGCCTACCATCCCCCCTCCCTTCGCCGTGGCCCCCATACCGCCCGTGCTACTACCGACCGAGGCCATGTCTTTGATGAACTGATCGATCACATACAGGCCCAAACCAGCACGAACATTTGCCCCGGCAACAGCTTGAACAATTGCGGTATAAGACGGCAGTGGCTTGGGCATCAAACCCTCTTCAACGGGATCGAGCCCTGGAATCTTACCCGGCCAAGTCCTGGGTGCCCCAAGGTTTCCGTCCCACACTGGATTCGGCGGCAAATCGATTTTAAGATCATCATCTGCCCCGTGAAACATCCGCATTATCGTATGGGCCGCCCAGTAGTAGGAGTAGAACGGAGCGTAGACGCGCATATCGATCGTTGTACCTGGCTTGAGGCCCATTGTTTTTGCAACTGCGTCTGGGACACCGATATCTTTCGCAGTGCCCTGAGCGTACTCCGACTCAGCAAGCTGGAACCCTGCGTACAGCATGGTCAACCCCGTCATGCCTTCCGCGACCTCCGAGTAGTCGCCCTTCTTCATCAAGTCTCGACCACGCTGGGAAACCATAGAATTGAACAGCCCGTAAGGGGAATGATTCAGCTGCCATTGGAAGCTGTTCGCCATGAACCGGGGAAACGGGGTCACCCAGGACATCATCGGGTTCTCGTTCACAACCTGAATGAGCCTCCCGGCCGACCTGTCAAAACCCCCATGACGCTGCTTTACGCCATCCACTACTTTGTCCAAATTCGGGTCGAACTGCTTCGCCCAGGTCACCTCCAGCGAGTGATTCACCGCAGCGTCAAGCTGCTTCTTGGTCATCATCCCTAGGAGCCCGTCTGCCTCTAGCTTGTCGATCGAACGATAAAGACTCCCATCTGGCATACGGATCGGGCTCATCTCGACCTGGCGACCGAGTTCCGCCTTGAAAGCGGCCCGGCGGAAGACGTGTTCCTGAAAACGGTTGAAGGTGTTGAGCGCATGGGCCAAGCCCTCGACCTTGGAAAGCGCGTCATTCGCAAAGCCAGTGTTGGCGATGTCTGCATTGAAGGAACTCGTCAGCATGTCTCGGTGCTTGGGGAATACAGACAAGAGCTTAGTAACGAAGTCTGTGCCCTCTGATTGCCAACTCTTGCTACTCCGCAGTGGATGCCGCCAGTCCCACTCGCTGAAATCAGGGCCCTGTGGTTTCCACCCGGCATCCGCGTCTCGTTTCCACAAACGAGCACCGAGTTCACCCTGCTGGCGTGCCAACTTCCCGTCAGCACCCCTGCTAATGCGCCCAGTGATATTCAGCAACATTTCCATCCCCCGGATCGGGTGGATTGCCTCTGCCCTGGCTAGCGCCGCAGTCCCATCCAAGCCCACCATACCCTTCGCCTTGCCGTAACCATTGAAGGTCCCCTTAATCGCCCTCTCAAACCCCTCCTGCATGATCAACGTATTCACGTTCCCAAACTGGGTCATCTGGTTTCGCATCGCTGTTGCAATCTGGGAAACCAAGAAACCGCGGCGAACATTCTCCAGCCGGCGAAAAGTGCTCATCGCCTTCACGATATCGGTGTCGATGCCGAGTTTTTGAAGCTCCGCGATCGTGTCTTTGTCCAACACGCCATCCGCTTCGTCCAGCCTGGTTTGGAGTTCGGCCCGCTCCTTGGGCGGCACCCCCTCGTCTGCAAGCCTCGACTCCAACTTCATCCGGTCCATCTTGCTCAACTTGCCACGGTTGATCGCACGCTGGAGATTGCCCAGGGCACCCAGCTGGCGAGCGGAGGCCGAAATATCGGTACCCCAGATTGCAGCAAGGTCCGTGAAGTCCAATTTGTATTTTGCAAGAATGCGCGCTTCATCCTCAAGCGAAAGCCGGCGGCTCGCAATCAGTTCTGCCATCTGCTCAAACAACGGGCGGCTGGGATCGCGAGTCACCTGGCCCGCTTCAAAAAGATCGAGAGCCGCCTGGTTCACCCGCTGGTTCGTCTCGTGATTCACGCGCCGGGCAGTGAGTTCGTCAACCACCTCCATCATATCGATGCCGCGCTCTTCGTCCCAGATCCGACGCTCGTTCAGGATGTCCTCGGAAACCGATTTCGCCTCATCCACGCTCAGATCATCTGAGGCATCTTCGCCGGGAGGCTTGCGCTTCCCACCGGGCTTCATCGCCTTCTTGTAGCGGTAGGCCCGGCCGATCTGGAGCGGCCAGTCCCGTGCAGCACCACGATCCACAGCATCGCCGCGACGGGCTGCTTCTTGGAACTTCTTGAATCGCTCCATGCGGCCAGCCAGAGTCTCAGCGCCTTTGTCGGTAAGCTCCCCAGCCTCATCCAAGAACCCAGACGCCTTCAGCTGATCAATCTGCTTCAGCGTATTCTTCGGAGACCCACGGCCGAGTTCGCCACCCTTTTCGACCTCCAGCGCCCGGATCACACTCGCAGGTACATCGTGGAGCTCCCCTTCCTCGGCCCGCGTCAGTTCCCAGCTGGGCCGATCCTCCAGCCGGCCGGGAGACTGCGTCCGCGGAGGCCGGTCTGGGTGCGGACCAGGGCGAGGTGCTGCTTCATCGGCGGCGCGGGGGGTGGGGGCTTCGGCGGGTGGAATGCGAATTGAGTCGGCATTCTCTATAGCGTTTGGCATTTTCCTGAGAGATGCCTGTAGCGTCGGGCTAGCTTGGTACTTCTGAACCACTACTCCGTGGTCGTATTGATTGGCTACTTGTTGAATAGACTCTTGGTAGACACCCCTGCCCCGATGTTCCGGGCTTAACTCCGTGTTCGACACGTCAAAGAACGATCCTCGTTCTATACCCGTGGTACGGAAGACCTCCCCACCCGTACCCATGCCAGTCATTTCCTCGCCAGCGATATGACCTCTAAGTCTTTCCCCACCCTCTTCTATCTCAAAGAC
>CAVOBC010000450.1:0-3376 GCA_963693635.1 Gammaproteobacteria bacterium | reverse complement strand
TTGTTGCGGCGAACGCGGGGGGTGCCTTTAGCCCCTTCGGCGATATCACCACGTTAATGGTCTGGCAGTCCGGCCACGCCAGCTTCTTTCAGTTCTTCGTCCTTTTTCTGCCGTCTCTCGTAAACTATCTGGTGCCCGCAACGATCATGAGCTTCGCTGTACCGAACGAGAATCCCAGGATCGAATCTGAAGTTGTTAAGGTCAAGCGCGGTGCTTTTGTCATTTGTGGATTGGGCCTTTGCACCATCGCTACCGCTGTTTCGTTCGAGCAGTTTCTTCATCTGCCGCCATTTCTCGGCATGATGACCGGACTGTCCTACCTCTTCTTCTTTAGCTATTACATCCAGCGCACCTCCGGTAGTGACACGGATGACTTTGGTCAGTTCAATATCTTCAACGAGGTTGCGCAGGCTGAGTGGGACACACTGTTCTTCTTCTTTGGTGTGATCTTCTGCGTCGGCGGTCTCGGTTTCATCGGCTATCTTGAGATCATGTCGGCCGCGCTCTACACAGGCTGGGGGGCGACTGAGGCAAATATCACGCTCGGTGCAATCTCTGCGATCATTGACAACATTCCGGTGATGTTTGCGATTCTCACGATGAATCCTGAAATGGGAGTGCACCAATGGCTGCTTATTACGTTGACGACCGGTGTCGGGGGCAGCCTGTTGTCGATTGGCTCGGCGGCGGGGGTCGCGCTCATGGGGCAAGCGCGTGGCGTCTACACCTTCTTTAGTCACGTGAAGTGGAGTTGGGCGATTGCGCTCGGCTATGGCGCGTCCATCTACGTGCACTTATTGATTAACTTTCCGACAGGATGAGTATGAGCGACGCGCTCGCTATCGCGGTTCTGACAATCTCGGACACGCGTGGCCTCGATGAAGATACCTCCGGTACCTTTCTTGCCGAATCTCTGGTCGAGTCCGGACATCGATTGGCGGATCGGCAGATTGTCATCGACGACATTTATCGTATCCGTGCCGTCGTTTCAGGGTGGATTGCAGACTCTGATATTGAATGTGTCCTGACGACCGGAGGCACCGGGTTTACCCGTCGGGATTCGACGCCGGAAGCGATTGCGCCATTGCTGGATGTGACCGTGGACGGGTTTGGCGAGTTGTTTCGCTCGTTGTCGTACCAGGAGATCGGCTCGTCGACGGTCCAGTCGAGGGCAGTTGGCGGCATGGTTAATGGCACGCTGATCTTCTGCATGCCCGGGTCAACCGGCGCTTGCAGGACGGGCTGGAACGGCATTCTGCGCGAGCAATTGGATATCGACTTTCGGCCGTGCAACTTTGCTGAACTGATCCGCAGAGGCGTCCATTAGATCACCGCTGTGAATGCTCACAGGCATCCTGATGTCGGTGCCCGAACCGGATGGTTCATACTCGGGAGGATTCCCATGCCGCACTGTCGCGACCCCGATGCGTCGGCACCGCCGATATGATGGCGCCGTTGATCCCGGTTGATGAGGTCATCATGCGGCTGATTGATGCAGCCGTGCCGACCGCGAGAACCGAATCCGTGCCTGTTGCACAAGCGCTCAATCGGGTCGCTGCGGTTGATGTGCGATCTGCTGTTGCTGTGCCTCCTGCCGCCAACAGCGCCATGGACGGGTATGCGCTCCGAGTCGCCGACAATCTGGCGGTTGGTGGGTCTTACGCTGTAAGCGCACGCATCCCGGCCGGCGCCAATCCACGCGCGTTGGTACCCGGTACGCTCGCGCGGATATTCACCGGCGCCTCGATACCGCCGAACGCGGATGCAGTGGTCATCCAGGAAGACACGGCGCACGATGGCGATCGGGTACGAATCCTTGAAATGCCAGCAGTTGGTGAGAATGTTCGCCCCAGGGGTCAGGACATTGCCGCCGGTGATGTGATCATCCGCGAGGGTGACTGGCTTGGTCCTCAACATCTGGGCCTTGCCGCATCGGTCGGCCTCGCCGAGTTGCCTACCCGCGCACCCCTGCGAGTGGCACTACTGGCGACCGGCGATGAATTGGTTGATCCGCCTGCGGTGTTGGCGCCGGGCCAGATTTACAACTCTGGACGCCAGACTCTCGGTGGGTTGCTGACGCAGATGGGTATGCAGGTTGTCGATGGCGGGATCGTTCCGGACACCCGCGGGGCGACGACAGAGGCCCTGCGATTTGCCGCTGAGGGCGCAGACTGCGTGATTAGTACCGGGGGCGTTTCGGTGGGCGAAGAGGATCACGTCAAGGCCAGCATCCTTGAACTCGGCGAACTGTCTCTGTGGCGGATCGCGATCAAGCCCGGCAAGCCGCTCGCATTCGGACATGTCTGTGGAACACCCTTCTTTGGCTTGCCCGGCAATCCTGTATCGTCCTTTGTCACGTTTCAGATCATTGCCCGGCCGTATTTGCGTGCGCTCGCCGGGGCAACGGCGGTGCAAAACCAATGGCTTCCGGTCGCGGTCGATTTTGATTTCAAAGCCGGGGACCGGCGTGAGTACCTTCGCGTGCGAACGGTCGGTGATGGTGACGGCGGCATGCGATTGGAACGTTTTGCCAACCAGGGTTCCGGCGTCTTGTCCTCGGTGGTCTGGGCAACGGGTCTGGCCGAGATCGAGGTCGGACAGCGCGTGCAGTCGGGGGATACCGTCCGCTATTTTCCGTTGGGCTAGTCCTGCTGGCGTGCGGTGCAGCATCTCACGGTGCCGGACTACCGCGTTGTCGCGCAGGGAACACCGCAGCATATTGCTTTAGTTCCATGAAAGGGATGCACCGCCTCTTTTCTGCAAGCCTCTTGTCTGTAAGCCTCTTGTCTGTAAAAAGGATGCGAGGTTTGCTTGCAAACCGACTCCCAAGAATTGTCAGGATGGCAATTTTGGGACAAGAACGAGCCAAATTGAGGTCGCAGAACTGCGTCAGAGAGGCGTGGGAGAGTCTTGCTTACGGGTTCTTTGCAGTGACAGGCGTGAGAGTGACAGTTGATGTTGCGGTCACGGCGTAGCCAGCCTCTCGCTCAACCGCAAAGTTAGCGGCCTCGCGCACGTCAGCGGGCAGATGCGCAACGAGCAGGGATTCGACCATCGCCTGGTCCTCGGCTGGCGCGAAGCGGCAACGTGTCGTGAAGGGCGCGTCGAAGCAAAGCACCTGCACCTTGCATACGGGTTCGTTGTCACCGGCTCGTGAGTAGATTGCGTTCTTGCGCTCAAACTCATCTGCGCTCACCCAGAGGCAGTGAGATTGCGAGCTCACATTGATCTGATGTCTGGTGTTGACGAGGTACTCCCAAAGATCGTAGCTGTCCCGTTCAATCAGCCTGAGGCTGGATTGCTGATTGCGGTTGGTCACCACACATTTGATGAGGGGCGTTGTTTGGTCCGACAAGGCGTGGTCCTCATGGTAGCT
>CAVOBC010000449.1:0-3401 GCA_963693635.1 Gammaproteobacteria bacterium | reverse complement strand
ACATCATCTTCGAACCCGGCCTGAACGAGGACCTGGCCGCGACCGCCTTGTGGGGCACCCAGCAGGCTGACCTGCACGGCGAGGGCAAATTCGATGGTGTCTTCGGCCTCTGGTACGGCAAAGGCCCCGGGGTCGACCGGTCCGGCGACGCGCTGCGCCACGCCAACCTTGCCGGTACCGCCCCCAAAGGCGGCGTGCTGCTGCTGATGGGCGACGACCACACCTGCGAGAGTTCAACGACGGCGCACCAGAGCGAGTACGCGCTGGTTGACGCCCAGATTCCCATCTTCAACCCGGCAACCATCGCCGACATCCTTGAGTTCGGCCTGCACGGTTGGGCGCTATCGCGCTTCGCGAGCGTCTGGGTTGGGCTGAAAGCAGTGAAAGAGAACATCGAGAGTTCCGGTACCGTGGATGCGCGGATGGCGCGCGTCGACCCGCAGCTTCCCGACGACTTCGAGATGCCCTCGGATGGTCTCAGCATCCGCTTGAACGACCATCCGACCGTGCAGGAAACACGACTGCACCGGCACAAGATGAACGCCGTGCGGGCATACGTGCGGGTGAATCGACTGGACAAGATCACCATCCGCGGGGACTCGCCAACGGTTGGCATCATCTCGGCGGGAAAATCGTATCTGGACGTCGTGCAAGCCCTCACCTCGCTCGGCATTGATGACCCAACAGCCATCGACCAGGGCCTCACGGTTCTGAAGCTCGCGATGACCTGGCCCGTGGAGCCCACCATCGTCCAGCAATTCGCCGAAGGCCTTGACCAGATTATCGTGGTCGAAGAAAAGCGCGGCCTGATCGAAGAGCAGATCCGCGCGATCCTGTATGAGCTACCCGAACGGCCATCTATCGTCGGCAAACAAACGGAGTCTGGCGACGTCCTTTTCCCCGCGGAACTGGCGCTCAATCCGGTACACATCGCATCGGCCATCGGCCACCGCCTGCCCCATGCGTCCGCAGCCGTCACCGCCACACTCGGTGACATCGATTCGCGCCTCGCACAAGAACGCGACGATCTGCCGGTCGCGCGCGGCCTCGGCTTCTGTGCCGGTTGCCCGCACAACACGTCCACACGGACACCCGACGGCGCGCGCAGCTATGCTGGCATTGGATGCCACTGGATGGCCCAACTCATGGATCGCGGAGTCGAGGGTTACACGCACATGGGTGCCGAGGGCGCCAACTGGATCGGTGAGGCCAATTTCTCGACCCGCGACCACGTCTTTCAAAACATTGGCGACGGCACGTACAACCACTCGGGGCTGATGGCGATTCGCGCGAGCATCGGTAGCAACGTCAACGTCACTTACAAGGTGCTGTACAACGACGCCGTCGCACTCACCGGCGGCCAGGCGAACGACGGCGGTCTCGACAACTATCAGATCGCCCATGAACTCGTCGCAGCCGGTGTGCGATCCCTTGTGTATGTGGCCGACGAACCGGACCGCATTGATCGCAAGCGCCTGCCTGCGGGCATCGTGCTCTGGCATCGTCGCGATCTCATGCGGGTGCAACAGGACATTTCCAGGGTCGCCGGCACCACCGCCATCGTCTACGACCAGACCTGCGCAACCGAACAGCGTCGACGTCGCAAGCGCGGCGGCGCGCCCGCCGTCGACAAGCGTCTCTACATCACACCCGAGGTTTGCGAAGGCTGCGGCGACTGCGGCGTGCAATCGAACTGCGTCGCGGTTCAGCCGCTCGAAACGCCGCTCGGCCGCAAGCGCCGGATCGACCAGTCGGCCTGCAACAAGGACTTCACCTGCCTCGACGGGTTTTGCCCAAGCTTCGTCACCATCCACGGCGCGCAGCCACGCGTTCAGACCGGGTCGCTCGACAACCTGCCGTCTGTGCCGGAACCGGCGTCGAGACCAGCGCTGGACGCGCCCTACGCGATCTTGGTCAACGGCATCGGCGGCACCGGTGTCGTCACGATTGGTGCGCTCATCGGCATGGCCGCTCACATCGATGGCAACGCCGCCGGTTTGATCGACATGGCAGGCCTTGCGCAAAAAGGCGGAACGGTCTTTTCACACATCAAGATCGCGCGCTCGCCGGCCGACATCAACGCCATTCGCGTCGCCGCCGGTGGCGCGGACCTGCTGCTGGGCTGCGATCTTCTGATCAGCGCAACCAACGCCGCCTTGTCGACCCTGAGCACGGAAGCAAGCCACGCGGTCATCAACTCACACGAACAAATGCCGGTTGAGTTTGCACGGCAGCGCGACTTTGATCTGCCCCTCAGCCTGATGGAACGGCGCATTCAGACCAGCGTTGCCGACGGACGAGCGACATTTGTGAACGCGACCCGGATAGCCACGCAACTGCTGGGTGACAGCATCGGCGCCAATCTTTTCATGCTGGGAGTCGCCTACCAACGGGGACTGATCCCGCTGACAGCTGGCGCCATCGTTGCCGCCATTGAGCTAAACAATGTCGCCATTGATCTAAACAAGAAGGCTTTCATGCTGGGCCGGTATTGGACCTTTGATCCAGCAGCGGCCGCGGCCCTGCTGCCGGCACCCGACGCACCAACCACCCAGACGCTCGACGAGATCGTTGCGGACCGCAAGGGGCGACTAACAAGCTATCAGAATGCCGCCTACGCCACGCGGTACGACGAACTCGTGCAACGTGCGCGTGCGACGGGCAGCGAAACGTTTACGGAGGCGGTCGCGCGCTGCTACTTCAAGCTGCTGGCGTACAAGGACGAATACGAGGTCGCGCGGTTATATAGCGATCCCGCGTTCAAAGCTGGACTGGGACAGAGTTTCAGCCACATCGGCAAATTGCAGTTCCATCTGGCGCCGCCACTACTGGCCAAACACGATGTTGTCACGGGCAAGACACGCAAGATGACGTTCGGTTCGTGGATCCTGCCGGCGTTCCGCCTGCTCGCCAAGGGCAAGTCACTGCGAGGCACCGCGCTCGACCCGTTCGGCTACTCGGCGGAGCGGCAGGCAGAACGTCAGCTCATCGTCGGGTACGAAGAGCAGATAGCATCAATTATCGACGACTTTGCCAATACCAATGAAGACAAGGCCATCGCCATCGCGTCATTGCCCGATGATATCAGGGGTTTCGGGCACGTGAAGCTCGCGAGTATTGAGGCGACCCGCGCAAAGAAAGCGACGCTGGAAACAGAACTCTACGGCAGCGGGGAGGGCACCACGCAACTGCAAACGATTGAAGTTAGTCAGGCGTAGCCCAGAATCTTGAGCAGCACGTGGGACGAAGAAGATTTATGTCGACTGCAGAGCTTCGGGGACTCTCGCAGCATTGAAGGCTGAAGGATACTTCTAACAGCCCGATGGGTTAGTGGGCACAGAGCGAGAGACGGAAACACCGAAGATTGCAGTCACCCGGATATCGGGATCATGACCATGTCA
>CAVOBC010000448.1:0-3401 GCA_963693635.1 Gammaproteobacteria bacterium | reverse complement strand
GTGGTGCCGGGTGAAGATGGTCAGCCGAACTTCATCTTGCTGGATTTTGGGCTCGCCAAGGAACTGCCCAGGGGTTTTGGGATGGGCATCTTTGAGCTCATGTTCTCCATGATGACGTTCAATGAGTCCGCCATGCTAAGGGCGTTCGAGGAATTGGGTTTCGAGACCCTGACAGACGACAAGACAACATTGCTGCACATTGCGCGGCGAATGATCAGTCGCTCGGACACAGGAACATTTCAGGGTGAGTTTACCGAGGAGATGACCGACGAGATGTTCGACGCCATCCGTGAGAACCCGTTGGTTCGGGTGCCCACAGACTTTGTGTTGGTCGCGCGGGCATTTGCCCTTTTGTCCGGCATCGCACACACGCTGGGCCAAAGGGCCAACGCGCTGGATGCCCTGGGCCCGGGTCGATAGATAGGCCTGGGCCGGTAGATGGGACCGGGTGGATAGATGGGGCCGGGCGGGTAGTTGAGACCGGTGGGGTAGTTGGGTCGGGTAGGTAGCTGCGCCGTGTTGAGTGCGGCCGAAGCCGCATCAAATCAGGTCTACACCCAATGCCGAGCCCAGGGTGTGAAGCATTGGCCGACCGGTCGGCAGCGGTTCGTCAGGCGATTGCGCGCTGCAGCTGTTTGCGGGCGAGCACGATAACGCTGATAGCCAGCAGTGCGAGTGGTGCGGGCGCTGGAATGGGCGTCGGTGTGAAGTCGTCTTTCAATCCCATGATGGCATTGATCTCATCGTCACCGTCAACCCGCAATGCGCAGGGGCCGCCGTGGATGACCGAGGCGTACCGGAACGTAGCGGAGGTACCAGTGCCAACTGCGTACGTGAAGCCGTCCCAGAGAATACCGAGGTTGGACTCATTGCCTTCCATCCACACGCGTTCGACCACGGCCTGGGTCCAGGTCACCTGATCGTTCGAAAGGTAGACCGTCGATTCAATTGCCTCGCCAGGAAGCGGTCCGTGGTCAATAGAGTTGAAGATGGCCGCCTTGGATGCCTGAAAACCGAGGTCAAAGACGGTGCCGCTCGACTGGAACCACTTGTTGTCCACGGCGTTGGCCGCACCAATCGTGTCGGATTCGCTGCAGGTGTACACATATGACCCGGTGCCTGTCGTGTCGTGCGATGTGCCGTGGCAGCCACCACCACCTGTAACCCAGGTCGTTTCGACCAGGCTGGCAGTGATGAAGCCCGATGCGTCGAATACCGAGTCGTCCATCAGCATGTTGTCGACAACGAGTTGGCGGTTGGCCAGGGTGTCGGCACCGTAGAATTTCAATGCGAAAGTGCCGATATCCGCACCCTGCCAGATGCGCGGGTCATTCGGGTCGGTAATGACCGCCGCTTGGCTGATTGAGGCAGCGAAGAGCGCAGTGACCGCGACCGCACATAAGTAGATCTTTCTCATCCGGTTTCTCTCCATTACCTGCCTCGTCCATTTGTGCTGCCCGTTCTTTGCGAAACGACGGCTAAGAAGCACATGTGTGCGGCAAGGCACGCAACAATCGCGCCGCGAATGCAGAAGTCATGCGGAATCAAAAGGTTAGCCGTCCCGATCGCCGGGCGCATCGGGGTCTCAACGAAAAGTGTAAAAACCCTCGACGAAAAACTAGCCTGCGTGTGCCGAATGGCAGATGCCCGGTCGACGATTGGTGTGGTCTGTTGTGACTTGGTGTGACCGGTTGAGACGTGTTGAGGGGAGGGTTGTTATGCGACGACCCGCCCGGCACCCTCGAAACACCAGTGCCAGGGCTCGTACACGAAACCCTCGGGGTTGCCCCGCGGATAAGACAGGGCGAAGCCAAAGCGATCGGCATGGGCCGTCAGCCAGTCGAAAGCGGCGGTTGCGTCAAAGGTCTCTTCAAGAGGTTCGTCGTCAGGGCAGGCAAGGTCGAGTGCGCGCCCTGTGTGATGTTCGCTGTAACCCGGCGGTGCATTAGTCTTGAGGATTACGTGGATTGGCGCGCCCCCCGCGAGCTTGCGCTCGATGATCCGGGCCTGATACTCAAGTGTCCTGAACGCGGACACAAGGAGCAGTTGGATGTCGTCCGCGGCGGCGGCGTCCAGCATCGCCCGCCATGCGCCGAGCGTTTGTGGCGTCATCTGTTGGTCGCGCCCATACAGGTCGGTCCCGGCGTCGACCAGAGTCTGCGGCACGGCGAATTGGGGAAGGGCACGGCCAGCGATAAGCTGCGGGTCAATCCCGAGGCGCTGGTGCATCTGCTCAAGCTCACTGACCGCCGGATGCCGTGCCGGGGTCATTGCGCACCCGGTCGAGAGCAGCAACAACACAACCGTTGCCGCAAACATCGCCCTCTCGGTCTTGCTGATCATTCTCATATCTGTCCTCTTCGCTTGCTTGTCATTTCTGGCTGTCATTTTCGCTCTTTCCCCAGGGCCGTCGACATCGACAACCGGGTTGAGCGCGGGGCGCACAGACGTCACATTCAAGGAGCTGTCCGGCCAGACCGGCAAGCTCGAGATGACCTGCATTGGCAGTGGCTGACGGGGCCGGGCGCGGGCATCTCGGTCTGGCGCGAGGAATCCCCGACGCCAGCTTAAGTCCGAATAATTGAAATCACCCGGCAGGTGCCGGTGCCGCCGCTGGCGCGATCTTCTCCTGAACCTCTCTGACCCGTGCCTCGGTGAGCGGATAGCTCCAGAGCAGGGGCATGCCGACAAACTTGAAGAGCGCAGGAATGACCGAGTAGATGCACGCCACCATAAGGAGCGTGAACTCCGAATTCGTGCCGCTCTTCGGGTCGGCCAGGGAATCAAATCCAAACGCGACCGCAAGGCTGAGTCCGATCGTAACGCCAAGGGCGTACGTACCCTTGCGCACCATCGACCAGATTGAGAAGTAGACACCGGCGCGGCGTTTCCCCGTCGTTGCGGTGTCCACATCGATGACGTCTGCCGCCATGGCAAACGGCAGCGCGGACAGCGCGCCTATGGACGAACCCTTGAAGCACATCACGAAGATAAAGAAGAGAAACTTGCCGGTATCAATGCCCTCGAAATAGTCGACAACAAACTTGTGATTCTCGGCCGGCAGGAATGACAGCACGCGGGGAATTTCAAACGGCGTAAACCACTCGGCGGGCGCAATCGCAATGATCGGTATGAACGACGACCAGATTGCATACCAACCGATAGCGCACATCGTTGCGCGATGTTTGCCAATCTTGCGGGACAACTTGAACCAGAGCGGAATCGCCGCGATCTGACAGAGAAAATAGGGGGCAAGGTAGAGCCCGTACAGTTCGCCGGCGACCAGCACGTGCTTCACAAAGAAGAACGAAAGACTATTGGTCATGGCTGCGCCCATGCTGGAGAACGCAAAGATGATGATCAACAGCACGAATGGCTTGTTCTTCAACACGACCTTGAGG
>CAVOBC010000447.1:0-3403 GCA_963693635.1 Gammaproteobacteria bacterium | reverse complement strand
GGGTGAAGATACACCTTCTATTGCCGTCGCGCTCAGCAAGCGCTTTGTTGAAGGGAGAATCAGGTGAACAGCGAAAATTCGGGCGAACTTTTATCCATGCAACAGGCCATCAGCCGGCTCGCGACAACGCGCGGGACGTTCTATCGGTGGCTGCGATCGGGACGCATCAAGGGCTTCAAAGCGGGTCGGCAGTGGCGTTTCACAGAAGCGGAAGTGGCGCGGTTTCTGCGGGGTGACGGGCCCTAGATCGACCTGGCGGTCAGTCCGGCGCCCCTTATCGGAGCGTTGGCGGCGGGGATTAATGAAGAGCCAGGGTCCGAGACGCTCGCCGATGAAGATCTCATCCGGTGTGCCGTGGATCTGGTGCTCATGAACGGTATCAAGCGGGGCGCTGCGATGATGTTTCTGGACATCGTTGCTTGTTGGCACGGGGGTGGACATTGAACCCCCACAGGGGCTGTTCACGCTCAGGATCGATGGGCTGATCCGGCAAATCACCCACATGACCAGCGTTTGCAGGCAGCCCTCATCGAGCGACTGAAGCGGATGGCACAGCTAGACGTTACCGAGAAGCGGTTGCCGCAGGATAGCCGGATCAAGATGAAGATTGGTGCGAAACGATCGATCGATATTGTCGTCAGCGCGGTCGCCACCGTGTGGGGTGAGAGCTGTGCGCCGCGGATCATTGACCCTGCGTCAGTCTTCCTTGGTTTCGACACATTAGGCCTCGAGGGCGGCAATTTAAGGCGGGTCGAGGCTGCGATCTCTCGCAGTCACGGCATTTTGATTGCGAGCGGACCGGCGGACAGCGGCAAGCAGGTCACGGCGTACACGATGATGAACAAGATGGATCACGCGGGGCGGCGGGTAGTCGTGGTCGAGCATCCGGGGTCTTCGGTCAGTCTGCCGGGCGTCATTCAACTGCCCGTCCACCCGGCGGGTGGTCCATCGATGACGGAAGCGGTTCGGGCAGCGTTGAGGACGTTCCCGGACATCCTCCTGATCGGTGACATTGGCGACGCCGGGGCCTTGCTCCAGGCACTCGAGGCATCCCTGTCGCGGCGGGTGGTGACGACGATGCCGTTTCGTGATGCCGTCAGCGGACTGCTCACGATGCGCGAGTGGGGCGCGCGAGGACTGTTGTTGGGAGACGCGATCGGTATCGTCACATCACAACGCCTCGCGCGTCGGTTATGCCCTGCTTGCCGCATCCCGGAGCCGCTGAGTGATCCGGATGCGGCAACGATTGATGCGATCCTTGACTACCATGGTCGGGAGAAGTCGGGAGACAGCTTTTACACGGCAATCGGTTGCAAGGCGTGTGCGTGTCACAACGGCTATCTTGGCCGCATAGCGCTCTTTGAAGCACTGACGCCCGACGGGCGAATCGAAGGCGCACTGATGGCCAATGCGGGCTATCAAGAACTGCACAGGCTCGCCGTTGATGATGGGATGGAGTCGCTCTGTCTCGACGCGCTCGGGAAAGCCGCGCAGGGGATCATTAGTTTGCGGGAACTGCGGCGCGTCGCGGGGGATCTTCTCGCAGACCTTGAGCTTGCCCGATAACGCGACCGTCCCAGGCAGGGGCGAACCTTGGTGCGGACGTCGGCATACCCGCAATCGGCATCTGCCCGCAGATCGGCAACGGACCGCCGTTGCAGCGGGCAGGCACTAGCTAGTTCTTGCCCAAAATTGTCATCCCTGACAATTCTTGGGAGTCGGTTTGCGAGCAAACCTCGCGCTTCTTGTAGGAAAGAGGTGTGCAGGAAATGGCGGTGCATCCCTGCACCGCAGGCCAGTGCCCGCCCCAGAACGGAGTTCTGAGACAGGAACTACCTACTCTGGCGGCGGGTAGGGACGATCTTCATCGTCAAGGTCCTCGACGTGCGGTGCCGGGGCGGATGCCAATTCGATATCTTCACCGAGCCTTGCTGCGAGATCCGTGAGTGCCTGCTCTAGCGCGGCGACTCTCGTCTCAAGCAGCGCGAGCCCGGTCGGCCGGCTGGCCGCAGGTGATGTGGGCGCAGGTTCGTCACGACTGACCGACGTGACTTCGCCCGTGAAGGTCTGGGCGTACTGATGGTCCTGGCGCCCTGGCTGGCGCGGCAGGCGTGAAACGAGGGTCCCGCGCTCGTGATCGATCAGCCCCTCAAGGACCGCATTGACTTCGTCTGCATCAGTGAAAGCATGCAGGCGCGCGCAGCGGGTTTTGAGTTCACCCGGGGTTTGCGGCCCACGCAGCAACAGGACGCAGATGATGGGGTGTTCCTCAGGCGAGAGCGGGCACTCTGCAAGCATCGTGCCCGAGAATCGCTGCGAGAATCGGGAGACCCGGCCGTCGGTGATCGAAATGAGAGCGGCATCTTCGAGTTCCCGAAGCGTGTGCATGACCGTGCCTTCAGTCAGTGCCATCACAGGGTCGCGGCTGGACTTCTGATTGCACGCGTTCGTCAGCGCGTTGAGGCTGAGTGGATACTGATCGGGCGTCGTGATCGCTTTTTCCATCAGGCAGCCGATGATGCGGGCCTGTTCCGCCGTGAAATGGATGTTCATTCGATTCATCGTGCAGGAAAGATTGGAGGTTACCTTCTGCGGCGATGAATCGTACACCACCGATCTGCATGAAGGGCCGTCTGTCCACTGACGTGGAAATGGTTAAGATGTGGCAATGCCCGGTTACCTATTGACTAACACCCTGAGGTTGCGATGACTGTCATTTATCAAGTGACCGACACGCATGTGCCGGACGATCCAGCCGAAAAAGTCGCTGGCAACTTCAGGCAGCTCATGGACTATGTGCATGACAATCCGGCCGACCTCCTGGTCATCTCGGGTGACCTGACAAAGGTTGACGCGAGCCTCCCGGCCTACCAGTGGATTCTTGAACAGATTCCGTCCGGACAGGAAACGGTCATCTTGCCCGGCAACCATGATGATGCTGGAACGATGTTTGCGGTCTTCGGAAAGGCGCTTTGCCGCGATCCCGATTTCCAGTTCACGATACCGCTTGGTGATATTGATCTGGTTTTTTCGAACACCGGGTCCACACACTTTCCGGCCGATCAATTGGACGCCGTGACCAGCGATACGGTGCGCGCGGGTTCGGTCCTCTTCACGCACTTTCCTACCCGAGTGGTTGGCGACGGGTTTATGGATCGAACCTACCCGCTCGCAGACGTTGACGCAGTGGACGCGCGGCTCTCGGCGAGCCACATCAGGCACGTCTTTTGTGGCCATTTTCACACGGAAGCCGATTTGCCCGGTCCGTACAACCTGCATGTCACGCCGTCGCCGGCATTTGATGTTGACCTTGAATCAGTCAAACCGAAGATTGGCCCCCCGAGAATCCCGCTACGTCGGATCGACATAACGGGGCGTGAGGTAGCGACCTCCGTGATCTATT
>CAVOBC010000446.1:0-3408 GCA_963693635.1 Gammaproteobacteria bacterium | reverse complement strand
TTACAACTTTGGCGCTACACAGTATGCTCATGTCGTCGCAGCCGATCCTGTTGGCTGATAGACTTGGCGTGTTTGCTGAGGGAGACCAACGATGAAACTAGGGGTCAGTTTCCAATACCCGGAGAAACTCACGCCGTCGCATCTCGACTATCTCAGGCACATGGGTGTCGAGGCCATCGAATTGCGCATGCTTTCAGACACCTACAGTTTCGATGAGCTCCGCCGCGTGCAGGACAGGGTCGATGCGGCCGGACTTGAGATCCATGAGCTGATGCTGCAGGACAAATACAACCTGCCGGCCATCACGCTCGGACGTGCCGGTCGCGATGAGGAAATCGAGTTCTTGCAGGGCTTCCTGCGGGATCTGGGTAAGGCCGGCATCAAGCATACGACCTACGCCTGGCATTCCGGCGGTGCGGGTATGACCGGAGAGACGACTTCGCGAGGGGCACGCACACGATTCTTCCGCCAGGACGCCGCCCTGGCCGAGCCGAATAAGTACGAGCGCACCTATTCCGACGATGACATGTGGGAGACCTATTTCTACTTCATGGAGCGCATATTGCCCGTGGCGGAAGAGGCAGACGTTCGTCTGCAGCTGCACCCGAACGATCCGCCCCTGACTCACCATGGCGTGGCGCGGATATTTCGCGACACCGCATCGTTTCGGCGCGCGTTTGAGGGTGTCGATCACAATCCCCACAGCGCCATCTTGTTCTGTGTCGGTACCTTCGCGGAAATGCCGGGCGATGATGGGAAGGGCGAGGACATTGTGGCGGCGATTCGCGAGTTCGGGCCGACGGGCCACATCACACAGGTACACCTGCGCAATACCTCGAGCCCTATTCCGAACTTCCAGGAAACCTTCCCGGACATCGGCTACCTCGATCTCCTTGAGATCGTGTGCGCGCTGCGCGAGGTTGGCTTCAAGGGCATGATTACGCCGGACCACATTCTCGATTGCGGCGACGGCCGGAGTACGGGAACAATCGGTGAGGCATACGCGCTTGGCTACATGCGCTCGCTCATTCAGGCGAGTGAAACCATCGTCGCGTTACGGGACTCTTAAAGAGCCCTCAGCGGGCTGATAAAAAATGCAGGCAGACGGGTTTCGGGGCAGAGCTCTCACAGACGACGTCGGTAGGGCGTCCATTCTGCAGCGCAAACACCACGACGTTGTTCGAGTTCTGATTGGCGACCAGTAGCCATTGGTCGCTGGGGTCGATGGCAAAGTGTCGAGGATGCGATCCCCCGGTCGACACATGCCGAGGCTCTGAAAGTCGACCCGTATCGTCGACGGCAAAACTGACAATGCTGTCGTGACCACGATTACTGCCGTAGACGAAACGGCCGTCTGCGGACACGGCAATCTCTGCTGTCGTGCTCTTCCCTTCGAAATCCTCTGGTAGCGTCGATACACTTTGCTGCACCGTGAGGGCTCCAGCATCCCCGCCCAGCACGTTGATGGTATTGCCGAGCTCGTTGATCAGGTAAAGGATCGGTAATGTCGGATGGCTCTCGACGTGGCGCGGTCCGGCGCCGGGAGCGAATTGAGTCACGCTCGGTTCTCCAACAAAGGTACCTTTCGCATCCACACGATATCGGTACAGTCGATCACTGCCGAGGTCCGGCACGAGCATGCCGGCGCTTGTGAGGTACGTCTGGTGGGCGTGCGCCCTGGTTTGACGTTGCGGATTGGGGCCGCTGCCGGTGTGCTGCGCAAAGTCGATGCGATCGCCGAGCGCGCCATCACTGATGTCAAAGGTCGCGAGGTTGCCGCTCCCGTAATTGGCCACCGCTAACCAGTCAGCCGACATGGCAAGGTGGCAGGGATAAACGCCACCGGTCGGCACGGCGTTCACGAACTCGAGGCCGTCTTCGCGCAAACAGAACGCCGAGACCTGCCCCTTTTCCTGCTCGTTTACCGCATAAACGAACTCGCCGGCCTGAGCGAGAAACGCCGGGCTTGACGTCTCGGCGGCCAGCCCTTCCACGTTGAACTGACCCGTGGCGTCGTCGAAGGTTGCGTGATAAATGCCCCTCGATGCACCGGCACCGTGTTCAGCGGGCTTAGGCGTATAGGTGCCTATCAGTAGCCGATCGATGGTCATACCGCGAGCCCCTGTTAGAAGCTGTCAGTATATCGAGCAGCGCCAACCGATGCCATCGGCGCGGAAAAAGCGTGCGGGAAGTGGGCGAGCGCCGCAGGCTGCATTAGTGTGGTAGTCTATTGGCTTCCAGAAACCTAGAAGGGGGGTGCTGTGCAATACGATCTGGTCATCAAAAACGGGTCCGTAATTGATGGTTCCGGGGCCCCCGCGTACCATGCCGACCTGGGTATCGTGGACGGCAAGATTGCAATGATCGGCCGCATTTCCGAGAAAGGAGCAGAGACCATAGACGCCGAAGGCCATGTGGTGTCGCCTGGTTTCGTCGATGCGCACACGCACATGGACGCTCAGGTATTCTGGGATCCGATCGGATCGTGTTCCTGCTATCACGGCGTCACGAGCGTGGTAATGGGCAACTGTGGCTTCACGCTCGCGCCGTGCGCCAAGGAGCACTCGGAGCTCGCGGTCCGCAACCTCGAGCGCGCCGAGGACATCTCGCCGTTGTCGATGCAGGCGGGCATCGACTGGAGCTGGGAGACCTATCCTGAATACCTCGATGCGGTGGACGCTACGCCCAAGGGTATCAACTATGCGGGATACATCGGCCACTCGGCGCTTCGTACCTACGTCATGGGGGAGCGTGCATTCACCGAACAGGCAACCGACGACGAGCTCGCTGCCATGTGCCGGAATGTACAGGAGGCCATTCGCGCCGGCGCCATCGGTTTCTCGACCTCGCGCATTCACCAGCTTTATACCGACGCGCCTGTCGCGAGCTCGGTCGCCGAATGGAAAGAGGTTCGCGCCATCGTCAATGCGATGAGCAAAGCGGGTGCCGGGATATTCGAACTCGCTGGTGAACAAACACATCGCGATCCGGATTTGAAAGACGATTATTTTGGCCGCCAGCTTGCACTCGCGGTCGAGTCCGGCGTGCCGCTCACCTGGGGCCTGATCAGCTCGAAAACGGAGCCCCAGGACTGGCGAGCCTACCTGGAGCTGCTGGACGACACCGCCGCCGCCGGCGGTCGCATGTTCGCGCAAGTGCACACTCGCGCATTGAACGTACTCCTGAGCTTCGAGTCGCGCACGCCCTTCGATACCTGGGACCACTGGCGGGAGATTCGCTCGCTACCGCTCGACGAGCAAATAATCAAGCTTAGAGACCCCGCCATCAAGGCCAAGCTCGTCGACATCGCCACCGACCCCGGCGGCAAGTCGTTCCCTAACCACTGGGGCGCCATGGTCAGTCAGCCGCCAAACTGGGACAAGATTCGGATCATGGACACCATCGACG
>CAVOBC010000445.1:0-3413 GCA_963693635.1 Gammaproteobacteria bacterium | reverse complement strand
CGGGATGGTGCTGAGAGCGCGTTCTCGGAATACGAATTACCCGCACGCAATCTCGCCTACCAATTGTTGGATGAGGCGGTGGCGCGTCGCCTCTCCATCGTGAAGGACATGGGCAATGTCCGAGCCGAAAATTTAGATATGCTCGACCGGCTACGAAAGGCTGGCTACCACCTGCAGTTGTACTATATCCATTGTGATGTTTCGGAATCGATCAGGCGGAGCCACGAGCGTGAACTTGCGACCGGCCGCCACACGCCGGTTGCCATGATCCGCGAACGCGCAGATTCGCTCGATCGCTTGTTGCCGGGGCTGCGTGACATTGCGCACGAGTTCAGCGCGTTCGACAACTCGGATCTGAGGCACCCGTTCACGCCGGTCATGCGGTGAAACTGCATCGCGAGCACGTGTAAACTCGGGAGACACTCATTGGTCAGGTTACAGGCGAAGTTTCGTCGTGCTCGCTCAGCAAGTGATACTTGCACAAAAGCTCGCCCTGGATGACGTCTGCGTTGCACAGTCCGAGCCAGCAATCCTGATCATAAACAAGAACACAAGGAAACAAGAATGCCATCAGTCAGTTCAACCGACGGCCCCGTAGCCGTCACCGGGGCGTCAGGTTACGTGGGCGCCCACACGGTTATTGCCCTGCTTGCACGCGGATATGATGTGCGGGCTTGCATCACTGACGCGGGCAATCCACACAAGACCGAACACCTGCTCGCACTCAACGAGCAAGACTATTCCGGCAAGGTTTCCCTGCATACCGCAAATCTGCTGGATGATGGCAGCTATGACGCGCCGTTCGCCGGTTGCAGCGCGGTGCTGCATGTCGGTACGGCGATGGGGTATGGCGGCGTGAATAACCCCCAACAGGTGTACGACGGCGCGATCAACGGGACCACCAATATCCTCGATTCGATTCGAAAATCCGGAACTGTCAAGCGGCTGGTGTACACGAGTTCGTTCGCTGCAATCGGTCATCCGGTGCCGTCAGGCCACATCTACACGGAACAGGACTGGGCGTCCGACAACCGAGAGGAAGACGCCAACTGGAATACCGATGACCTGGTCAGGAAAGGCGAGGTGGGCTATGCGATGGCAAAGGTCGAGTGCGAACATTTGGTCAACCGCATTGCTCAAGACGATGGTCGGTTTGACGCGATCTCGGTGTGCCCATGTGTTGTGCTCGGCCCGCTACTGACGCCGGTACACGAACTGGTCGGCTCATGGCAGTACCATCTGGGTCGCATGCTGGCAGGCGACGAATGCCAGCGCGGCTGGCAGGCGCTGTGGAACATCGTTGATGTGCGGGATGTCGGTGAGTCCCAGGCGCTGATGATCGAAAGCGATGCGTGCAGCAATGGCCATCGCTACATGTTGTGTGCGACTGACGACCGGGGCGAAATCTCCGCAAAGCAGCTTCAGGAACACCTGCTGGAACTCTTTCCACACATCGATGTTGGTGGGCCGCCCGCCAAATACGATGCCATGATCGAGAAGTACGGCAAACCGTTTGACGCACCCCGGGCACACTGTGATCGTGCGCGGCAGGAACTGGGACTGAAGACGCACGATGTGCGCGACACGCTGAAGGCGACAGGTGAAACGATGATTGCGCTTGGGCTTGTGAAACCCAAACTGAAGTAACGGGGCCGGTTAGCGATCCTGATTCAGGTCGTAGGTAAAGGTGCTCTCCCCTGCAGTTTTTTCTTAAGGTCCAGGCTTAGCCCGCTCGCAACTAAACGACTCAACCAGGGTGATTAGCGGCCGCGCGATCTTTGCGCAAGCCATTGGGGCAGGTCGGTCATCACCGTAATCCTGCTTTCTTCGGGAATCGCTGGCGACGGCACCGTGCTGATCCAGACCGCTTGCATGCCGGCGGCAACCGGGCCGTGATAGTCGCAATCCGGGTTGTCCCCGACGAACAGTAGTTCGCTCGCCGGGAATCCAGAACGCTCGATCGCAAGTTCATAGATCTCGGGTCTCGGTTTACGCCAGCCGACATCGACCGACGCCGTGGTCGACAGAAAGTGGTCGCCAATGCCGAGTTCGCCGATCGCGTCGCCAACCAGCCAGGGTGTGGAGGTATTCGAGACAATGTGCATCGGCGTCTCGAGGGCGGCGAGGGCCCGATTCAGGCCGTCGACCATGGAAACGCTTCGGCTCCAGTCGGTAATCCAGTCGCGCGCCACCGACTCCACAGCGTCCGCTGTTGGTTTGACACCGTAGGTTTGCAAGAGGTGCCGCA
The DNA here is from genome assembly GCA_963693635.1 of Gammaproteobacteria bacterium. Taxonomy (GTDB): domain Bacteria; phylum Pseudomonadota; class Gammaproteobacteria; order Pseudomonadales; family Azotimanducaceae; genus CAVOBC01. The sequence goes on along the minus strand of CAVOBC010000445.1, from coordinate 1,165 downwards.
TGGCGGTGTGAGTGTGGTACTCCTCGCCGCTTTGGTTGGCGGCCGCTTCGAGCGGATCGTAGACGTTGTCCATGCGTGTGCGTAGCTCGGCAAGGTCGGTCGACACGCCGAGGGCCGACAAGGTCTGCAATGTCCGGTCAGGCGATGAATGCTCGGCTCGCTCCACGTAGTTGACGAGCGTGCCAAAGAAGTCGAAGAGGATTGCAGACGGTCTCTTCATATTTGGCGGTCCACGGTACTGGTTGAGGTAAAAGATTCATGGTGACCGCATCCGCTCGGACGCGGGCGAACGCGCATTTCAAGCGACCATGGTGACGCGCTGCTTGTCGGTGACACCACGCTCTGCTTGGTCCTCTTGCACAAGATCGATTGTCGGATAAAGTCTAGGTTCTTGCACGGGGTGGAGTGGCCGACGATGACAGACGATACGTTTTCTGGACAGGCTGTTTCCCAACAAGCACTTTCCCAACAAGCACTCTCCCGGCATCAAGAGTCGATCGGCCGGGACGGTTACACCGTCATACCCAATCTGCTGACAGACGATGAAGTGGAGCCGATTCGGGCGGCCCTCGCGCCCTATCTGCAGGGCCATCGGATGGGGCGTAATGACTTCGAGGGCTTCCACTCCGAGCGAGTCTATGCGCTGCTTGCCAAAGACCCGGCCTTCGGCTTGATCATCGAGCATCCTGCCGTGCTTGGGCTTGTCGATCAGTTTCTGCGCCCCATGTACCTGCTGTCGGCGAACCTTGCGATCAACGTGTACCCCGGGGAGACGCCGCAGGGCTTTCACCGGGACAACGACGGCGGGCCGTTTGCAAGCCGTGACGGTGTCTTTGGCATCAGCACCATCTGGGCGTTCGATGACTTCACCGAGGACAACGGTGCGACCGAGGTCATTGCCGGGAGTCATCTGTGGGAACCGGGCGTGCTCCCCGCCAGGGACGACGAGCGTGCGGTGAAGGTCGTGATGCCGCGGGGGTCGGTGATGGTCTTCACGGGTCACGTTTATCATCGGGGTGGCGCCAACAACTCGAACGGTAATCGGCTCGCGATTACGCCGCAGTATTGTCAGTCTTGGATGCGCCAGCTTGAGAACATGGTGTTGGCAGTGCCACCCGAGAAGGCCCGCGACCTGTCACCCCGCGTTCAGAGCTTGCTGGGCTAC
>CAVOBC010000444.1:0-3413 GCA_963693635.1 Gammaproteobacteria bacterium | reverse complement strand
CCCGCTGCCATCGCCCGCGACCATCGACCCTTCGCTAACGTCAGGAACACGCGTCGCAATCGCTGTAGAGTACGGCAATCCGATCTCGGCGAGGACAACATGAAGGCGGCATTTCCTAAACTCTATGGTTTCTGGCTGTCGCCGTACATGTCGATGGTTGCCAACGTGCTGGAAGAAGCCGGTATTGACTACGACTATGTCCGCACATCGACACTTTCAGGCGGAAACCACACAGCGGCGTATCGGGCGATCAATCCGAACATGAAGGTGCCTTCACTGGTTGATTCGGATGGAACGACCGTGACCGAGAGCATCGCTATCTGCCGGTATATCGGCCGACGATATCCTGAGGCGCATGGCATCTACCCATCCGACGATGCTGCATTGTGCGCAAGGATCGATGCCAAGAGCGACTTCCTGGCTTTCCATGTGGGCGGGCCGTACTTCAACTGGTTCGTCGTAAGTGGGCACTTCCCCATCGCGAGGGGTCTTGATACGGCAGAGGAATCTAATACGTTCGCACTCTGGTCCGCCTTTCTGGTCAGGGGCGAAATGCACAGGTTTCTGGATACGACGGAATTCGCACCGTTTGTCTGTGGGTCAACGCCAACACTCCCGGACTTTCAACTCTTCTATCTGCTCGAGCACGGACGAACGCTGAGCAAACTCTACGATCAGCCAGCGCTGGATTTCATCGAGGGCAACGACGTTTTGCGCGATTTCTACGAAGCGATGGCGGCACGCCCGTCAACCCGAACGATTCTCAAGAAACGTGCTGACGAGGCCGCGTTGAACTCACATGAATTGTTGAATGAGATGAAACCTGCTCACGAGGAGATGTTAGCGGGAGCGAAACAGATACTCGCTGATATGTTTGGACATCCGGTCTAACAGGCCGCAGAAAAAATCGTCCTGCTATTGACCGTTCGAGCCCAGCCTCTTGCCCATGCTGATCCGATCCTCGACCACATAGGCGAGGCTTTCGTAAAACCGCACAACCGCCTGATTAGTCGCGCGCACCTGCAGATTCAGTTTGGGACAACCCAGGGCCTCGAGGCCCGCCGCCGCCTTCGCCATCATCAGACTGGCAATGCCCCTGCGACGGTGCGCGGAGTGGGTCGCGACGTGGTGCATCCATCCGCGCACACCATCGAAGCCCGCGAGCGTGGTGCCAACGATCTCGCGCTGTCCAGAAACGGACAGGTCCACGCACACGAAAAACAGCCCCGGCTGCACCTTGAGCTTTGTGTCGATGATCACGTCAGGCGCGTTCCATGGCGGGTCATCCGCGAACACGTCGTTCCACAGCGCAATGATCTGCGACCGATCCGGCTCTGTAAATGGACGAACCATCACCCTTGGCATGCCTCTCGTTCCATTCTGACAACCACTCGCTCGCTCGAAAGTCGCGAAACAGCATCGTAGCAGCTTGTCTCCCTGCAAGCCGGGCGCTGCGCTAACGAAAAGAATCAGCTCGGTTGCTCCAATTCGCCCAACCCGACCTGCATCCGCAGGCGTCCAGCCAAACTTGTAGCCCCAACGCAATTTACGTACCTTTGCCCGTTCGCGCCGAAAAACCAAATACCGACGTACACAGAACAAGGAACAAGAGATGGTCTGGGAACCAGAAGTCGACGAGATCAAGCGCCGCATCGCATTTGCCGAGAAGATGGGCGGGGACGAGGGCATCCGCATCCAGCACGAGCGCGGCAAACTGACGATTCGCGAAAGGCTGGACCTCATCTCCGATGCGGGCTCATTCCAGGAGATCGGCCGATTGGCTGGCGCCGCCACCTACGAAGACAGCGAACTCGTCGATGTGCGGCCGTCCAACATGATCGTGGGCATGGCCAAACTGAACGGCCGCAAGGTTGTTCTCAACGGTGGTGACTTCACCGTCCGCGGCGGCTCTGCGGACGCGGCGATTGGCAACAAGGGCGGGCACTCGCAGCAGCTTGCGCGCAACTGGCGCCTGCCGTTCATTCGCTTGCTGGACGCAACCGGCGGCAGCGTGAAGACTTTCGAGCAGATTGGTCGCACCTACATCCCGACCAACCCGACAACGCCGGGAATCGAGGATTTGCTCTGCGAGGTGCCCGTAGTTTCCGCCGCACTCGGGTCCGTTGCAGGTCTGCCTGCGGTGGACGCCTGCCTTTCGCACTTCAACCTTATGGTGAAGGGCACGAGCCAGGTGTTTCCAGGTGGCCCGCCGGTCGTCAAGGCCGCTCTCGGCATCGACATCAGCAAGGAAGATTTGGGCGATGAGCGCTCGCAGGTCTATGAATCCGGCGTCATCGATAACCTCGCAAACAGCGAAGAAGACGCGTTTGACATGATCAAACAGTTTCTAAGCTATCTGCCGAACAACGTCTGGCAAATGCCGCCGCGCACCGACACGGGCGACGACGCTGAGCGGCGGGAAGAGGCACTCATCTCGGCGATTCCGCGCAACAAACGCCGGGTCTACGACGCCTACAAGATTCTCGACGCGGTGCTCGACAAGGAGTCGTTCTTCGAGATAACGCCTCACTACGGCCGCTCACGCATCGTCGGCCTCGGCCGCCTGAATGGTTATCCGTGTGGCGTCATGATCAACAATCCCAAGCGCCTTGGCGGCTCCATGGACGTTGCCGCGGGAACCAAAGTCATCCGCTTCCTGTCCATGTGCGACACCTTCCACCTGCCGATGGTCTACCTTGCCGATGAACCCGGATTCATGGCCGGACCCGACCAGCAAAGCCTTGGCATTGTTCGGGCGGGCGCGAAGATGCTGTGCGCAACGCTGCGCACCCAGATGCCCTGGGTATCTGTGATCATCCGGCAACTGTACGGCGTTGCCGGTCAGTGCCACGACCGGCCAAGCGGCATGTTCAAGCGCGTTGCATGGCCCTCAGGACACTGGGGCTCCATGCACATCTCGGGTGGTGTGTCCGCGGCCTACCGGCGCGTGATCGCCGACGCGGACGATCCCGCCGCCAAGCAAAAAGAACTCGAAGACATGCTGGACGCGCTGGCGTCGCCCTTCAAGACCGCAGAGTCCTTCAATATCGAGGACATCATAGACCCACGGGAAACGCGGCCTATGCTCTGCGAATTTGTAGAGATGGCACAATCGGTCATCGAGACCCAACTCGGGCCAACGTCGACGCCGTACATGCCCTGACCGATGGTAAAACAGGCGGCACCGGCAAAGCCGGACCGCCTACAAGAGGAGAAGACCATGCGCGTACTCGTCATTGGAGCAGCAGGCAACACCGGCGTGCGAGTCATGCGGCGACTCGCGGCGGGCCCGCACGATCCGGTCGCTATGATCCGTAATCCGGGACAGCGCGCGCGTTTCGACGATCTGCACGTTGAAACGGTGCTCGCAGACCTTGAATATCCAATCGACCACGCATTGATGGGCTGCGAAA
>CAVOBC010000443.1:0-3424 GCA_963693635.1 Gammaproteobacteria bacterium | reverse complement strand
GCGTCTTGGATTTGGAGGCCCCTTTGTCGAGTTGGTTCTTAAAGGAACCCTGTTTTTCGAGACTACCTAACGCCAACGACATCACTTTAAGGTCTTTACTAAATCACAGCTCGGGGCTGATCGATCATCTATTCCTCAAACAATTCGCTTCCGCCCTCAGGGGCTTTACCACCGCGTTGGATAATGATGGAGTATTCACCATCCACCCGGGTAACGAGTGGACCGGCGGCGGTTTGGTAACCAATCCAAAGGACATGGCTCGATGGACTCGAGCCATGGTGACCGGGGAACTGTTCGGGTCGGAAATGTTGGAAGAAATGTTGAGTTCGCGTTCACGCGTTGATCCGTTGGTCGATTATGGTCTCGGGGTTTTTATCTATAAGACGCCAATTGAAGAAGCCGTCGGCCACAGCGGGTGGTTCCCGGGTTACCGATCCTTTGTGGCGCACTTTGTCGATGCAAACGTCACAGTCGCGATCCAGACCAACACGGCCAATGCAGATCCGCCGCTGGGTCAGATGGCAATGAACCTGGCCAATGGAATTATTGACTGCGACTCGGGTAGTTGATTGACATCATGATCTGGCTCACTACGCCGGGCGCAGGAAATCCAGCAGGACGTCCACCACCGCTTGCGGTTGCTCCTGCTGGACCCAGTGGCCGGCACCCGCTATGAGGTGCAGGCCGCGAAAGTCTGTACAGCCCTGCCCCTGCATTCGCTCCAGCGCGCCAGGCGTCTGGTACACACCCCAATCGCTCGCCCCGCCGATAAAGCACGCCGGCACCGTAATCGACGAGCGGGCGAAGACTGACAATTCGCGGCTCCTTGCGGGGTCTGTGCCGCACCGGTAGGAATTGAGGCCCCCCTGAAAACCGTTGCGGCCGTACTCGGCCGCGTAAACGCTGAGTTCCTGGTCGGTCAGCCATTGGCACGCATCAACCGCTGCCTGATCGGGCATCTCGTTGGCGACGGTTTCAGCCATACCCTGGGTCCGATCCATAATGTAGTACGTCGGCATCTGCGCCAATTCCGCCGGTTCCCATGAGGCGAGCCGAAACGGTTTGTTGGCAGCCCAGTCGGCACTCTTCATGTGATAGTACGCGCGCAAAAAGTCGGCAACGCCCTGCTCGGCCTGCCACATGTTGGGGTTGGCCTCGCGCATCGAGTAGTACCATCGATAGTTGCGCCTTGGCCGCGCGAGCGCAGCGAGGCCGGCATCCATGTCGGTCACGACCGGAACGGGATCGCGAGGCGCGTCGGCGTTCGCGGAAGCAAACGGCAGGGCTGGCGGGCCCGCAAACGGCGCGCTCATCAGGACCACCGACTTGAAGATGTCCGGTCGAATCAGCGCACACCAACCCGCGACCGGCGAGCCGTAGTCATGCCCAACGACCACGTCAACCGACTCGATGCCAAGCGCATGCAGCAACGCCACCACATCCTTGACGAAGTTCAACATGCGAAACGAATCGAGGTCGCCGTCGTAATCTGCGTCCCAGCCGGAAGTTAGCCCATAGCCGCGCATGTCCGGCGCAAGCACACACAAGCCCTTGTCAGCGAGCGGCCCGATGATTTTGCGCCAACTGAAGGCAAGCTCAGGAAATCCGTGCAACAACAGCACCGCCGGGCGCTCCCCCGTCTCGTTTCCCGCTTCAAGCACGTGAAACCGGAGCCCGTTCACGCCCTCGACAAAGTGTGAGCAGATGCCTTCATCAAGGCTATCGGCACCGTAGGCCACGTGCTGGTTCGGCATGTTTCTCTCCACCTGGTGCTGGCCGCACAAGCGGTAACAACGAAGTCGTGCATTTAATTTACCCGGACATGTTCGGACCTGAACCGGGGCCAGTCAAACTGACGCCAACAAATGGTCGGCAATAACACTCGCCAAAAAACACTGCCAAAGACACATGCCTCGGACCTGACGAGCACGACGCATCGGCGCAGCAGTTACAAGAAGCCGATACGCTCGCGAACGCACCAAACAGATTGCTATGATGCCGGATCAATCGCAGGAGTATCCGGTAATGGAACGACGTTCGTTTCTCGCCCTCGGCGCCAGCGCCGCCGCCCTCGCCAGCACCCGCCTCGCGGCTAATCCGGTTCGTTACCCGAACCCGGACATGATCAAGCTAGACCCGTCGTTCTCGGGCTTTCTTGGCAACACACCAATCCAGCGTCTCTACACCAGTCCGGACATGTTCTGGGCAGAGGGTCCCGCCTGGAGCGGGTGGGGCAACTACCTCGTCTGGAGCGACATCCCGAACAACGTGCAGTACCGATGGCTCAACGATGACGGCCATGTGACCCGCATTCGCACAAATTCGAACATGAGCAACGGCAATACCTTTGACTTGCAGGGCAAGCAGATTTCGTTCGAGCACCTGACGCGTCGTGTCACGCGATATGAGATTGACGGCAGTACGACCGTGCTCGCAGACAGCTTCGGCGGCAAGAGCCTCAACGCACCCAACGACGGCGTCGTCCATCCGAACGGCGACCTGTGGTTTTCGGATCCCGGCTACGGCGCCCTTGGCGTCTACGAAGGCACGCAGGCCGACACAGGTTCAATGCAGCCCTATCAGAAAGAGGCGATCTATCGCCTTGATATGAAGTCCGGCAAGTTGCACCAGGTTACAGACGATATCTTTAAGCCGAACGGCGTCTGCTTCTCGCCGGACTACAAGAAGCTGTACGCTGCCGACACCGGCATGTCGCACTATGGGCCAGCGACTGCACCACCCGTGATCAAGGTGTGGGATGTGGTCGGCGAGTCGCGACTCAAGAATGGTCGCGTCTTTGCATCAATGTCGATGACCGTCGATGGCGTCGAGATGTCTGGCGGGGCGGACGGCATCCGCTGCGATATCGACGGCAACATCTGGTCAAGCGCCGGTTGGGCCGGTGCCGGCTACGACGGCGTGCATGTCTTCAACCCGGAGGGCGCGCGTGTCGGGCAGATTCGCCTGCCGGAGATCTGTGCCAACCTGACGTTCGGCGGGCCCAAGCGCAATCGCCTCTTTATGACCGCGAGCCAGTCGCTATACGCCGTGTATACACATACGCGGGGTGCACATTTTTGCTAGGAGCCACTCTGACGTGCCGACCTGATCACCCCCCACGCCACGTCAGATCAGACGTCCAAGGCTCTGTGATTAAAGACTTGACGAATACCTCGTGATTTACGACCACGGTGCTTCATTGAACTTTCCGCGTACATATAGCAACCTCAGGCCTCCGGTTCACTCGACAATGGATCAATCAACGCCGTTTTCGATACGACCTTCTTTCAGGCCTTCATCGCAGGGCCCATCTCGACATCTAAAACAGGTTAATAAACAATGACTTACGACATCGTTATTCGCGGTGGTTCGATTGTCGACGGATCAGGTTCGGAACCTGTCGTTGGCGACATCGCCATTAAAG
>CAVOBC010000442.1:0-3443 GCA_963693635.1 Gammaproteobacteria bacterium | reverse complement strand
TCAAAGGTCCGCGCCGCAGTGACCAGTTCTTCGAGATTCTCGACCCGCGCCTGGCCACGCTCACCACCTTCTTTGCGGTGATGTTCACGCAAACCGGTCTTGTCGACGACGTATTCCGCGAGTGCATCGAGTTCCATGTCCGTGGTCTCGTGGTCGAGGAGTTCGATGAGTTGAACAAAGCCGGCGATGGCATTGCGCGTGCGCCCCGCGAGATGTGCGGCCGTCGATAGCTGCACGGCGGCCTGCCAGAGCGACGTGCCGCCGGCACGCGCGAGCGTGCGGATTTCCGCAAGGGTACGATTACCGATACCGCGCGTGGGCGTGTTGACGACACGCTCAAATGCAGCATCTGCATCCCGGCGGCTAATTAGTCGCAGGTAAGCGAGGGCGTTTCGAATCTCGGCCCGCTCGAAAAACCGCTGGCCGCCATAAATTCGATACGGAATCTGCGAACGCAACATCGCCTCTTCAAGCACGCGCGACTGCGCATTCGATCGGTACAGAATCGCCGATTCACGCCGCAGGTTGCCGTCGTTCGCCCATTGCTTGATTCGCTCGACGATATACCGGGCCTCGTCAATTTCATTGAAACCGGCATAAAGTCGAATCGGGTCACCGTCGCTGCCCTCGGTCCAAAGCTCCTTGCCGAGCCGACCCGGGTTCTGGTCGATCAGTTCGTTCGCGGCCTTCAGGATCGAGCCGGTGGACCGGTAGTTCTGCTCCAGACGAATGATCTCGCTGTCAGGGAAGTCCTTGCTGATGCGCTGAATGTTCTCGATCTTGGCACCGCGCCAGCCGTAGATTGACTGATCGTCGTCGCCGACCACCATGATGTTGTCGTTGTCACCTGCCAGGAGCCGCAACCAGGCGTATTGGATCGTGTTCGTGTCCTGAAACTCATCAACCAGAAGGTAGCGAAAGCGCTCTCGGTAATGCGCAAGCAACGGTGCGCTGTTCAACCACAGTTCGTGAGCCCGCAGCAGCATCTCCGCAAAGTCGATCATGCCGCCCCGAGCGCAAGCGTCCTCGTAGGTTTGATAGATCGACAGCATAGTCTTGAGGTAAAGGTCGCCGTAGTCCTCCGTATGATTGGGACGCAGCCCCTCGTCCTTCTGGCCGTTGATGAACCAGCATGCCTGCCGGGCCGGCCATTTCTTTTCATCAAGCTCAAGTGATGAAATCACACGCTTGACGAGACGAAGCTGATCGTCAGCGTCGAGGATCTGAAAATTCTGCGGCAACCCAGCTTCCTGCCAGTGGGTGCGGAGCAGTCGGTGCGCGATGCCGTGAAACGTGCCAACCCACATGCCGCGGAGCGACGCCGACAACAGCGACTCGATGCGCGAGCGCATCTCGGCCGCTGCTTTGTTGGTGAAGGTCACAGCAAGAATGCTGTACGGCGACAGACCCTCGTTGCGAATCATCCAGGCGACGCGGTGAACAAGCACGCGGGTTTTGCCGCTACCCGCCCCGGCGAGCACCAGATAGCTGCCGAACGGCGCCGCCACGGCCTGCCGCTGGGCATCGTTCAGGGATTCGAGTATGTCAGAGACGTCTTCCATGGGGCGGATGTTCCTCCCGGCGTGGGTCCGGGGATCGGGATGTTCGCAGCCACGACCGCCACCCGCTCAAAGCGTGCAGCCGCCGTCAGTTGGACGGTGAGTTTAACCGGATTCGCCAGGCAGTGGACGCTTCGTTTATCGATATTGTATTAATATCTCTTGGCGTGACGGCAGGACCCAGCGGAATGCCTGCTATGGCAAGTAGGCGTGGGCCCAGGGCCAACTGAAAGACGTCGATACGACCGCCGCTCATCAATGCATCCCTGCGCGCCTGTTAGAATACGTTGGCATCCGTGGGATAGAATTCCGCCCCCGATAACCAGGAATCAGATCCCATGACTGTCACCCTCTACGGCTCGCCGATGTCCCTCTACACGGGCCGTGTGCGTAGCTACTTCATCAAGGCGGGTCTTGATTTTAGCGAACGCCATCCCGTGTCGGATCATTACGAAGACGTTGTGCTGGCCAAGGCCGGCGGTCGGCGCAGCATGCCAACGGTAGAGCTTGACAGCGGCGAGGTGATTCGCGACAGCGTCGCCATCGTTGATCACTTCGAAGCCGAACTCGGTACACCGTTCACGCCACGCACGCCCCGGCAATCGGCAGTTAGTCTCCTGTTCGACGTCATTGGCTCGGAGGGCATGATGCGTCCGGCGATGCACTACCGATGGCGGTTTCCCGAGAACGAACGCATGGTGCGTTTTCACTTCGAGGAAATCACGCCGCGCAACGCGCCGCCTCAGTTCACGGTTGCCGGCCGCTTCGAGCGCATGAAGCAGGCATGTATTGACCTCGGCGCACCCCCCGAACGAGTCGACCTGGTCGAGTCACTCTACGGTCGGTTGCTCGGAGCGCTGGATGCGCACTTCGCTGCCGCCCCTTACTTATTAGGGCAGCAAACCTGCATCGGCGACTTCGGCCTGATCGCGCCGATGTATGCCCACCTCGGTCGAGATCTAAAGCCACTGTCGCTAATGCACGAACACGCCCCCAACGTGTTGCGTTGGGTCGAGCGGATGAACCGAACCGAGCACAATCTGGGTGCGCACCATTCACGAACCGAAGGCTACTTCGAGGGAGACGACGTCCCGGAGTCGCTGCTTTCCGTGCTGCGCCAAATCGCCATCGATTTCGTCCCGGAGACCCGTGCCGCGTGCGACGCGACCAACGATTGGATTACGGCGCACGCAGACCTTGCGGCGGGAACCGAGGTTGCGCGAACGATAGGGAACGCGACGTTCGAGGTTGAAGGTCAAAGCATGACCGCGGCGGTCCAGCCGTTCCGGTTCTACCTGCTAAAGCGGTTGCAGGATGATGTTGCCGGGTGCTCGGATTTAGAACAACGCGATGTCATTCAAATATTGGAGGAGGCGCACATGAGCGAACTGCTGGAAATGAAGCTCCACCGGGATATCGGGCGGGTGGGCAATCTCGAAGTTTGGCTATGAACATCACTCGCCGGACCGAAAGTCAGATCGATGTAAACCGCTCCGAAGAGTGATCTCACATCTGGTGACTTCTCGTCTCTGGCCATCATCCGGCTACGTACCGCTGAACTGATAGCTTTGGGATAATAGCCACGCTCATTCAGCCACTTCGCTATCTGAGGATCATTCCATCCTTCCGACCGAAGCCGATAAATCGTATCAAACAGAAATTGTTGATGCTCAGTCAGAGGTCGTTCGCTCAGTAAGACCGGTCCGACTAATACTGTGAATTGAAGGTAGACGGAAGGTTCAGAAAACCATCCGTTCGAAACTACTCCACCGTCACTGATTTCGCCAGATTGCGGGGCTGGTCAACATCCGTCCCACGCAGCACCGCCACGTGATAGGCGAGCAACTGCATCGGTATGGTGTGCACCAGCGGTGACGTCACCGC
>CAVOBC010000441.1:0-3457 GCA_963693635.1 Gammaproteobacteria bacterium | reverse complement strand
AGAAAATGAATTGCCTGGACCTTGACTGGGACTTTCTGCCGCCGCTCTTTGACATCGACCGGCCGGAGGATCTTGCCAGACTCGGGCTTTAGCCTTCGATCTTCCCTGACTCTGTCTTGACGCTCGGTGAGCGCGGCGCCGTGAAGCATCGTCTTGCAGCCTTTCATGGAACTAAAGCAATATGCGGCGGTGTTCCGTGCGTGACAGCGCGGTAATCCGGCACCGTGAGATGCTGATAGAATTCGCCGCGTCGCGCACGCTCTATTTCTCGTCTCTTGTCCCTTGTCGTTTCCTTGATCGTCAATTGTGACGCTGCATAAGGTCAGAGCATGTCATTCGTTGCCCTAAAGATGATTCACATGGCCTGCGCTTTCATCAGCGGTGCCTCCTTCTTGGCGCGCGGCATCCTGATGATCCGCCAGAGTCCGCTGCTCAGCGCCAAATTCGTGAAGATTGCGCCGCACGTCAACGACACGTTGTTGCTGGGCACCGCCATCGCCATGCTGGTCATGTTGAGTCTGAATCCACTCAATGTGACGTGGTTGATGCTGAAGATTGGCCTGCTCGTTGTCTACATCGGCCTTGGCCTCGTGGCGCTGCGGTTCGGCAAGAGCATCGGCATTCGCATCGCGGCGTGGACCGCCGGGCTGGTTGTTTTCGTCGCCATTGTGGGCATTGCGCTAATCAAGCCAGCCTGAGGTGTTTGAAACGCGAGATCGGCCCGCCCGCCTCAGGCAATCGTCTTCCCATCCCAATTTCAGTTAAAGAATCCGTTGAATCGGCCGACATCTGGTAAGAATAACCCAGAGGTTGATTGCTCATGACGGTCACGAACATCTTGAATCGGGTTTCAAGCGACGCGGATCCGCGCCAGCGGGTTGATCGAGAGGTCGCGTTCGCGTGCGAGCGCACGCAGATCCGGGCCCGCCTCTTGATGCTGCTCGCGGCACAGATGCTCGTCTGTGTGGTCGCCTACGCCGCGTCTGGGCCCGCATGGTTCGCGTGGGTGGTTGCGGCCGCCGTGCTGGTCGGCGGCATGTACTTCGTGGCCCACAACGCGATCGATCGCAGTTGGAGGCAGGTCGCAGATCTGCGCTATCAGTTAATGGTCGCCGAAAAGAGCCACGAACGCTTGCAGGGCCAGTACGACGAGGTGCGTGAGGTCGACAAGGTCACCACCTGCAACAACCGATATTACTTTCAGGATCAGGTCCGCCGCTTTCGGGCGCTCGGACAACGGGGTAGCTTTGGCTTCGCGGTGATGCTGGTGCGGGTCGATCAGTTTGTCGACATCGTCGCCCGCGACGGCCAGCGCGGTGGCAACGACACGCTGCGTACCTTCGGCAATGTGCTGCGTGTCGCCATGCGCGAGGTGGATGTTGTCGCCCGGTGGGAGGACGAGACCTTTGCCGTGGCGCTATCGGACACCGATGCGGACGGTGCCGTGGACGCGGCCAATCGCGTCATGGCGCTGACGCGGCAGGTGCGGTCGCGCAATGATCGGCGTCAGCATCTCACGGTGTCAATCGGCATCACGATCTTTGAACACGACCTGTTGCCGGACGAGATGATGGACCGGGCGCAGGAAGCGTTATGTCTCGCGGATTCCCAGGGCGGTGATTGTGCGGGTGCGTACGCTCGGCGGTCAGCTGCCGCGTGATCGCGGAGTGAAAAAACGATAGCGGGTGTGAAAGCGCTCGATGCGGAAATAACTCGAGTACATCTGTTAGTAATCGACGTCAACCGACGAGGGTCCGCCGAAGTGGCGTCCCTAAGCCCTGGTTGCGAGCGCGGTCTCAGGGATTCGGCGTCAGATTAATCTGGCTCACATCCGGGGCGACCGGTATGGCTTCAGGGCCCTTGTCATCATCGGTCAGCAGGTCCGCGCCCGTATCGGCGAGGCTAAGTGAGGACGTGTCGGGATTCAGCAGCACCTTTTCTTCCTGAATGGTCTCAAGCACAGCGCCGGGTTCATCCAGTCCAAAGTCGGGTGCGTCCAGTTTTGGTACCGGTGCGCTCGGGGCAACGAGCGGTGAGCCGTCCTTTTCGGCCACCCCGTATTCACTCAGATCCAGACTCACTTCCGGCATTTCACTGGGCGGCACGAGGGGTGTGCCGTCGTTCTCAGCGAGGTCGATGCCCGAAAGATCGAGCGCTGGTGCGGCGACATCGGGCGACGGGTCGACGAGATTGCCTTCGTTGGGTGCAAGGGTGATTGCGGATGTGTCCGGTGCGCTGGCTACCGGCGTGGCTGCGGGCTTCGCGGCTGCGGCGGGTTTTGCCGGCGCCGCGGCTTTACTAAGCGCCGCGGCTTTATTAGGAGCGGGGGCTCTACCAGGTGCTGCTGCTATTGCGGCCCTGGCGGGCGGCGCGCCCTTGACGACGCGGACCTTGATGTCTGCGCCCACCTTCTTCAGCGCGGTGCCGTATTTGGCGGCTTCCTGCTTGCTGGCAGTGCGTTTCAGGACGATGGGTTTGCCAGAAAAGAGCGTCGCCATCTTGTCGGCGTCTGCCTTCAGCATCTTGCCGAGGTGTGCCTTCACCTGGAATGACTGGAAACCCTCGACTATGCCGCCAGCGAAGACGATGGCGTAGGTGACGTCGTCACTCATGGTGTTTCCCCGCGCGACCTGACCCTTTGCGTCATGGTATGTGAAATGTCTGGGCAAGGGAACGCCGGGTCGTCGCCGACGAACGGCGGGTGCTGGCCTCTCGGCCGGGATATGTGCCGGATCATTTGAGGGCCTGTGTGCCGGCCATTCGTCGGCAGGGGAATCGCGCGTCAGGCGCGCGCGATGGATGAGGCAGCGGGAAGCGACCGGGCGGTGGCATCAGCGCCATAGAGACCTGGTGAAACGTCCTCGCCCTTGATGATGCGGAGCAACTGCTGGTTGCAGGATTGGACGCGGTGCGCCACGTGCGCGTTGATGTCGTTCATCGCCATGCAGTCGGTCAACAGAATCTGCACCCCGCGCCACAACCGCGGCAGGTCAGACGTCGCGCTGGTGTCGCCATATTGTTGTAACATCGACTCCAGTTTCTGCTGCAACCCTGGTTCGGTGCTGCCAGCCCATCGGCTTCGCTTAACGATCCCAGGGGTCTTGCACTGGCACCCGCGTTTGCGGTTCACGCGAGTGATGGCAACACAGGTGCTGGCGAGGTCGCGGTGACCGCGTCGATGGGCGGACGCACGAGTGACACGCTAATCGAGCGGTTTGCGGATGACGGCACTTATCAGATTCTCGACGGCCGAGATCCATTGGTGCCGGTCGCGCTTGATCCGCCGGCCCGCGGTTTGCGAATCGAACCAGGCAGTGGTCTCTTGCCATCAGACCTTGCAGCGTCAGTGGGATATCAACTGCAACTCTCCGGCAACGTGGCTCCGGGCGACACCTTCAGCGTGGGGGCGGTTCCTGCCGGCAGTTATGACAACGGCAACGGTGTGTTGATGTTGAAC
>CAVOBC010000440.1:0-3476 GCA_963693635.1 Gammaproteobacteria bacterium | reverse complement strand
GTAACCGCAAAGGCCGACGCAAAGCGGACGCACATCGGCACTTCTACGCGTGTTGGCCATGGACTCGCAGCATCTCACGGGTGCCGGAATACCGCGCTGTCGCGCAGGGAACCCACGGTACCTTGGCTTTAGTTCCATGAAAGGGTGCTGAAAAAGTGCTTTCCTGCACTTTTTCAGAGTCGCGGGCCTCAGCCCGCTCGCGACAAATCAACGACTTAACAATGGCGATTTGTGGCCGATACTATTCATGGCTCACGAAGCGAACGTGAAATCCATGTATCGGTCTATCAGGCTGCTTTTTCAGCAGCCTGATAGACTCGTGCGACCAGCCAGAAGGACAGCCAGACATTGCCGACTTTTGCACCGCTTGAAGGCGTCCGGGTCCTCAGCTTCGAGCTCGCTTTTTCCCTGCCGGCCGGCACCCGTGCACTGCACGACCTTGGCGCCGACGTCGTCCGCGTGTCACCGCCAGAGCGCCGCCACGACCGCTACATCAGCGTCATCGACGGCGTCTTTCACGGCAAACGCAGCATGGGCATCGACCTTACCAATGACCGCGGTCGCACGCTCGCGCGCCGTCTCGCGCTTGCCGCTGATGTCGTCTGCAATAACTTTCGCCCCGCGGTGCTCGGCAAGTACGGCCTCGACGAGGCAACTCTGCGGCAAGAAAAGCCGGAGCTCATCTGCCTGCAGTTGTCTGGCTACGGAACGCCGGGCCCATGGTCAAACTATCCCGCTTTCGGCCCATCGACCGAGGCTGCCGGCGGCTTCAACCGCCTGATGTACGCCGAAGACGAGATACCGACGCGTCTCAATACCGGCGTCTTTTCAGATCAACTTGCGGGCCGTCATGCCGCACTGGCCATCGTTGCAGCGCTGCAGCGGCGACGTGAGACCGGGGCGGGCGCAGGCATAGATCTCTCCATGACGGCGTGCATCACGCATCTCCTCGGCGAGAACATGACCCGCGCCTCGATGCTAGCGGAGACGCCCGCCTTCACCGGTAACCGTGACGACCGGTTCGTACCGCAGGGGGTCTACCGAACAGCGGGCGATGATGAATGGATCGCTATCTCAGTAACCAGCGACGAAGCCTGGCGCGCACTCTGCACGCAACTCAATAATCCTCAACTCCACCCTCGACTCGACCCTGACGCCGACCGCGCAGCCCGCTTGCTGGTGCACGATGATATCGATCGCGCCATTAGCGAATGGACCGCCCCCCAGCACAAAGACGAGATCGCGATCAGCCTCCAGGCAATCGGAGTCGCGGCGGCGCCGGTACGAACCGTCGCGGATGCGGGTCTCGACCCACAGTTCGCCGCACGAGGAACGCTGCAAGCCGTCGTCCATGACGAGCCCAAAATGGGCTTCAACAGTCATCCGCATCCGGTCCTGCCATGGCATATCGACGGGTTTGACCGGCGGCAACTGACGGACTATCGACATACCGGTGCCGACAACCGGACCGCGCTTGCCGACTGGCTGGATGTGAGTTCGTCCGAATGCGATGCCCTGCTGGCCAGCAGCGCGTTACACGAGGAGGGCCCGATGAGCCTCGCGCCCCGGCCAGAAGGCCCACCCCGGGACCCGAATTTCGGGGACAAGCTTGGACTCCGGTAACTGACCGATGCGGGTACTCCAGCTATCGGCAAATACGTCAGCCGCCTACGCCGGCTTGTTGCTCCGTGAATGGGGTTTCGACGTCGATCATATCGACGTTGCGCAAGCCTTCCCCCACATCGATGAGACGCGCCAGGCAGCCCAGTCGGTCTTCATGGCCACAACCATAGAGGGCGCAGGCTGCGCCGTCGAACCGCACGACATCGACCTGCGCAACTACGATGCCATCATCGAGGACGTTGGCACAGACCTGCTGTCACAACTCGCTCTCGACTGGCATGCGCTGCACAAAACAGTACCACAGATACATCTTGTTAGTATTTCTGCGTTCGGAATGACGGGCCCCGCCAGCGGATGGCAGGCAACGGATCTCATCATTCAGGCGGCAGGCGGCGTCCTGCATGTGTCAGGCCATGAAGACGAAGCGCCTCGAAAGCTCCCGGGCGAGACCGCCGCGATGATTGCCGGCGTGCACGGCGCAACCGCCGTCCTGGCAGCGTTCTACGGCCAGCAAACAGCATCGGACAAGGGCACCAACGCGATCGCCGACAGCGACAAGCGCAACCTGCCAGAGGGTGTGCACATTGACATTTCCGCACAGGACACCCTGATGCATCACTGGTGCCGGCACGTCGCAGATTACGCGTACAGCGGCACACTCACCGAGCGCCAGTCGCGCGACCCGAGCGGTATCCACACCCGGCATACGGCGCGCGCCAACGATGGCTGGGTGTTTCTGCTTGCGCTCGGCCAGCCCTGGCAGGATGTCGCGGCGTTCCTCGGCTTGGGTGAGTTCCTGACGCCGGACGTGATGACACCCGCGGCCGAGCAGCCCTGGGAGGCAATGTGCGATGCCTATGACGCAGCGGTTGCATCCCGGTCGCGCTACGAATGGTTTGCCGACGCCGCAGATCTGGGCTGGACCTTTGCGCCAGTCGAGGACCCGTGGTCGGTTGCCAACGGCCCACAAACCAACGCTCGCAAGTCCATGCATGATCGCCACTTTGATGGCAAGCCGATCAAAGTACCGGGGCTCCCCGCACGCATTTGGTCGGACATCAGATCCGGCAGCAACTAGCCGCTTTCAAACGGGCTGCTAACGTCCAGCTCCGGCGCACCGATGACGACGATCCGGTTGCGTGCACGCGTCTCGCCCCAGCGCTGTTCTCGCGTCAGTTGCACGACCCCGTCAACGACATTGAGGTAATAGCAATGATCGGCGTCGCCAGCGATTAGCAGCACACCCTTGATTCGAAGCTTTTGATGACAGGGCGCTGCGAGCCAGGCATCCAGCGCGGAGCGTTCGATCGGCTTGTCGCTCTCGAACACGCAGGACATAAAGTGCGGGTGCCCCGAAGCTGTAAGGCCGAAACCCGGCGCCAGGTGCTCGTGCATGCCGACGCCAGTGGTCAACCAGTCGATGGGTTCATCGCGCTTGATTTGCTGTGCCGGACTGACCGAATGTAGCCAATCTGATACGGCTTTGTTCTCATCAGTTCCAGATTTATCTGTTTTCGCGAGGTAGAGGTGATCCGCCCAGCGCAACTGGCCGCTGATGTGCTGACCGACATACTTGTCCGTCACGAGCGCTCGAATCCGCCCAACATCGACGACATTTACAATTTGTCCGAGCCTGATGCCCGGCCAACTGCGGAGCATTCCGGCAAGGCGCGATGTGTCTGCGACACCACTTGCCTCAACCAGCACGTGGGTCAATCCGTCCACCCCGCGAAGTTGCTCAATTGCCGCAGGCAGATCGTCATTGATGGCACAGCAGGCGCAGCCATTGGCCAGGCGGCGGACATTGCCACCATCACGACTCAGGAATTCAGCATCGATGTTGATGTCGCCAA
>CAVOBC010000439.1:0-3510 GCA_963693635.1 Gammaproteobacteria bacterium | reverse complement strand
CGAGCAAGGCTCCGAGCCCCAAGGCCCCGGTGTTAACGAGCAACTAGCAGAGGCGCGTCAGACCGCGCGCGCTGCCGCTGACACCCAGCGCGAAGAGAACTGTTCGCTCGGCAAGCGCAACCTGGCACAGCTGGAAGCATTCGCCCGCATTCGGATCGCTGACGGCGACGGCGGCGAGCGCTACTTGTCCGACGACGAGAAGTCCCAGCGTATCGCGCAGTACAGCAAGATCGTTCAGGAGTATTGCAGCTAGGTCCGGAGCAAGGCACCGCCCGATCTGGCTGCCGAATCAGATCTGCGCTGAGACAAAGTCGCCAGCGACGCTGGCTTGTGACTCAACGTCACTATCTTCATTCGCCAGGATCACCTTCGCCAGATCACCTTCGCCAGATCATAGCGGCCATACGCCCCGCGTCCGTACCGTCCCGCCGGTAGGACCAGTACTTCGCGGATTCGCAATACGTGCACTCGTCGCTCATCGCGACCGCCGAGACTCCGAGTGCCAAAAGCTGCATTCTCGCGACGCGCCGAAGGTCCATTCGCCAATGCCCCGGTCTCACAGGCTCAAATCCCTCGGCATTGGTAAACGCATCACGTACGACCCGATCTACCTCGTAGTGGCAGGGGCCGATGCATGGACCAAGCCACGCATGCGCAGCGGCGGGATCCTCAAAAGCTGCCACTGCCGTGCGGATGATGTCCGCGGCGAGTCCGCGCCA
This sequence comes from Gammaproteobacteria bacterium, assembly GCA_963693635.1. Lineage (GTDB taxonomy): Bacteria > Pseudomonadota > Gammaproteobacteria > Pseudomonadales > Azotimanducaceae > CAVOBC01. Next base: position 2,791 of record CAVOBC010000439.1, on the reverse strand, counting down.
GCCACAGTGCACGGCGGCGACCCGTTCGCCGGCCGCATCAGCGATAAGCAAGGGTGCGCAGTCCGCAACGCGAACCGCAAGCACAACACCCGGCCGGGCGGATACTGACGCGTCCGCGACGCACCCGTTGATTGGCTCTACCACCAGGCCGTTGCCGTGGACCTGCTGCATGAAAACAGGATCGGCAGGTACTTCTATTTGCTTGTGGAACATGTGCTTGCGGAACGTCCGCGTGTCGGGAGATGGCCCTCCAAGGTCTCCGTCGGAACGCGTGGTCATGCACGCTTGAATTGCCGCGGGGAACAACGGCTCGCGACTTAGCACCTGCTGGCTCCTGGTCGCGCACCTGTTGGCAGGGTATTTCCGGGACGATTATCCAGCGACAAAAATAGCCTGCCCCCGGGCGACGCGCGAGACCGTGTTCGTCGTCCACACCCAACCGGGCCGGTCAAAGGTCAGCGTCCGCTGCCAGCCGGTCACGCAGATCCAACATGTCATCGTGCAATGGGGCGCGCCAGCGCATCGCGTCGCCCGTCATTGGGTGTTCCAGCGACAACTCGCAGGCATGCAGCGCCTGGCGCATGAACCCTTGCACGACCTGTTGCACCGGACCGTCCAACCGCACCCTTGAACCGCCGCCATAAACAGGATCCCCCAGCATCGGGAAGCCGATGTGCTGCATATGCACACGAATCTGGTGGGTTCTTCCGGTTTCAAGCGCCAATCGTAATCGGGTGTGGTAGCGGAACCGCTCCACCACGCTATATCGTGTTACGGCAGACTTGCCATCGCGTCGGATCGTCATCCGGGTTCTGGCAACAGGATGCCGGCCGATGGCGGCATCGACGGACCCTTCCTTGTCGACAAGGCCAGTCACGATGCCGTCATAGATTCGGGCAATGTCCCGTTCTGCAAGCGCACGAACCAGACGGTTGCGCGCCAGGTCGGTTCGCGCGACGACCATCAGGCCGGTCGTGTGCTGATCCAGCCGATGCACGATCCCGGCGCGGGGCAGCGCTCCCAGTTCGGGCGCGAGGCCCAGCAACCCGTTCATCAACGTGCCAGTCGCGTGACCCGCACCCGGATGGACGACCAGGTTCGCCGGCTTGTTCACGACAATCAGCGCTTCGTCCTCATACACGACATCAAGCGCCATCGACTCGGGCTCAGCGGTGAGCACGGCCTGCTGCGCATCGATACGCAAGCGCTCCCCACCCTTGACCTTATCCCGCGCGCGCCAGGAACGACCGTCAACGGTCAACTCGCCACTCGCAATCCACTGCTGCAGGCGAGATCGCGAGAATTCGGGGAACACCAGCGCTGCCATGCGATCCAACCTGTCGATGCCAGCTTCGACCGGTACGATCTGCTCGACTTGAATCCGCTCACTCATGCTCGTGCCTTGCCGTCATCAAGGTGCAAACAACGCAGAACGCAGACGCCGCCGACCATAGACCGAGAGATGACAGATGGACCGAGAGATGACAGATGGACATTCGTTGCAAACGGGGATTGGGTCAAAAATGAGGCTATGGTTAAATAGCGCAACTTTCAACAGCGTCCTGCACCCCCGCCGCAATCCGCCCGAACGAGCAGGCAGCACGGGCCACGCGACCTTCGACGATTCCATCCGCCCAACTGACCTACCGCCCGCTAACACTGAGGCGGCACGCCCTATGCAAATACGACCGACTGTCATCCGCGCCGCGGCTACGCTCTGCATTCTGACGGGACTCATCGCTTGTTCGTCAAGGGACGCTGAGGTTGATCTCAACCAGTCCGAGCTTCAAATTTACCGTTCCGCGCAAAATAGCCTTGCCTCGGGCAACTACAACCTGGCCGTCACCAAGCTGCAGGGCCTCGAGAGCCGTTTCCCCTTCGGACGCTACGCTGAGCAATCCCAGCTCGAAATCATTTACGCATACTACAAGAGCTTCCAGCCCGAGGCCGCGCGATCAGCTGCCGACCGCTTCATCCGTTTGCACTCCCGGCATCCGAACGTTGACTACGCGTATTACCTGAAAGGCATGGCCTCGTTCGAGGAAGACCGAGGGTTTCTGGACTCGTTCATCCCGATTGACTCCAGTTCCCGCGATCCGGGATCAGCACGGGAAGCCTTCAACGACTTTGGCGAGTTGATTCAGCGGTTTCCTGACAGCAAGTACTCGCCCGATGCCCGCCAGCGCATGATCTACCTGCGCAACAATCTGGCTCGGTATGAGGTGCACGTTGCGCGTTACTACATAACCCGTGGTGCGTTCATCGCCGCCGCCAACCGGGGCCGTTATGTCTTTGAGCACTTCCAGGAAGCGCCATCGATGCCGGACGCCCTCGCAGTGATGGTCGAGGCCTATTCGGTCCTGAATCTTGAAATACTCGCGGGCGAGTCGCTTGAAGTCCTGGCCACCAACTTCCCCGCCCACGAATCACTCGACAAAGACGGAGAGTTCAAGATAACTCGCGCCATGCAGAATGCGCGAAAGTCGTGGCTAAACATCGTGACCTTCGGCTTACTCGGCTAACCCGTGGCCTCGTCCGCAGACGCAGCACTTCCGTTCGAGGAAAAACAGCGACTGCAGCGCTCAACAATCATCCGGGTATATAACTACTACCGGATACTGATTTCGTTTCTGTTTTTGTTTCTGTTCGTCGATGAAACCTTCCGCGAATACGTTGGCTCCGTCGATCCACGCCTGTTTCAGCTAACCCTGATCACCTACCTGATCGCCAATGTTCTGATTGGTCTCGCAACCCTCTTCATCAGAGCGGAGTTGCTGTCGCGGACCGCGTC
>CAVOBC010000438.1:0-3512 GCA_963693635.1 Gammaproteobacteria bacterium | reverse complement strand
ACAATGGTCACGAATTAGCCGAGATCACGGCCGACGCGGAGCAGGCCTGGGTCGACACCATCGTGCAGTTTGGCGGCGGACCAATGGGCGCGCTCGGCGGCAACGACTGCACGCCTGGCTATTACAACAACGAGGGCAAGCCCAACCCCACCGCGGCGCAGGGCGCACCTTACGGCGGGGGGGCGATCAAGTTCTTCAAGTTGCTTGAGGACTGGCGCGATAGCGGCGAATTCGAAGGGTTCAAGTTCGGATGATGCCGATTCACCGGGGGGTGCACGCCGCCCAGGAATCTGTCGCCCTGCAACTGCACGCTTCAGAATTGCACCGGGTGAGGCGACTGCCTGTCAGTGATTACCGGTTCGCCCCGTCCGCGCGTCACTCGCAGGCTGCTGAAAAGCAGCCTGCGAGACCGATACACGGATTTTACGTTCGCTTTGCGAGCCATGAATTTCACGTTCGCTTTGCGAGCCATGAATAGTATCCGCCGAAAAATCGACGACTTAAGTCGTCGATTTGTCGCGAGCGGGCTGAGGCCCGCGACGCTGAAAAAGTGCAGGAAAGCACTCTTTCAGCACCCTGATAAATGACCGAACCACCGCCTGATCGCGACACGGTCCGGCAGCACCTTGTGGAAACCTGGGCGCCGCGGTCACCGGTCGAGATTGCGAATCAGTACTCCGCGCCACTCTTCGGTTCGCCCGGCGACTGGGACCTGCCAGCGGACATCACGCCGAAGCGAGATCTTTTGTACCTCGCCGTCGGCATTCCCGACCCGGCCTCGCTGCCGCGGCCGGCCCTGGCTGCGGCAGCCGCCGAGACACTCGCGAGGCCCGGTGATGTCGCGCTTCGCTACGGGTTCGGCATGGGACCGGCTGCCATCCGCGACTGGCTCGCAAGTCGGCACACGGTGGAGCAGGCGTTCGCGGTAACCGCCGACTGGTTTCAGATGACCAACGGCTCATCGGGCGCGATCGATCTGATCGTACGATCACTGATCGACCCCGGCGATGTCATCATCGCCGAGACACCGACCTACATGGGCACCTTGCACAATTTTCGCGGCGTTCTCGCGGACGTGCATTTCGTGCCGACTGATCGTGACGGCATGGACGCCCAGGCACTCGCCGTGCTGCTCGACAAACTCAGCGCCTGCGGCAAGCGCGTGAAACTTATCTACGTCATCTCGGCGTTCCAGAATCCGACCGGCGCGACACTCTCGCCCGCCCGCCGCCTGCACTTGCTCGACCTCGCCGCCCGGCATCAAGCGCTGCTACTGGACGACGAGGCGTACACGGACCTCTGGTTCGACAGTCCACCACCGGCGGCAATGAGCGCGTTGGCCGAAGGATGGGGCGTTATCACGGTCGGCACATTCTCCAAGACCGTTGCGACAGGACTCAGGATTGGCTGGATACACGCTGAACCCGGGTTGTTGGCCCTCTTTTCTCGCATGCGTTTTGGGATCGGTCAGAATCAGCTCGGACTGCGGATATTCGAAGCTTTCCTCACCGGCGGCGCGTTCGCCCCGCACCCGGTCAAGGTTCGCGCAGTCTATGCCGAGAAGTGTCGATTGCTGCACGAGGCCTTCAACGACGCAGGCCTCGACTCTTACCTTGAGTGGTCAAGGCCGACCGGCGGCTTCTATCTGTGGGCGAAACTCAAAGCCGGAATCACCCTTGACCCGCTCTGGCGCACCGCCACCGAAGAAGGTATCGCGATCAATCGTGGGTCCGGCTTCACCGCTCATGTGGCGACAGACGCAGAGCACATCCGCGTCGCGTTTCCATGGCCCCCCGCATCTGCATTCGCAGAGGCCGCGCGGCGACTACGCATTGCGTGTGACCGGGTTGCCAGCGCCGAGGCCGCGTGATGACCGGCAAACGGTGGGCGCTGCTGGGGACCAGCGCGTTCTTATTGATCGTGGTGCTGATCGTCGGTGGCACCCAACTCTGGATGATCTCGACAACAAATCCAAAGGTGATCGCCGAGCTTCGTCAGAATCCATCAGGCCAACGAGCGAAGTCTGTCATGGTGCTGACGTTCAACCACGGCAAGGTGCTGCCCGTCAATTACCTTCGCGAGGGCGAACGCGTGTTCGTCGGCGCCGATGGTCCGTGGTGGCGCCGATTCCGTGAGCCCACCGCCGTCGCGCTTGAGATCAGGGGACAGCGATTGCGGGGGGTCGGACGTGTCGTGCTGGACGATGCCGACTATACCCGCGAGGTCTTCAAACGACTGCGACCGACAGTACCGACGTGGCTACCCACCTGGCTGAACGCATATCTCATCGTTATCGACCTGGAACCCGTTTAGCGCGTTCCTGTCCCAAAATTGCCATCCTGACAATTCCTGAGCGTCGGTTTGCAAGCAAACCTCGCAGGTTCTTGCAGAACCGAGGGCTGCAGAAAAGAGGCCTGCGGAAAATGGCGGTGCACGCCTGCACCGCTCGCCAGTGCCCGCCCGAGAACAGAGTTCAGGGACAGGCACTAGCTAGTGTGATGTCCCAGAAAAGACGGTGCATATCTTTTCGATCTTAGCCAAGATCGATTCAGCCGTAGCAGTCCAGGCGAATGGAGATGATTCGGCGTTGTAGTTGTCGACGAACTGATTGATCTTCTGGATCAGTTTTCGGACGGATGAAAACGAACCCCGGCGTATAGCTTGCTGAGTGATGATGCCGAACCAGCGTTCCACCTGATTGAGCCATGACGCGTAAGTTGGCGTGAAGTGGATATGATAGCGAGGACGTTTTGCCAGCCATGCCATGACCTTGGCGTGTTTGTGGGTGGCATAGTTATCGACGATCAGATGGACATCGAGGTCGTCCGGTACGTTCTTATCGATGTGACGCAGGAAGGCAAGAAACGCCTGATGCCGGTGACGCTTTTTGTATTGGCTGAGCACTTTACCGGTCGCGACGTCGAGAGCCGCGAACAATGTTGTGATGCTGTGTCTGACCGGCGATTGGAGCCGGAGCATTTATAGTCGCTACAGTGAACGTTGGCTCTTCGGACAGCATGACGGTCACCGCAGACACGAATGATGTTGAGTTGCCTGTAATGATAGCCGTGTGTGAGACAGATCCTTTAACTGCAGTTTGCATCAACCCCGTGGTGCCCACTTTGGGAAGTGTGGTAACACACGTCGAGTCGGCTGCAACTCCCACATTCGGCGTTTTTGTATTGTCGACTGAATACATGCCTCTCGATCCTGCCCGAGCGCGAGTGTTTCTCAGGTTTCGTGACGCTGAGGGAGAGATCCGAGGTTCTACTAGTGTCGCGATCCAGAGTGACTGACTAGTACGAGTAGAGACCAAATAGGCATCGGCACTTGAGTGCCAAATCATGGATGAGTTGCCGGGTCTAAAGGTCGTGCTGCCCCACGGTGGCGGGTCGAGTCCGCTCCTGTGCGGGCGTTGGGACCATGGCGCGCGGGTACGGCCCGAACTCAGTCACATGGAAGCGGATTTGCACCAGGTGCCGAGCGAAGTATTCAAGCGTTTTTACTTTGAC
>CAVOBC010000437.1:0-3558 GCA_963693635.1 Gammaproteobacteria bacterium | reverse complement strand
AAACACTATATAGGGTTATCGTTCAATGCGATGCCGTCCTTGGCGGTAGAATGCCAGTTTGGACCACCGAACAACGATGCTGCCGCATCATACCATCGCCAACCCCCGGTGCAACGTGGGGAGGACTCACACCCATGGCCGAGCATAAAATGCAGACAAATCCATCGCCATTTGCCAGTGCTGGCATTTTCGGCCGTTACCAGGACACAGACGTGCAGGCCACATTATCGACGTTGCGGACCCATCTAGAGTCTCGCGGCCTTGAGGTGTATCTGGGCGACACCACTGCCAGCAATATCCCCGGCCCGCGCATCGAAGATTCGGGCAAACCCCTTTCAGACACCATCGATCTTGGCATCGTGATTGGGGGCGACGGAACCATGCTTCATGCCGCCCGCAGCCTGGCCCCGGTTGGATTACCTTTGATCGGCGTCAATCTCGGACGTCTGGGTTACCTGACCGATATCCCAGCAGGTCAGATGACTCAACTGATCGACGAGTTACTGGCAGGTCAGTTCACCATTGAAGAAAGGATCATGCTTCAGGTGGAAGTGTTTGCCGATGACCAATTAGCCGAACACGGTGTGGCACTCAACGATGTGGCCCTGGTCAAAGGAGAAACCGGTCGTATGATCGAGTTTGAAACGTACGTTAACGGTGAGTCGGTAGGTCGCACGCGAGGAGATGGCATGATCCTCTCGACGCCGACGGGTTCGACCGCCTACGCGCTCTCGGTCGGCGGCCCTATTCTCCATCCATTACTGCCCGCCATTCTTTTCGCACCAGTGTGCCCGCACTCTCTGGGCCAGCGTCCTTTGGTACTCGATGACTCGAGTCACATAAAAATTGACATCGTTGATCTTGCTGGCGCCGGTGCCAATGTGTTCGTCGACGGCATTCACCGCATCGCTGTTGCCGAGACCGATTTCCTCATCGTTCGGCGAGCCGATATTGCCACTCGTATGATTCGAATCAACAGCCACAACCACTATACTGCGCTACGCTCAAAGCTGGGTTGGGGCTAACCCCCAACCGGCACCATGATCAACTGGCTGACAGTACGTAATTTCGTCATCGTCCGTGACGTTGAGGTGGTTTTTAGTCCTGGCATGACTGTGCTCACCGGAGAGACCGGTGCCGGCAAGTCACTGATTGTCGACGCGATGACTATCCTACTGGGTGATCGCACATCCGCTGACATCATCCGCCCGGGTGCCGATAGCACCGAGATCCAAGCGGGATTCGATGTCTCGGCCAACCCACAGGCAATGGCATGGCTAGCCGAACAAGCGCTGACATCCGACGATGACGAATGCATTTTGCGGCGGGTCGTCTTTCATGACAAAGCCTCTCGTGGATTCGTCAACGGTCGACCTGTCCCCATTCAGTCCTTGCGCGCGGTCGGCGACCTGCTGGTCGATATTCATGGTCAAAATGAGCACCATCTCCTGCTAAAGCGTGATGTCCAACGCACAACATTAGACGCATATGCACACATCCAATCGACCGTCACTAAAATGGGTGACATCCACAGGAACATCAGCGAAACCACGCAGGCGCTCGATGCGCTTCAACAACTGACAGGCGAACGTGAAGCACGCGAATCGTTCTTGCGCTACCAGATCTCAGAACTTGAAACGCTTAATCCGGATGCGGACGAATGGCACAGTCTTGATCAGCGTCAGACCCAGCTGGCCCACACTCGCGAGCTGGCCGAGGGTGCCTGGACATCACTGCAACAGCTGACCGAGGACGAGTCAGGCTCCGCCTTGTTGACTCTGAATCAGGCAGGCGCCCGTTTGCACCATCTTGCGCGATATGATCCCCGGCTTGAGACCATGGCAACGGAATTCGACGAGCTGCAGGTACGGCTAACCGAAACTACAAACGACCTTCGTCACTGTCTAGAGGGCTATGAATTAGACCCGGAAGAATATGCGCAGGTTCAGGCCCGGCTGGGCGCTTTGCACGAAGCAGCACGCAAATATCAGGTGCAACCAGAAGCGCTCAAGGATGCACTGGAAAAACTACAGCAAGAACTCGCCACAATCGCAGACTCGGGTCACCAGTTAGCGGTGCTTGAGCAATCCCTGAGCGATCTCAACCAACGCTATGACGAACTCGCGGCTGACGTTTCGCAAGCTCGCCAAGACGCGGCCAAACAACTCGGCAAAGCAGTGACTGCACACCTCGCTGAGTTCGGACTGACTGATGCGGATTTTCGAGTCAACCTGTTGCCCATCGATGAACAGGGCCGCCAGCGGCATGGTCGAGAACGTGTTCAGTTCACCGTCAGAACCACTCATGAAATGGCTTACGGACCCCTCGAACGGGTGGCTTCGGGCGGAGAGTTATCACGCATTTCACTGGCACTGCAGGTCGTGACCTCTGCTGTCGATCCGGTTCCCATCTCGATCTACGATGAGGTCGATGTGGGTATCGGCGGCAGCGTGGCTGAAATCGTAGGCAGCAAACTGCGCACCCTGGGCCGAGATCGGCAGGTACTGTGCATCACGCATCTGCCACAAGTTGCCGTGCAGGGTGAAGGACACCTGAGAGTAACCAAGGCGAGTGGTGCGCAAAGCGGTGTGGCGGTTGAGTTGCTCGGCCCTGACGCGCGAATCGAAGAAATTGCACGCATGCTCGGTGGGGTCAAAATCACACGCCAGACGCGTGATCACGCACGCGATATGCTAAGTCGCGTAACCTCATGACGTTATCTGTTAGACGAGCACGCACGAATGACGTGCCGAGCATCCATCAACTGCTGGATTACTACGCTGCGCGCGGCCAACTGCTGCCACGTTCACCCGATGAACTGACAGAGCACATTAGCTCGTTCACGGTCATCAACGAAGCTGACAACCTGACTGGATGCGCCGCGCTCGAGGTTTTTACTGAAGATCTCGGTGAAGTCCGCAGCCTGGCAGTAAGAGATGCCGCTACCGGGGGTGGATATGGTCGAGCACTGGTCGAGGAAATTGAACACAATGCGCGAACGATTGGGCTACGGCGCTTGATGGCCCTGACCTATGTGCCTGACTTTTTTGCCCGCTTGGGCTACGGCGTCGTGGCGATGAACACGTTACCGGAAAAAGTTTTTGGAGTATGCGTGACCTGTCCAAAATTCCGCTGCTGTGACGAGATAGCCGTACTTAAACACCTCGACTGATGCTGCCCTCGTCACACTGTTTGTATTAAGATGCCTATCTGCCCATGACACTATTGTTTCGCATGCGCGACCTTCGAGTCACCATCGCTTTGTGCAGCACATTGTTGCTCGTTGCCTGCTTACAGCCTTACCGTATGGAGATACAGCAAGGCAATCTCTTTGATCAAAACACTCTTGACCAGGTCAAGGTTGGGATGACGAAGAAACAAGTTCGCTTTTTGTTGGGGACACCCCTGGTCAATGACCCGTTTCACGCCAACCGTTGGGATTATTTCTATAGTCTCTACTCATACGATAAAAACATTGCCGAACGCTACCAAATCAGCGTGGTGTTCTCTGAAAAGGGTGTCAGCGAGATTATTCGGGGTCAGTTGCCAAGCAATCCA
>CAVOBC010000436.1:0-3574 GCA_963693635.1 Gammaproteobacteria bacterium | reverse complement strand
GTGCGCGCGTTTTTCGGTCGGCTTGTCTCCGGATTCGGTGCGCACTCAGCGCAGAATCATAAACTCGAAGGCCGCTTGAACCGAAAAATGTCTAACCAGCCAGGTCCGACAGAGGCGCGACCGACAACTGCCCTGTTACGCCATGCTCATCGATCAGGGCCGTTATCAGTCCGTTGGCCTTGATCTCTTCAACGAAGACTTCGACCCACGCCAGGGCAGCATCAAGATCCTTGTTGATGCCGACGGCTTGCTGCACGGCAGTGAACTGACCATCCAGAATGCGCGATCCAGGCAGTCGCGCGACGTCTTTGACAAGCTGACTGCGCAGACCCGCGAGCGCATCCAGCCCGTCATTCACAAATTGCTCATAGGCATTGCCCTTGATCGCTCGCAGGTCGGCGTGCTGCACATTGTTTTCCAGCCACAGTCCGTACGCGCTGCCAGCAGACACCGAGATGGTTTTGCCCGGTTGGTCCACCTCATCGATCGCCTCGATGGTCGAGCCTGCTGGAACGAGGTAGCACGCTTCGATCTCGGCGTACGGCGCAGTGAAGTCGATAACGGCAGCGCGTTGCGGTTCGGCGCCGATGTTGGCGATGTCCCACACGCCGGTGCCCGCTGCGGCGGCGATGTCGCTGGGCGTCCGGAAAGGCACGAGTTTGAGCGGCACGCCAAGCGCGCCTGCGACGGCCGCAGCGACCCCGGGTGAGGGGCCGATCGGATCACCATTTGCGGCCTTGTCGACCACCAGAAGAAAATTGGACATGTTGATCGCGGCGCGCAACGTTCCGGTTGGTGCAAGTTGCTGAATGATCTCAGGTGTTACGGCCATCGCTGGTCTTCCTCAATTATTTTCTTGCAGGTTGCTGAAACGAGGTGCACGCTCCATCCTTTGCGAACGCGGGCCGCTGCGAGTCTCAGCATTGACGACCGCCAGAATGCCATGGCGCGGCGCATGTGTCGCGGCCACCTGCGCGCCTACTCGGGCAGCGCGAATGCGACAACACTGCCGCCTGGTTTCGTGTTGACCTTCTCGCCGCCGGCTGCCAGGACCACAAACTGGCGGCCGTTCACGACATAGGTCGCTGGTGTCGCGAAGCCGCCAAAAGGCAGTTTGGTTTCCCACAACACCTTGCCGGTGTCCTTGTCGAAGGCGCGGAATTTCTCGTCGGCGGTCGCACCGATAAAGAGGAGGCCTCCGGCCGTTGATATCGGACCGCCGTAGGTTTCGGTTCCGGTTATCGGGATCCCCCGTTTGGTGAGTGCTGCGTATTCGCCGAGCGGCACCTTCCAGATGATCTCGCCCGTATTGAGATCGACGGCATTCAGTGTTCCCCACGGTGGCTTGATAGCAGGGTAACCCTCGCTGTCGAGCCAGCGACGCCAGCCGGTAAAGGCATACGGCGGTACGCTTGCGTCGGCGTCGCCGGTACCCTCGATGCCGAACAGAAAGTCGACCGCCAGGGGATGGGTGCTGTATGGGTCAAGGCCGAAGCCCGGCATACGGCCGCTGCCCCTTGCGACGATTTGCATAACCTCGTCACGCTTGAGGCGCTTGCTGATGTCCGTGAGCGCGGGCATGCCGGCGTCCGCATTGCCTTTGGCGTCCATGCCATGACACGCACCACAGAGCGCGCGATAGGTCTGCTCGTTTTTTGAGACATCGGTGCCGTCATTGTTCTTTGTTTCCACCATCTGCAAAAGCCACGGCACCTCGTTGATATTGGTGTAGAGCATGCCGTTGGGGTCAATGGCGGACCCGCCCCACTCAAAGCCGCCGTCGAAGCCCGGAAAGAGGATTGCTTCATCGGTGTGCGGTGCCGGGAACAGACCTTCGGAACCGCTCGCTTGCAGTCGTTCGATGCCCTCGGCTCGGGCCTTGTCCGAGATGATTGAGACATCGTCTAAGGTATAGCGCTGACGCATCAGGGGCGGCGGCTTTGTCGGGACCGGCTGGGTTGGCCAGGCGGCTTCACCCGGCAGGGTCGACTTCGGTACAGGCACCTCGTCGACGGGCCACAGCGGTGCACCGGTCTCGCGGTTCAGCACGAACAGCAATCCATGCTTTGTGCCCTGGGCGATCGCGTCGATGCGCTTGCCATCGTGCGTGACAGTAACGAGTTCCGGCGTAGCGGGCAGATCTTTGTCATTCAGGTCGTGGTGCACGGTCTGGAAATGCCAGATGCGCTTGCCCGTTCTGGCGTTGAGCGCAAGAACCGAATTGGCGAACAGATTCTCGCCGTGGCGGGCGGCACCGTAGAAGTCGGGCCCGGCGGTCTCGGTGGAGGCAAAAACGATGCCCCGCTCCGCGTCGAGGGATTGGCCGGACCAATCCGATGCGCCGCCGATCGTCTTGTAGGCATCCGGCGGCCAGGTCTCGTAGCCGTACTCACCGGGCTGCGGAATGGTGTTGAAATGCCATCGGGTGGAACCCGACCGAACATCGTAAGCACGGATGCCGCCGGGCGACGTCTCCTCGACCAGCAGGCCCACGATCAAGAGATCCTCAAAGATGACACCCGGCGTGTTGATGCCAAGCGCAATAGAGCCCTTCTCACCAAACGATCGAATGATCTTTCCGGAGGTGGCATCGAGCGCGAACAGACGGCCCCCGGCAGAGGTGAAGATTCGGCGTTCGGTGCCATCAGACCAGTGACTGATACCGCGTTGGCGGACAGCGAATGGGCCCGGCAGTTCACTTGCGGGGTCGAAGCGCCAGACCTCGGCACCCGTCTCGGCGTTGATAGCAAAGACCTTGCGTGCGGGAGAAGCGATGAAAAGAATGCCGTCGATCACAATCGGGCTCGCTTGAAACTGGCCCTTGTCGCCGGTGTCGAAGGTCCATGCGTGGCGGAGCCCAGCGACGTTGTCACGGTTAATCTGGGTCAGGTCGGAGTACTGATTGCGGTGTTCGCCGCCGAGGTACGCGGGCCAATCAGCATCTGGAGCACGGGGACTGCAGCCGACCAACGCAAGGGTGCCCGCGATCGTCAGCAGCAACGTGAGCCGAGGTATCAATCTGGTCTTGCGCGTTGAGGGCATGGGGCGTTCATCCATCTGAGTAGTCATCTGGGTAATCATCGGAGTTCCGTCTGGACGCGGACCGGGAGCGCCCGGGAGCATGTTGCAGACGCCGAGTATGTCACGTGTGTCGATTGTTGGCGGCGCGTTCATGATTGGGCCCGTGCGTGGCAGGAGCGCGCTCTTTTAGCAGCGGCAAGACGCCCCGCCTCAGCCCGATTGTATTTCTGTTTTCTATCCGGAGACCGTGTATAACCCGTGAAGCTCAACGCTTTATCGTGTCCAGCGTGCGGCGACGATGGAAGTCCTCTCCTTATAAAAGGGTATAGAAGGGTATAGGACGGGACAGGCGGGATAGTTGGGGTTGGTCGTACCGAAAAAATAAAAAGAAGAGAAGGTCTGTCGGCGAATGCCGATGGCCGGTAATCGGAGGTGGCGACGTGAATGAAGGCGAAGAGCAGACGGCTGTAGATGAGGGTGCGGACCAGGGAGACGGACAAGGTAAGGGGAGCGAGGAGGTCGGTGGCAGGTACTCCAAATACGTACTGTTCGT
>CAVOBC010000435.1:0-3585 GCA_963693635.1 Gammaproteobacteria bacterium | reverse complement strand
CCGGAGATCATACAGGCAGCACGCACCGCAAATGCCCACAACTTCATCGTGGCGCACGAGGACGGGTACGACACCGAGGTCGGCGAGAAGGGCTCAGGCCTGTCCGGCGGCGAATGCCAGCGCGTTTCGATTGCCCGGGCAATTCTCCGTGCCCCACGGGTTCTCATCTTTGACGAGGCAACCGCGTCGGTTGACGTCGAGACAGAAAAGCAAATGCAACAGGCATTCACGGATCTTAATGCCGGGCGGACGACGATCGCGATCGCGCACCGGCTCTCAACGCTCCGCGACGCGAGCCGCATCGTCGTCATCGACAATGGCGCTGTTGCGGAGCAAGGCACGCACCAGGAACTGATGGACGAGCGTGGAATCTTCTTCGATCTCGTTCAGGTACAAAATGCCGTATCCAAAATCATCGCGATCACGGACTGACCAATGAGCGCGTTCGTTACAACCTTGCCTGCAGACATCGACTCGGCAATAGCAAAATGGGACATCTCGGCACCGGTCATTCAGGTGTCGACGGATATGGTCGCAGGCAGCGAGTTCGGCACGGCCTGGCTCGTGGTCACCCATACCCAGGTCCTGTTGATTTCGCCGAATGCGATCGATGATCCCCGCGCGTTGGCGCTAGACGCAGTCAGGGAAGTGACGAACGAACCCCGCGTTGGCGGTGGCGTGCTGCATCTTGCGAGCGATGCCGACGATACGATCGAGATCTTCTATTCAAACTCCCTCGCAGACCGGTTTGCCGAGGTCGCCGAAGCCATTTCTCGGATCAAGGCAGGCAAGACCGCCAACCTGCCCGTCACGGTCGAGGCCACCCACTGCCACGTTTGTCATCGTCTGTTGCCATCGCGCGGCGGCCAATGTCCGGCGTGCATCAAGAAAACAGACACGCTGCGCAGACTGATGCGACTGTTCATTCCGTATCGTGGCAAAGCGCTCCTGATGGTGGGCCTCACGCTCTTCACCTCAATACTCTCGCTGGCGCCGCCCTACATCACCAAACGGATCATCGACGACGTACTGACGGTGACGGCTCCCGCGACTGATCTCTACGTCTTCGCCTCCCTGCTGCTTGGTCTCAACATCGTCATTATGTTCGCCGACGTCATACGCCGCTGGCTCAACAATTGGGTCGGCTTTCGTGCCATCGAAGATCTGCGGGCCGATCTCTTTCGGGCGCTGCAGTTCTTGCCAATCCGGTCTTTTAACAAACGCAAGATGGGCTCACTCGTCTCGCGCATGAACAACGACTCTGACCTCGTTGAGGACTACCTGATATTCGATGCGCCCTTTGTCCTGTCAAACGCCGTGATAATCGTTGGCATCCTCAGCATCCTGATGGCGATGAACTGGCAACTCGCACTGCTCGTGTTGCTGCCCATTCCACCCATCATCTTCGGCGGCAGTCTCGTGTGGGCCCGCATGCAGGGCTTTTGGCGCCGCTGGTCCATCCACTGGGCGAGCCTCGCGACCCACCTCAATGAGTCGATCGGCGGAATCCGGGTGGTCAAGGCCTTTACCCAGGAGGCACGCGAGAGTGCCCGTTTTGATGGTCGCAACCATGCCCTGCGCGACGTCAGCGTGAGTGCTGAACGATCGTGGCTCGTGTTCTTTCTGGTTACGAACTTCTTCATGGGCCTCGGTGCGTACTTCGTCTGGTACTTTGGCGGGCGCAAGATTCTCGCGGGAGACCTGCAGCTTGGCGAACTGATGGCGTTCATCGCTTATCTCTGGATGCTATATCAGCCACTGCGCTGGTTCGGCGACTTCTACAGTTTCATGGTCCGCGCTTACGCGGGTGCCGAGCGCATCTTTGAGGTCATCGACGGTCCGTCCGAGCCCTTCGACAAGCCGGGCGAGATTGCCATGCCCGAGGTGAGTGGTGCGATCCGCTTCAATAATGTCGCCTTTGGCTATGACCCCGGGAAGATGATCCTTCATGATGTCAATCTCGACGTCAAAGCCGGCGAGATGATCGGCCTTGTTGGCAAGTCAGGTGTCGGCAAGAGCACCCTCGTCAACCTCATAACACGGTTTTACGACGCGAGCCGGGGCCAGCTTCTGATCGATGACGTGGACATCACCCGCGTGAGTCTGGCGGACCTGAGGGGCCAAATTGGCTACGTCGCGCAGCAGTCGTTTCTGTTCAATGGTTCTATTGCGGACAACATTCGCTATGGCCGCCCAGATGCACCGATGGCAGATGTCATCAGGGCCGCACGCGCTGCCAACGCGCATGAGTTCATAGTCGCCAGGGACGACGGCTACGACATGCTGGCCGGTGAGTTGGGCGGCAAGCTCTCTGGCGGCGAGAAACAGCGCATTGCCATCGCCCGCGCAATCCTTCACGACCCCAGGATTCTCATCCTCGATGAAGCCACCTCATCGCTCGACACGCCCACCGAGAAGAAGATCCAGGAAGCGATCGCGCGCCTGGTACGCGGTCGAACAACCTTTGCGATCGCACACAGATTGTCGACGCTGCGCAGCGCCGACCGACTGGTGGTTCTGGATGGTGGCAGCGTGGAAGAAGTAGGAACCCACGCAGAACTGATGGCGCAAAAAGGCATCTTTTACCGGCTGGTGCAAACCCAACAGGCATCGTCTGCAGTAATGGCACAAGGCACAACCGAGACATCGAACCATGAGTGATGAAGGTCGCACCCTTGCTGACGCGCCGACGGACTCGGCAATGGAAAGCCCAATCGACTCTCCAATCGAATCGCCAATGGACTCGCCATTAGAATACCGGTACCCGGGCGACGCTGTGGACCCTAACGACGTTCATCTGTTCCACCAGCCCGCGTGGTCGCTCAGGCTGACTGTCGGCAACGTGTCCTTCGCACGGGTCAAGGTCGTTCGCGCCGCACCGCTTTCGCTACCCGATCAGTTCATCACCTTCCTGGATGACCGCGACCAGGAAATCTGCATGGTCGAACACATCGGCGCCCTTCCCGCTGCGTCCCGCGCGATTGCCGAATCTGAGCTGACCGCCCGTTACCTGACGTCATTGATCGTCGTCATCAACGACGTGCGCAACGAGTTCGGCACGTCCTACTGGGATGTCGACACACACCGCGGGCACCGCGACTTTGTGGTTCAGAACATCGCCGAGAACGCGCGCTGGCTGTCATCCAACCGACTCTTGCTTGTGGACGTCGATGGCAACCGCTTCGAGATACCCGCGATCGATGCACTGGACAAACGCAGTGCCGGGCTGATCAGTCAGGCGGTGTGAGTCGCAAACATCAGCGGGCGATTGCTCTGCCGGCTCGCACCACACGCGGACTGTTGGCCCCGGCTACGACTTGCGCAGTACACCGCTCTCAAGCATCTCGGCGATCTCATCGTCGCCAAAGCCGAGATCGGCGAGAACCTCAACCGTGTGCTCCCCGAGGTGCGGCGGTGGACGGAACGCCACATGCGGTGTTCCACTGAAGCGGTACGGCAGCCCGAGGGTTTGCAGGTCCTTGTCACCGTCACGGATCGTCTGCACCAGTTGGCGTTCCGCGATCTCGGGTGAAGCAAGCGCATCAGTCACGCTGCGGACACGGCCTGCCGGCAGGTGGCGCAATC
>CAVOBC010000434.1:0-3586 GCA_963693635.1 Gammaproteobacteria bacterium | reverse complement strand
GCAGGCGCTGCCGATGACCCATACCCTCTACCTCACGACGATCGATGCGACCGTTGAGGGCGACGTATGTTTTCCCGAGTTGCCAGACCACTTTCAACTTGAGCAAGAGACATCGTTCCTCTCAAACATTGACTACACATTGCGTGTCTACCAAAACCCCCACCCGGAGTCCCTATGACCTTCAGCAACCGCGTCACTGACATGCTCGGTGTCGAGATTCCCGTCGTCCAGGCACCCATGGGCTGGATCGCCCGCTCGCAACTCGCGTCGGCTGTTTCCAACGCCGGCGGCATGGGTATCATTGAGACCTCATCCGGTGAACTTGACGTCATCAAGGATGAGATCAAAAAGATGCGGACACTGACCGACAAGCCGTTCGGTGTGAACATCGCCCAGGCGTTCGTGCGCGACCCCCATATTGCCGAGTTTGTGATCGACCAGGGTGTCACCTTCGTGACGACGTCAGCCGGCAGCCCCACGCGTTACACCGAGGTCCTCAAGAGCGCCGGTCTTACCGTGTTCCACGTCGTACCAACGTTAAGAGCTGCGATAAAGGCCGTGGCAGCCGGCGTCGACGGTCTCGTCGTTGAAGGCGGCGAAGGCGGCGGCTTCAAGAGCCCTGACGCGGTCTCATCCATGGTTCTTCTGCCACTTGTGCGGGACAGACTTAGCGTACCTATCATCGCCGCCGGCGGCTTTGTCGACGGCAAATCAATGGCAGCCGCATTCGCACTCGGCGCCGAGGGCGTGCAGTTGGGCACGCGCATGGTGTCTGCCGCCGAGTCGCCTGTTCATCAGAACTGGAAGGATGCCATCGTCAACGCTGAGGAAACGGGCACGATCTTTCTCAACCGCTTCCACTCACCCGCACTGCGAGCGCTCAAAACCGAAAAGACCACCGAGCTTGAGACACGCATCAAGGAAAACGTGATGCCGGAGTTCGGCTCGGCCCAGGATCTCTATTTCGGCGGCGACATGGAGGCAGCGATCCCGCTCACAGGTCAGGTTGCGGGCAGAATCGACACGGTCAAACCGGTCGCGTCCATTCTGCGCGAGATTAGCGAAGAGTTCTTCGACACGTTGTCGACGCTCGGCTCGCGCTATCGATAACCAGCCGGACATCGGCCATCGCCGCAGGTTGAGACGTCAATTCATATCGGCGCGAGGGTACAGACGAGCAGCGCGTGCGAACCCGCCCAATTTGATCCGGAATCGGTTTTTTTCTGGCTACCAGGGCGGTTTTGAGCCGCTTGCTCTTGACCAGGTCGCCAGGTTAGGGGTTACGCGCCACCGAGGTTGACTTGCACAACTCGCCGTCGCCGCGTGCAACCGTCGCGCAGAGGTCCACGATCGGGAGCGCGTCAACGTGAGCGGACGCCGCTCGCCGGATTTGGGCCATGAGGCTGGCCGAGGTCAGATTCGGTTGCTGCTCCTTCAGAAGGGCGGCAATACCACTTACGTAGGCACTCGCCATGGAACTTCCACTCCTGAAGGCATAGGTGGAGCCCGGTGTGGTTGTCAGTACATCGGTGCCGTGTGCCAGCACGCTATTGACAGGCAGCACGTCGGTTGCCGAAATGAGCGATTCTGATACGGCAATCACTTCATCCATCGACGCCGGAAAGGACTCGCCGTTTGCCTCTGCGGCTGCAACCACGATGATGCCACGGTCCGTAGCAGTCTTGATCAGCCGTCGGATGAGTAAGTCATCCGGCCCTGCGAGTGAAAGATTAATGATGTCTGGTTTTTCACCAATCGCTGCGACCAGCGCACGGGCGAGCGACACACTGTCGCAGCCAGCATCCCGATGGTTCTGACCCTGCCAACACGCCTTGAAAGCCATGATCTTGGCCGCGGGAGCAACCCCCACGATGCCGAGTTCATTGTTCGCTTCTGAGGAAATGACCCCGGCGACGGCCGTGCCGTGGTCATCTTCGTCAAAGCGATTGGCATCGTGCGCTACGAAATTCGCGGAATAGACGATGCGGTCTTTCAACTCGGGATGCAGTCTGTCCATGCCGGTGTCGATGACGCCGACCGTGACATCGCGCCCCATCGCGAGTCCATGAATCATCTCCAGGTCATTCTGCCCAAACGACGCCTGCATGTGGAAATAAGCATCGTTGTAGCCGAGAAGCCGATACTTGCGGACGACGTCAGCAGATTCAATGCGTTTGTCGCTGCGAAGCCGGCGGATGATGTCGGCGATGCTGCCCGGGCCTGTGACTTCCGCGACCACCGCGCGCAAGCCGAGCGCACGGACCGACCATTGCGATATTTTCTTCAGATCATGCAGGCGCAGAATGCGCGCAATCATAGATTGTTGGCGTTGTTCCGCCAGCGGATCTGGCAGTTTGTCACCGATATCCCGGCTGCCGTCCGGAATCGTAAAGACAATCTGCCGCTCAATGTAGGCGTCCCGATCCCGCACTTCCTGCGCGGAACGGCATCCGGTCAGCACCACGCCAACCGCGAGAACGGCGATGAAGGACCTTAGCAGCGTCGCGCCCACGACCCGCTCAGGGGTGCCCGGCATATTCCGCATGGGCCACTCCTTCAAGATCAGAAACGGACCCCAAAAACTCGGCATCTGTCATCGAAGCCGGCACGTCCATGACCACGTGGTAAGTGCCCGCTTCATCCGGGCCCGACAAAATTGCTGCCGTGCGAGTCGAGAGCAACTGTCGCAACTCATGGCTGGACAACCCGCCGTCTACCGTCAGACGAACCTCGTGCGGCAATCCGCTCGTGTCTTGCGCGGAACTCAACGTGCGAAACCCGTCTCGCATGTCCGGCGTTTCGAGGTTCAGTGCGAAAATGACCGCGAAGACAAAGCCGGCCGCAACACTCGCAAGCGGGATCCAGCGCCCGGCCAGGCGCCGCTTTGCGAGCGCATCTTCAACCTGCAGACTCTGGCGATCACGCTCGCCCGCTTCGATGCGCCGCAGCACCCGGTTGAATGAGAAGCGATAATCGCTCTGGTCCATGTCTTCTTTGACCAGTTCCTGCAGCGCTTGCAACCGGTCGCGTTCACGACGACAAGCCCCACAGCTCATCAAATGCGACAGCACCTTGTCGCGTTCTGTCGGCGCCAAACTGCCGTTAACCAGCCATGGCAACAACACTTGCACATCGCTGTGCTGGCTCTTACTTCGCATTTCCTGTCACATCCTTCTTTTTTCTTCGGCCCTGTTCTTCGGCCCGGTTCTTAACCCTTATTCTCAAAAAACAAGAGTCCGTTTACCCGCCGAGCCCATCACCGAGGCCTTTGGGCACCCACCGAGGCCTTTGACCCGATCATGTCCCTCAGGTTCCTACTGACCGCCATCCCGCGGAATATCGTGGACTCCTGCTCGCTCTCCAATCGGAGTTTGATCGTCCACGGCAGACGCATCACTTGTTTGTTCTCCAAGCCGCGGCAATAGTTTCGCGAGACGTCTGCGGGCGTGAAACATGCGCGTCTTCACGGTGTTCACCGGGCAGCGCATGATCTCGGCGATCTCCTGATAGGAGCATCCGTCGTAGTAAGTCAGCTCAACCACTGACCGCTGATCTGGCGAAATCCGGTCGAGACCTTCCGCGATCC